>CAYYLW010000129.1:0-7618 GCA_964472465.1 uncultured Oscillospiraceae bacterium | reverse complement strand
TCTTTTAGTCTCTTTTTCTTTCCAAACTGTCCAATATGTTTGACAAACCTACAGAGTTTTGGGTTTTGCACTGTGTGGGCTGGGGGCCTAGCTTGTAAAAGAGGCCCTAGGCCTATTCTGGCGCGCTGCCTTGGCCCTGCGCCGCATCTTTGGGAAGCGCCACAAAATGCAGCGCATACCGGCCGGTAACAGGGTGGGGCCCCTCCCCCACAAACACGCCCTCGGGGCGGCTGGCCAGCAGGGCGGTCTCGCGCCGGGGGACGGCATGGCCCCAAAAGGCGGCCGCCTGCTGCACCACCCATTTGTGCTGGGCGGGGTTTTGTAGGCGCAGCGCGGGGGGCAGGCTTTCGCCCTTGGCCCCCGCCAGTAAATCGCAGACCATGGCGTCCCGCAACAGCGCGGCCTGCACGCCCGGCAGGGCAGAAAAATAGGCAAACAGCTTTTCGGCATAGCGGAAAAGCGGCATGCCACCGTGGGGCACCGCTTGCCCTAGGCCACGGTACAGCGCAAAAGGCTGTAGGCCGCTGGCATCCAGCACATAGCGCAGGGTGCCGGGGAAACGCCCACTGTTGTAGGCGTGTTCCAGTGCATCCTCCACCAGGCGCAGGATGTCCAGCTCTTCGGGGCGGATATAACCGCTTTGCAGAATCTCGTAAGGGGGCTGCGCCGCATATACGATGCCCCATTGGGACGCATCGCGGCGCAGGGCGCTGCCATGCAAGAGTTTTAGGAACCCAAGCTGCAACTGGTGCGCGCCCAGGGCATAGGCGCTGTTAAAACTGTTTTGGAACTCGGCAAAGCTTTCCAGCGGCAACCCGGCAATCAAATCCACATGGATGTGGATGTTGCCGCCGGCTAAAAGGGCCCGCAGGTTTTGCGCCGCCTTTGGTAGGTTGGTGCGGCGGGATACCGCCTGTAGGGTGGGCGCGTAAAAACTTTGCAGCCCGGCTTCCAGCTGGATGCGCCCCGGTGGGGCGGTTTGTAAAAGCGCAACCGTGCGCGCATCAAACAAATCGGCGGCTACCTCAAAGTGAAAGCAGCAGTCGGTGTCCAGTTCGATCACATGGGAAAAAAGGGCGTAGGCCCTGCTGGCGTTGCAGTTGAAGGTGCGGTCCACCAATTTGATGGTTTTGGCCCCACAGCCCGCCAGCGCCGTAAGCTGCTGTTTGGCGTACGCCAGGGGAAAGAAACGGGCTGTATCCTGGCCGGACAGGCAGAAGGCACAGGAAAAAGGGCAGCCGCGCGAGGTTTCAAGGTAAGCAATGCGGCCGCCCAGCGCCGCAAACCAGGCGGGGGTGTGGGGGTTTGGGGGCGTTTCAGCCAAGGGGGCCTGCGGGTTAGAGCGCAGGCGGCCCGCCTCCAGCCAGCACAGGCCGGGAATGCCAGAGAGGGGGGCGGGGGTAAAAAGGGCGTCCACCAGGGCGGGAAAGCTGCGCTCCCCCTCGCCGCACAGCACATAGTCTGCCCCTTGCAAAAGCCAGTGTTCCGCCTGGAAGGAGGCCTCGGGGCCGCCCAATACGAGGACGGCCTTTGGCAAGGCGGCCCGCAGGCCGGAAAGGAGCGTGGGCAGCATGGAGGCGTTCCAAATATAGCTGGAGATACCCACCACCTGGGGGGCGTGGGCGGCCACCTGGGCCACGGCCAGGGCGGGGGGCTGGTTGATGGTGCATTCCACCACCGCTGTTTCGGCCGCCGTGCGGGCATAGTGCGAAACGCCGCTTGCCAGCGCCCACACCGAAAGCGAGCTGTGTATATATTTTGCGTTTACCGCAAGCAAAACTATCTTGTGCATACCCATCCTTTGCCGTCTGTTTTATGCCGGGCCCGCGCCGCGTAGTAGTGTTTGGAGCGCTTGCTCAAACGCCTGGTTTTGCGCGGGGCTGCGTTTGGCGCTCCCCTTCAGCCGGCCCCCGCCCATGCGGATTTTCTTTGCCATGGCGCGCTGGGAAAGCAGGGGCAAAATGTTGCCGTCATCATACACAAGGCCATCCTGGCTGAGGGGCACCGCGCCGCGCGCCAGGCACATGGCGGCCAGCCCATAGTCCTGCGTCACCACGATATCGCCCTTTTGCACCATGTTCACCAGCGCAAAATCCACGCTATCGGCCCCTTTGGAAACCGTGATGGTCTGCGCGCCGGTCTTTTCGAACACATGGGCGGTATCGCACAGGATGATGCAGGCGACATGATGCTGTTTTGCCGTTTGTACGGCCAGGTCTACCACCGGGCAGCCGTCGGCGTCTATGAGTATTCTGGTCATGGTTTCCTCCGTGTTGGGGCGGGCGGGCCTGTGAAACAAAAGGCCCCCAGGCCAGCTTGTAAGAGCCAGGCCCAGGGTGCGGGGTTTTGCATACCAAAACGCCTTGGTGGGCGAACACGCCCTTGCCCCAGTTTAATTTTTGGGGTTTACAATATCGCGCCAATCCAAATCGCCACGCTCCAGGCCGTGGATGAGCACCTCGGCGGTGGCGATGTTGGTGGCCATGGGAATGCTGTGCATATCGCACAGGCGCAGCAGGTTGATGTCGCTGGGTTCGCCGGGCTTTGCGCTGATGGGGTCCCGGAAAAAGAGCAGCAGGTCGATTTCATTGCAGGCGATGCGCGCGGCAATTTGCTGGTCTCCCCCATGGGTGCCGGAGAGGAAACGGTGTACCTCCAGGCCCGTGGATTCGGCCACCAGTTTGCCGGTGGTGCCGGTGGCAAGCAGGGTGTGCTTGGCAAAGGTGTGGATATAGGCGGTGCAGAACTGTACCATCAGCTCTTTTTTAGAATCGTGTGCGATGAGGGCGATATTCATATGAAAACTCCATTCAAACGCTTGAAATAACAGGCGGTTATTGTGGCTATTGGCATAAAAGAGGAACGTCCTCCCCCAGAATGCGGCGGGCAATGGCCAGGTAAATTTTATTTTCGGGGGTGTGTTTACCCAGCGGGCGGCTGCCGGTGGTGGCAATTTGAATGGCGGCGGAATCTGGCACAACGCCAAGCAATTGCACCCCCGCCATATCAATGGCCTCGTCCAGGTCTTTCATCACACCGCGGGCCATGGCGCGCTCCGGGTGTACCCGGTTTAAAATCATGCGGATGGGCTTGTGTTCCAGTTCGGGCTGGTGGGCCATCAAATGGCCAATGCGCAGGGTGGCAGGGTCGGGCGTAAGCACCATAACGGTGCGGTCTGCCGCCTCGGTGGCCAGGGCAAAACCCTCGTCCAGCCCGCTGGCGGCATCTAGCAGAACAAAATCGTAGTTCCCCTGGCAATTTGCCAGCATTTTGGCCAGGCTACGCTTGCTCCAAAACCCATCCTCATAGGGGGCGCATAGCACCCAAAACCCCTCTTGCTGGTGGTTTTGCAGCACGGCTTTTTCCAGGCTGCATACCCCTCTCAGTACGTCCGATACATCAAACACCACCTGCCGGGCCATGCTGGCCACAATGTCGGCGGTGCGTAGGGAGGTTTTCAGCTCCACATACAGTACCTTTTTCCCCAGGCTGGCCAGGGCCCGCCCGGTAAGAACTGCCGTGGTGGTGTTGCCGGTTCCGCCCTTGCCAGACACGAAAGCGATAATAACCGTATCCATAAGGGCACGTACCTCCAAAAACCTTACACCGGGAAAGGCCATGCGCCAAAAAAATGGGCAAACCCTTCCCCAGCATACTTATGTTGTTGATTATAGCAGAAAACCGCTTTGGCGGCAAGCGCGTTTTGTGCTTTTTTACCCAAAGTTTCACCCGGATGCCCGGGCAAGCGGCCCTGGGACGGTAGCGCTACAACAGCCCGGCCCCGTTCAGCGCCTGCCATAGCGCGGCCACGGGCAGGCCCATCACGTTGTAAAAGCAGCCTTCGATGCGGGGGATGAAACGGGCGGCCCAGCCCTGGATGCCATAACCGCCAGCCTTATCGTAGGGTTCGGCGGTGGCGGCCACGGCCTTGATTTCCGCGGGTGGGAGGGGGGAGAAATAGACGGTGCTGCTTTCCACAAAACGCAGGGCCCCCCCGCCGTGTAGCACGGCCACCCCAGTGTGCACCTGGTGGGCCCGCCCGCTGAGGGCGCCCAGCATCTCTGTGGCCTGGGCCGCGTCTGCGGGCTTGCCCAGCACCCGGCCGTCCAACTCCACCACGGTATCGCAGCCAATGACGGCGGCGCCGCCGCCCGGGGCGAACACGGCCTGGGCCTTGGCAAAAGCAAGCGCCCCGGCTAAGGCCGCGGGCGTGTTTGCCTGGTGGGCGCTTTCATCCAGCCCGGCCACCTGTACGGTGAAATGTGGGGTAATCAGGCGCAGCAGCTCCTGCCGCCGGGGGCTTTGGGACGCCAAAATCAATGCGGGCATAGAACCTCCAAAAGGAAAAAAGTGTTGGGTGGAGTGAGCAGTGGCATGGCCACGGCATTGCGGCCCTATTAGGCAAGCGGGTTTCATGCGCCGGAAACCCGCCAGGCATAACCCAAATGAAGCAACCGCACGGGCTGGCCCAATAGTTCGGCGGTGAATTCCTTGCCTGAAAGGTTGACCGCCACGGCGGCCACCGCGCCGCCATACCGCCGCTCAAACACCACGGCCCCCGCTTGCATGCAGGTAAAGTGGGTATACCCGCCTTGGAAAGCTGGGCAGGCATGCCGCAGATGGGAGAGCTGAATCACCAGTTCAATCAGGCGGGTTTCGTCGGCGGTCCAATCATAGTAAGCGCGGTTGAAGGGGTCCTTGTAGCCCTGCATGGCAATCTCATCGCCATAGTACAGGCAGGGGATGCCCGGCAGGGTGAATTGCAGCACAAAGGCCAGTTTTGCCAGCCGCAGGCCGTACTCATAGTCCCCAGAAGGCAGGCGGCGGCCGCTCTGCCAGTCCCGCCCGCGGCCATTTAGGGGTTCGTCGGCCAGGGCGGTGAGCAGGCGTTCGGTGTCGTGGGTGGAGAGGTGGGTGGTGCAGGCCGCCAGGGCCGGGGCGGGGTAGTTTTCACAGATGCGCATCACCGCATCGGCAAAGGCCAGGCCGTCGCCGCCGTGCAAAAAGGCCAGAATGGCGTTGCGGAAGGGGTAGTTCATCACGCCGTCCAGCTCTGCGCCTTGGAAATAACGCCGCCGCACGCCATAGGCTTCTTTGTTCGAAGCATCCTCCCACACTTCGCCAATCAGCAGTTTGTCGGTGCCATGGCGTTTTACCGCAGCGCGTATCTCGGCGATGAAATCGTCCGGCAGTTCGTCTGCCACATCCAGCCGGAAGCCCGCCGCGCCCTGGCTCAGCCAATAATCAATCACACCGTCCACCCCGCAGATGAAACGCCGGAAGGCCGGGTTTTGCTTGTTGCAGCAGGGCAGGGTGGCAAACCCCCACCAGCTTTCGTAGCTGCCGTCTGGGCGGAAATGGTACCAGGAGCGGTAGGGGCTTTGGGGGCTTTGCCAGGCGCCCAGGGCGGGGTAACGCCCCTCGCGGTTGAAATACAGAGAGTCGCTTCCCGTGTGGCTGAACACCCCGTCCAGAATGATGCGGATTCCCACCTCGGCAGCTTTTTGGCACAGGCGGGCAAAATCCTCGTTTGTGCCAAGGTAGGGGTCCACCCGCATGTAATCGGCGGTGTTATAGCGGTGGTTGGAATGAGCTTCAAAAATGGGGTTTAGGTAGAGGATATCCACCCCGAGTGTACGCAAAAAGGGCAGGCGTTTTTCAATGCCCAGCAAATCGCCGCCAAAATAATCCAGCGTCAGGTGCCCGTCCTCCACCTCCAGGGGCCAGTAATAGGGCTCCTTGCGTTTGTCTGGGCGGTAGATGCGCTCGTTGTAGCCAAGGGGTTTGTCGGGGTTACCCTCCAAAAAACGGTCCGGGAAAATTTGGTACATCACCCCGCCCGCCGTTTCGGCGGGGGTTTCAAAGGCGGGGTCGTACACCGTAAGCTGCCACAGCGGGCCATCTCCGGTGGTGATGAAGGCCTGCCCGCAGGTGCCGCAGAACAGCTTACGGTAATCGGTGTACAAATCAAAATAGTAAAAGTAAAGCCCCGCAGCCGGCGCGTTTTGGCGTAGGGTAAACAGGTCGCAGTCGTCCTCGGTCTTCACAAAGGGAAGCGAAATTTGCTGGGTTTCGCCGCCATCCTGCCGCAAAAACAAGTAGGGGGTGCGGCAGCCAAAACCGGTGGGCACCCGCAGGGTGAAGCAAAGTTCCTCCCCGGCTTTCACGGCGCCGAAAGGGGTTTTGTAGGCCTTATCCTGGCTGCAAAAAATGGCGCGTTCCATGGTGTGGCTCCCCTCTGTTTGCGTGCTGCCTATATAGGTATTATGGTCTGGGGCGGTAAGGCTGCCCTTTCCTCCCTCTGATGAGGGGGTGAAAACGGTGAGCCGGGGGTTTGTTGGGGCCCTTGCCCTTTAACTTTTCACTTGGTTTATGCACTTACCACTTCACCGGTTCGGTTTTCCAGATGTTTTTGGCGTATTCCTGCACGGCGCGGTCGGCCGAGAAGATGCCGCTGCCGGCGATGTTGGCCAGGCTCATCTTGTTGAAGGCATCGCCGCTGCGGTAAATTTTGGAAACCTTGGCCTGGGCGGCGCGGTAGGCGGCAAAATCGGCCATCACCATATAGGTGTCGGCGGTGCGCAGGTTGTCGGCAATTTCGTGGAAGTTTTCGCCGTTCCAGCCCTTTTCCAAAAAGCACAGCACCTCTTCGGCCACCGGGTCTTTGGCGATGAACTGGGCGGGGTGGTAGCCCTGCTGTTTCAGCGCGTCCACCTCTTCGCGCAAAAGGCCGAACTGGATGAAATTCTCTTTTCCCGCGGCCTCGGCAATTTCGATGTTGGCACCGTCCAGGGTGCCCAGGGTGATGGCCCCGTTCAGCATGAATTTCATGTTTCCAGTGCCCGAGGCTTCGGTGCCGGCCAGGCTGATTTGCTCGGAGATTTCACTGGCGGGCATCAGCCGCTCGCTGGTGGTGACGTTGTAATCCACCAGATAGGTCACCCGCAGTTTTTCGCGCACCGCCTCGTCGGCGTCAATCAGCCTCCCCAGCTGCCAAATCAGGCGTATCATCTGTTTGGCCATGTAGTAGCCGCTGGCGGCCTTAGCCGCAAAGATGTAGGTCTTGGGCACAAAATCGGCGTTTGGGTTGTTTTTGAGGAAGAGGTATTCAGCGGCGATGTTCAGCGCATTCATGTGCTGGCGCTTATACTCGTGCATTCGCTTCACCTGGCAGTCAAAAATGCTGTCGGGGTCTAGCCTCATGCCGCCTTTTTTTGCCAGATGGTCCGAGAAAAGGGCTTTGTTTTGGCGCTTCACCTCGCAAAGGCGGGCCAGCACGGCACTGTCGTTTATGCTGGCACGCAGCTTGGATAGCTCGGCGGCGTTTTTCTTAAAGCCGGGGCCGATGATGTCCTCCAGGCAACTGGTGAGCGCGGGGTTTGCCTGCAAAAGCCAGCGGCGGTAGGCGATACCGTTGGTGACATTGGTGAATTTTTGCGGGGCGAAGAGGAAGTAATCGTGAAAAACGGTTTCTTTGATGATTTCGCTGTGCAGCTTGGAGACGCCGTTGATGGAATGGGTGGCATAGCAGCAGATATTGGCCATGCGGATATGCCCCTCGCCTATCAGGGCCATGTAGTCGATTTTTCCCTGGTCGCCAGGGAAGGCTTCGGCAAAT
>CAYYLW010000128.1:0-7727 GCA_964472465.1 uncultured Oscillospiraceae bacterium | reverse complement strand
GCGGCCGGGTGGAGACCCTGCACATCCCCGGCGGGCCGGGGGTGCGTTTCGACACGGCTCTCTATGAGGGCTGTTTCGTGCCGCCCTATTATGATTCCTTGCTGGGCAAGCTGATTGTGCATGGGCGGGACCGTAGGAGCGCGGTGTGCAAAATGCGCGCGGCGCTTAGCGAACTGTGTGTGGAGCCGTTGCCCAATACGGCCGAGTTGCAACTGGATATTCTGGACGACGAACTGTTCCTAGATGGCAGCTATAAAACCGATTTTATGATGAAAAGCCGCACCGGGATGAAAAACATGCCCCTGCGCTAGAAGAAGAAAACCAACAGGAAATACATAAAGGGGGTGGGGGCTGGCTGGTTTTTGCTACAAAACCAGGCAGCTCCAATCATATGGCGAAATTCAACTTTAAAAAGAACCGCAACAGCCTGGAGGAAAAGCCCGGCAAACCCGTGCTTCCAGATGTGCCGGACGCCCTGTGCATGAAATGCCCCGCTTGTGGGCAAACCCTGTTTACGGCGGAGGTGGAAGAGAACCATTCCCTTTGCCCCGCCTGCGGGCACCACTTTAAGATGACGGCCCGCCAGCGTGTGGATTTAGTGTGCGACGAAGGCAGCTTTACCGCTTTCGATGGCGGTGTAAAAAGTGGAGACCCGCTAAGCTTTCCCGGCTATGCCGCCAAACTGAAAGACTATGCGGCCAGGGACATAGAGGAAGTGCTGTGTGGCCGTGGCAACATCGAGGGGCAGCCCTGCTGTGTGTTCGCCATGAACCCGGAGTTTATGATGGGCAGTATGGGCAGTGCCACCGGGGAGAAAATCACCCGCTTGTTTGAATATGCCCTGCGGGAAAGGCTGCCAGTGGTGGGCTTCACCCTCAGCGGTGGCGCCCGGATGCAAGAGGGCATGCTCAGCCTGGTGCAGATGGCCAAGACGAGCGGTGCGGTAAAATACCACAGCGATGCGGGCCTATTGTACATCACCGTGCTGTGCGACCCCACCACGGGCGGGGTTACGGCCAGCTTCGCCATGGAGGGAGACATCCTGCTGGCAGAGCCCGGTGCACTGGTTGCGTTTGCCGGGCCACGCGTCATAGAGCAAACCCTGCGCCAGCGTCTGCCCAAAAACTTCCAGCGGGCGGAATTTTTGCTGGAAAAGGGTTTTTTGGATGCGGTGATTCCCCGCGGCAAGATGAAGGCCACCCTGGCCCAAATATTGCGTTTGCACACAGGGGAGGCGGGCCTTACTACGGACCCCGCCCCGCAGGAGCCAGTGCCTGAGCAAACGGATGCGGTGACCACAGAGGCCAATGATGCCCCGGAAGCCGCCCCCAAAACCGCCGATGCCTACGAGGTGGTACGTAGAGCCCGGGAGCCGGGGCGGCCCTCGGGCAAGGCGCTTATCAAAGCGCTGTGCAGTGAATTTATTGAGATGCGGGGCGACCGTCGCTTCGCCGATGACCACGCCATTATAGGTGGGGTGGGGCGCATGGGCGGTAAGCCGGTGACGGTGATTGCCCACGAAAAAGGCGGCGACATCAATGAGCGGGCCCGGCGCAATTTTGGCATGGCCCATCCGGAGGGCTACCGCAAGGCCCTGCGCCTGATGAAACAGGCCGAGAAATTCGGCCGCCCGGTGCTCTGCCTGGTGGATACCTCGGGCGCGTATTGCGGCATCGGGGCGGAGGAGCGCGGCCAAGGGCAGGCCATCGCCGAAAACCTGATGGAGATGATGACCCTGGGCGTGCCGGTTATCAGCATTCTGCTGGGCGAGGGCGGCAGCGGCGGTGCGCTGGCCCTGGCGGTGGCCGATAGGGTGTGGATGATGGAGAACTCTGTGTATTCTGTCATCAGCCCTGAGGGCTGCGCCAGCATTCTGTATAAGGACGCCACAAAGGCCGGGGAGGCCGCCAACTGCCTAAAAATCACCCCGCCAGATTTGCTTCAACTGGGTATCATCGATGACATACTGCCCGAATGGGATTTTTCGCTTTTAAAAGAGAGACTGGGCGGCATCTTTGCGGTTTTAGGCCGCCTGCCAGCAGACGAACTGCGCAGGCAGCGCTACCAGCGCTTCCGCCGCATGGGCAGAACGGCCCCGGAGGCGGAAGAATAACCGGGCTGAAACACAAACACAGAAAAACCACGGCGCTGTAAAATGGCGCCGTGGTTTTTCTCATCAAAGAAACGTTATGCAGCGGCGGGCATCAAAAGCAGTTCAAAGCCGCCATAGGTGTAGCTAAGGGTGTCGTCGGCGTAATGCACAAGGGCGGTGGGCGGGTTGGTGCCATCGTCCAGAGTATAGCTGCCGTCCTGGCCCTCCCAGGTGAAGGGCATGCTAATTTCCTCGCCGCCAGCGGTGCAACTTAGGGTGCCTTTGCCCTCGGGCTCAAAGGTCATGTTGAGGGTCTTGATGATTTCGAGAGCATCCATTTGCTTTTGCATGTCACCTAGCAAAGATTCGGCCTTGGTCAGGCTCTCTTCCAGTTCTTCGGGGGTGTAACTCTTGCTTTCAAAGGTGACGCTTTTGGTTACCCAGCTTCCTTCAATGCTGCTGCCGACGGGCGCCTTGGCGGGCGGCGGGGTGCTGGGCGCCACCGAGCTAGAGGAGACAGGCGCCGAGGAAACGGCGGGCGCGGCGCTGGAGGCCGCCGCAGAACTGGAAGGGATGGGGATACTAGAACTGGGAACAGGGGGCGGGGCAGGCTCGTTGTTTAGCTTGGCGCAAGTAACCAGCCCCAGTACAACAATGATGGCACAAGCCGAGATAATAAACTTCTTCATGGCCTATACCTCACTGGAGCCGTTGCCGGTGGGTGGTACTTGGGCCTTGCATGTAGAGGTTTTGGCGCGGTTCACAGGGGGATTTTTTCTGTGCTGCTGGAAGGCGGCCACAACATAGAGGATGGGAAGCGCTAGCCCCACCAGCAGGGATAGAATCAAGGCGGGTACATCCAGATAGGCGTTGCTCACCATAGAGAGGATGCTGTAGATGTTGTTGGCCAGCGCCAAGGCAAGAGTGATGAAACCCACGAGGATGCAGTTGATGGCCTGGGGGGGATTTTTCCAGGCCCGCAGGCCAAAAATGCCGCTGATAAGCTGCAGCACAGAGCCCGCCCCCCCGATGAGCGTGAAGGCCAAAGCAAGGCCAGATTGAGACCCGGCGGGCACCAAGGTGGCGAGGGCGAAAATGGACAGGCAGCCCAGCAGGCCAACAATGCCCCCGATTACCATAAGAATGCTGATGATGCGTAAAAAAGCCGATTCATTACGAGACATGGAAAACTCCTCCTTTTAG
This sequence comes from uncultured Oscillospiraceae bacterium, assembly GCA_964472465.1. GTDB lineage: Bacteria > Bacillota > Clostridia > Oscillospirales > Ruminococcaceae > JAAYCI01. The sequence continues at coordinate 4,432 of CAYYLW010000128.1, read as the reverse complement.
GGGGTACGCTGTTTTATGTAGGTTTTTTGGATTTGTATCTATTATACCAGGTAGCTACAACGAACACAAATCATTCTACCGGCCGGGATGGTACCCGGTGTGTGGCCTAGGGGACTGTATTTGGCCCAGCAGGCTACGGGCTGTTTCTTTTGTGGGGGCAGGGGGGTATTATTGTACAGTGGGGAAGGTATGGCAGAAAAGCAGCAAAAAGCGCCGTTTTAAGTGTTGCTCAGGCACTTAAGGCGGCGCTTTTTGTGTTATGGCTGTCTCCTTTGCACCGGCAGTGGTAGCAAAGGAAACAAAGGGATGGCATAAAAAAGGGAAAAAACGCTACGAAACAAACGCCTGCCGCCACCCGGCGAAACTCTCGCGCAGGTTCCGGTAATTTTGGCGGCTGGCTTGCAACACGGTGCCCTCGGTCAGGGTCACCTCGTAGTTGTTGATATTTTCTATGTAGCGCATATTCACAAGAAAACTTTTTTGCACCCGCAAAAACCCTTTGCCCGAAAGCAGCTCGTCCAAATCGGCCAGTTTCATGTAGCTGGAGAGGTCTTTGGGGGAATGGTGCTGCATGTGGAAGGTGACAATGCGCTTGTTGCTCTCGGCATACACAATGTTGCCAATGGGCAGTTCCAGCGTTTCCCGCCCCACACACACGCTGATGCGCTCGGCGCTCAGGCCCAGTTGCTTGATAGCGGCGGCCAAAGCGGGAGCCAGAGATTTGTCCAGTTCCTTTTTCAGCAAATAGCGGAAGGCCCCCACCTCGTAACCGCCCGGTGCAAAATGCAAAAAGGCCGAAACGAAAATTAGAAGGGTGTTGCTGCCCGCTTGGCGGATGTCCCGGGCCACATTCAGCCCGTCCCACACGCCCATATCCACATTCAGAAACACGATGTCGAAGCTGTCCAGCTTTGCCAGCAATAGCTCCGAGGGGGTGAGGAAAGCATGCAACTCGCAGGTGATGCCTTTTTCCGCAAGAAGGGTCTCTAAACGCAGGCCAAACTCTTTTAGAAAGAGGTAATCGTCATCACAAATAGCGCAACGCACCTGCGGCACCTCCATCCCCTTCTCCCTAGCCCTTATTAAACCATATAAGAAAAACCCCGTCAACGCCAGAAAGCACACATAGACCCGCAAGTTTTTACACATCAACTACATTTGGGAACATGTTTTTAAGCGGAAAGAGACGTCTGTTCAGCAAATGCCCGGCTGTTCCCAAATGTGGGCCGGTGGTTCCCAAGAGGGGTTAAGAATGTGGCCGGCTGCGCCGAATGAATATACAAGACCCCGAATAACCGCAGGGAGGTGCAAAGTGGCAGGGACGCCCGTTGCATCTTTGGTAAGAAGCGGAGAAAAAGGAGGGAAACAACATCTATGGAAATTCGGAGTACCGGCTTAGGCGGGGTACGCACGGTGGATTCTGCCCGCCAAAAAGCGGAGAACATTGCCAGTAACGCCCGTTTTATGGACGTGTTGGCCATGATGCAGAGTGACGGCGTGATTGCCCAAAATGCCCCAGCCAGGGTAGAGGCCTTGAGTGAAGAGCAAAAGGAAGCCCTGCGCGCCCAGTTTGATATAGGCAACATACAGGGCATGAGTGGGCGCCGCTCTTTGCTAAACGAACTGGTGGGCCGGGGGCTGCTTTCGGCCGAGGAGAGCGAGCTTTCGATGATGCAACTCTTGCCACCCGCCAGCGGCGGCGTGGCCCTGCAAAACGGCTGGGAGGCCGGGGCAGGCTTTGAAGAGATGCTGGCCGACCCAAACTACCTGAGCCACTTACAGCGCGCCATGGAGTTTGACGGCCTATGGGGGCGCAGCGAGGACGTGACAGCCGCCCGCCAACGGGTGTACGATGTGTTGCAGGATATTTTCGTGTAGCGTTGTATACAAAACCGGAAAATCGGCAACCTGGTGTTCACAGCCAGGTTGCCGATTTTGTGTGCCTACATAGGGCCAATACAGGGTGGAAAAAGCCCCGGTGAGAAAGGCAGAAAGCCTTGACGCAGAGGTGCACAAGGAGTAGTATTATGGATACTGGTAATAATAGTGCTGTGCGGGGATGGAGCCGTGAAATATGAGGGAAAAGGAAAAAGTGGAAAATGCGGGGCGGGCGGCTTCCATTTCGCTGCAAACCTTCAAACGCCTGCCCAGCTACTATGCTTTTCTGCGCAGTTTATATGAAGACAAAATTGACTATGTGGCGGCCCCGGCCATAGCCCATGAATTGGGGCTGAACGAGGTGCAGGTGCGCAAAGACCTGGCCGCCGTGAGCCATGCGCCCGGAAAGCCCCGCAAGGGCTTTGAGGTGGAGGCATTGCTGGCCAGTATCAGCGAATGCCTGGGTTATCAAAACCGCTCGGACGCGGTGCTGGTGGGCGCAGGGCAACTGGGCAAGGCCCTGCTGGCCTACCAGGGGTTTGAGGAACAGGGCGTGCGCATTGTGGCGGCTTTCGACGAGGATGAAACCCTGGCCGGTACAAGTGTGGGGGGCAAGATGGTGTTTCCCATGAGCCGCTTGGCCGCTATCTGCCAGCGTATGCAGGTGCAGGTGGGTATTATTACGGCGCCGGCGGCCTGCGCCCAAGAGGTGTGCGATAAGCTGGTGGAATGCGGGGTGCTGGCCATTTGGAATTTTGCCCCCACCCATTTGAAAGTTCCGCCCGAGGTACTGGTACAAAATGAAAATATGGCGGCCTCTCTGGCGCTGCTCTCGCAGCATTTGGCCGATACGATACAACCGAAACGGGGGAAAGAGAAGTGAACATTTTACATCTTCGTTATGCGCTGGAGGTGGCCCGGGCAGGCTCCATTTCTCAGGCGGCCGAAAGCCTGTACATGGGCCAGCCGAACCTGAGCAAAGCAATCAAAGAACTGGAGCAAAACCTCAACATCACCATTTTCACACGCACCTCCAAGGGGGCGGAGGTGACGCCCAAGGGCCGGGAGTTTTTGCGCTATGCGCAGAACATCCTGCGCCAGTACGACGCCATGGAGGCCCTGGGGCGCGAGGGGGATGCCCTGGCCCAGCGTATCCGCGTAACCATTCCCCGCGCCAGCTATATGGTGGAGGCCTTTACAAATTTCCTCTCCCGTATGGACCCGGGCCGCTCTGTAGATGCAGACTTGATGGAGACCAATACCCTGCGCTCCATCCGCCACGTGGCCGATGGCCTGGCCGATTTTGGGGCCATCCGCTATAAAACAGAGTATGCGGGGTATTTCCGCACCATGTTGGACGAAAACGACCTGGAGTGCCAGGAACTGCTACAGTCGGAGTATTTTCTGCTGGTGTCCCGTTCCAGCCCCTTGGCCCAGATGGAATCCGTTCCGGGGGAGTTCTTGTCCTCCTTCATTGAGCTGGTGCATGGAGATTCTGCCGTGCCGGGGGCCATGGGCGAAACGGCCGATATGGAGCGCGGGAAAACCCCAGGCGACAAAAAGGTGTACCTGTACGAGCGTGGCAGCCAGTATGACATTTTGGCCAGGGTGCCCGGTACCTTCATGTGGGTGGCCCCCATGCCCAAGGACGTGCTGAAACGCAACGGCCTGGTGCAAAAACGCAGCGATGTAAGCCCCTGCTTCCAAGATTGTCTCATCTTCCAAAAAGGGCATGAGTTCAGCCAACTGGAGGAGATGTATATCCGGGAGATCAAAAAATCGCTGGAAAAAACGGTGCGGATGATGGCGGAAGAAGAAAGCCATAAAGCCTAGCTTGGCGCGGTAGGCGCCTATACCCCGGGCCAAAGCGTCCAGCACAAACACACATATTCAAAACCCCAGCACGGCTAAGGGCTGCACTGGGGTTTTTGCTATGGGGCCATTTTGGGGGTCAATACCCACAGCGGAATAAACGCATAAGGGTGTGATAAAACCATAAACGTTAAAGATATATCAATAAATGTATATCGATATGCCAAGTATATATTTTACTCCCGACCGGCAACCTGTTAAAATGTTAACAACAGGATGAATGACAGGGCCCGCCTGCTGAAAAAGCGGCAAAACCGAGGGGAGCCAACCAAAAATGCGCGAATATCTGGAACTGAAAGCGACCGACTGCAAGCACTGCTATAAATGTATACGGAATTGCCCGGTGAAGGCCATCCGTTTTTCCGATAACCAGGCCAACATCATGCCCGAGGAATGCGTGCTGTGTGGGCGCTGCTTTGTAAGTTGCCCCCAAAATGCCAAGCGGGTACATAGCGATTTGGAGAGGGCCAAGGAACTGATTGCCACCGGCGCGCCGGTGGTGGCCAGCCTTGCGCCCTCCTTTATTGCCAACTGGCCGGGCACCGGCCTGGGTGGCATGAAAACCGCCTTGCTGGCACTGGGCTTTGCCGATGTGCAGGAAACGGCGCTGGGGGCCACGGTGGTGAAGCAGCGCTACGATGAGATGGTGAACGCCGCCGAGCAGACGGTGATTCTTTCCACC
>CAYYLW010000127.1:0-7782 GCA_964472465.1 uncultured Oscillospiraceae bacterium | reverse complement strand
GGGCTCAAGCAGGCTGGGGCCGAGGGCATGGCCCTGATGGGGGAGGATGCGGCACTTTCGGCCCAGGGAGGGAACACCGTGCTGGCCGGGGGCGGGGCGCTGCGGCCCCTGCTGGAATTGGCCGATACCGCCCGCGCCAAAGAGGTGAGCGGTTTTACCTATTACACGGAAAACAGCGCGCGGGAATACCGGGTGTTTGCCGCGGGTTACATGGACGAAAACCAGAGCCAGCCGGACGAGTTTGACCCGGATTTTACCCGGCTGGAAAGCTATGAGGACTATTTGCGGTTTTTGCTGGGCGCACAGGGGCGTAGTTTGTATGCCATCCCCCTGGAGGTGAGCGAGACCGATGGATTTATGACCCTGCGCACCGAAGACCCGGCCAGCCCGGGGCGGTGGTTTTTTGTTTTTGGGCGTTTGGCGCGCGCGGGCGAGGCGAATGCGCTTAGCCAGGCCGCCCCGGCGGGCCAGCCGCTGATGCCCAAGGCCTACTATGAACAGCAGGGCCTGCCCCAGCCGGATTTTGCCAACCTGTACAGCCGCTGGATGCGCAGTTTTTTGATGGGCAGCGTGGACAACATGGACCTGCAATTGAAGGCGGGTATGCCCGAAAAAGACACGGCCCCGGTGCTGGCTGTGTACCCCGAGGAGACCGAGGAAACCGACGAGGCGGCCGCCTCGTCACAAAGCACAGCCTCCTCGCAAAGCGCCTCCTCTGGGGCCACGTCGCAAGCGGCGGCGTCTGCCAGCAATGCCGAGGAGCCGCCCCTCACCGTGGCGGCGGCTTTGCAAAAAACCAGCCAGCAGCCCTTGCCCAGTTCCCAGCCGGGTAGCACGGCCCCGCAGGTGGGGGGTGCCTTGCCGGTAAGCGGGGCTTCCTCGCTGGCGGCGGGGTCCTCTTCACTGGCGGCCAGCGCCCCGGAAAGTGGCGCGGAAGGCAGCGCGGCCCCTGCGTCCAGTGTGGCTTCCTCCAGCGCGGTGTCCTCCAGCGTGCCCCAGCCCACCCTGCTACGGCCAGACCCCCGTTTTTTAACCGTGCGCATGAACGGTGTGCTGGTGCGGGATACGGTGGCCAACGTGCTGGCCGCGGTGTGCCAAAGTGAAATGCCCGCCGCCCCGCCCGAGGCCGTGAAGGCCCAGGCCGTGGCGGTGCATAGCTGGATACTGAACCAGCAGGGGGCGGGCAACCCGGCGCCCTCGGTGCGGGGGGAGGCCCCCAGCGCCGAGATGCGGAGCCTGACTGAAGAGGTGGGCAAAGTGGTGCTGAGCGCCGACGGCTATAACCCGGCCTTTACCCCCTGGTTTCATATGGCGGCCCAGGGTACAAACCCCGCCCAGGACGTGTGGGGTATCTCCCGCGCGTACCTGCCGGGGGTGGCCACACCCGGTGAGGCCCGTTTGGAGGGTTGGCGGCAGATGATTAGCCTGCCGCGCGCCGAGATGGAGGAACTGTTGCGGCAGCACGGTTTTGCCCCCGAGGAAATGGGTGAAAGCTATGACTGGATAAGCGGGATAGAGCGTAACGACAGCGGCTATGTGGTAAGCTTGCAGGTGGGGCAGCAAAAGCTGAGCGGCCTGCAATTTTGGCAGGAGGTACTGCTGCGCGAGGGCCAGCCGGTGCTGCCCAGCCCGGCGTTTGAACTGGAAGTGAGCGGGGATGAGTTCATCTTTACGGTGTATGGCGAAGGGCATGGCTGCGGCTTAAGCCAGGCGGGGGCCAGCGGGCAGGCCGCCGAGGAAGGCTGGACATATGAGCGGATTTTAGAGTATTATTATCCCGAAACCAGCCCCATCACCTGGAACTGACGCAAGAATAGGGCGGCACCAAGGGGTGGTGCACAAAAATACAGGACGCCAGGCGCTTATATTAAAGTAGAGTAAAGATCAAAGGAGACAGAGATGAGTAAATCGAAGGTGTTTTTTACCGATATGCGCTGCACCCCGGGGGTGAGCTTACTCGATAAGCTGGACAAGCTGCTGCTAAAAGCAGGAATAGAACAGATCGATTTCTCCGGCAAGTTCACGGCCATCAAAATCCATTTTGGGGAGCCCGGCAACCTCTCTTTCCTACGCCCAAACTTTGCCAAAACCCTGGCAGACCGCATTTTGGCCCTGGGGGGCAGGCCCTTCCTCACCGATTGTAACACCCTGTATGTGGGGCGGCGGGGCAACGCCCTGGACCATTTGGGCGCGGCGGCAGAAAACGGTTTTTCCCCCCTCAGCACCAGTTGCCATGTCATCATTGCAGACGGGCTGAAAGGCGGCGACGATGTGGAGGTGCCCGTGGAGGGCGGGGTACATTTCAAGACCGCACGCATCGGCCAAGCGATTATGGACGCCGACATTTTTGTGTCCCTCAACCATTTCAAAGGACATGAACTGACGGGTTTTGGCGGGGCCATCAAGAACATTGGCATGGGCTGCGGCAGCCGTGCGGGCAAAATGCAAATGCACAACGACGGCAAGCCTGACATCAGCGCCGAGTGCCGGGCCTGCGGGCGTTGCTTCCATTTCTGCGCGCAGGACGCCATTCAATATGACGAAAACAAAAAGGCCCATATAGACCACGCCAAATGCGTAGGCTGTGGGCGCTGCATTGCGGTGTGCTCCTTCCATGCCATCTCCAATGCTACCGATAGCGGCCCCCGCCTGGTGGACGAAAAAATGGTGGAGTATGCCAAAGCCGTGCTGGCCGGGCGGCCCCATTTCCATGTGAGCGTGGTGAACCAGGTGTCGCCCTATTGCGATTGCCATGCCGAAAATGATACCGCCGTGGTGCCGGACATTGGAATTTTCGCCTCGTTCGACCCGGTGGCCCTGGACCGTGCCTGCATTGACGCGGTGAACGACGCCCCCGCCCTGCCAGGTAGTGCCTTAGCCGACGCCCAAAACCACACCGGGGACCATTTTCATGACATCCACGATGTGACCGATTGGCGAGACCAGATTCGCCACGCCGAAAAAATGGGCCTAGGTAGCGGAGAGTATGAGCTGATTACGGTGAAATAAGTTGAAAAAGGAAAGTTAAAAGTGGAAAGTGAAGGCCCCAAACGGGAGAATGTCTCCGGTTTGGGGCTGTTTTGCGGGGCGGAATAGCGGTAACGGGTGCCCGGTTTACCGCAGGCAAGGAGAAAGAGGCAGTATTTTTTGATACAAAGCACTTTACATTTCAACAAAAACAAGTATAATAGTGCCATATATAAACTGGGTATCTATGCAGAAAGATATGTGGCAATGGCAAGACGCCATAGAATAGAAAACAGGAGGAACGGGCATGAAGGGTTTTACAAAGCGTTGGATCGTCGGATTTTTGGCAGCGCTTCTCATGGTGGGGTTCATGGCTTTGCCGGTGGTGGCGCAAGAGGGGAATCATGCAGATTCCCTTTCGGCGTCCACCCCGCTGGCGGCAGAAGGGGCTGAGGCGAGCAATGGAGCGTCTGGTTTGCCGCAAGAAAGTGTTCCAGGCGTGGAAAGCGTGGCTTCCAGCCTGCCGCAGAGCGGCATCCAGGGCGGGAGTGAAATTTCCAGCCTGCCACAGAGCAATTCTAGTGGTGGCAGTGCGGTTTCCAGCTTGCCGCAAAGCGGTGTAAACAGTGGCAGCGGCGCAGGCCAAAGCCAGCCGACGCAAAGCGGCGAGGAAAACGGCCCTGAAGATGACAGCCTGCCGGAAAATGGCCTTTTGGCCGCCGCCCCTTCGCCCATGGCGCTGGGGGACACCACCGCGCCCGTTTTGAAGAGCGTGAAGGTGCTTACCCCCCGTGTGAGCAGCCCCGGCACCTTGCGGGTGGAGCTGGATTTGGTGGAGGATGGCAATGGCGTTAGTGATATTCATGTGGGTCTACAGTATCGCCTGAGCAATGGCCGTACTGAAACAAGATATGTATATTGGTATGCCACAAACGGAGGCCAGACGCCTTTGATGACAGGTAAGAATACGGTGGAATTTGTGCTGGACGGAAGTTTTGTTATGACGGAATACCAGATATCATCTATCACCATGGTTGACGCCATGATAAACCATGCAAGCTATTCTGCCCCTTTGGAGGGGGGCGTCATCACTGAACTGGTGGATTATAGTGATATGGATCACTTGGTAAAAATCCCATGTGTGGGAAAACTGGTAGTCACTTCGTCACAGGTTAATGATTTGGTTTCGCCTACGCTTAAAAGCGTGAAGGTGCTTACCCCCCAGGTGAGCAGCCCCGGCACCTTGCAGGTGGAGCTGGATTTGGTGGAGGATGGCAGCGGGGTTAGTGATATTCATGTGGGTCTACGGTATCGCCTGAGCAATGGCCGTACTGAAACAAGATATGTGTATTGGTCTGCCACAAACGAAGGCCAGACACCTTTGAGGACAGGTAAGTATACAGTGGAATTTGTGCTGGGCGGAAGTTTTGTTATGGCGGAATACCAGATATCATCTATCGTTGTGAGTGACGCTGTGGCAAACCTTACCGTTTATTCTGCCCATACAGAGGAAGATGTCATCACAGAACTGGTGAATGACAGCGATGGGGATTATTTGGTAAAAATTCCATGCGAGGGACTGCTAACGGTTACCTCTTCACAGGTAAATGACTTGGTTTCGCCTGTTCTGAATAGTGTTGCTGTAGCAACGCCTGAATTGCAAGCGCCAGGCCTTTTAAAAGTAGAACTGGATTTTGTGGAGGAGGACAGCGGAATCAGTGGGATCCATGTGGGGTTACGGTACAACATGGGCAACGGCCGCAAGGGGACAAGATACTTGTATTGGTATGCGCAAAGTAGCGAGCAGCAAATGAAAACAGGAAAACACGTGGTTGGTTTTCCAATTGATCCCACATTTTTGGCCAGGGAATATCAAATCACATCTGTTAGCCTTGTAGACGGAGCGGATAATATTAGCACGTACTCGGCCCCCTATGATATGGAGACCATTACAGAACTGGTGGATTACGCCAATATGGATGCTTTGGTGAAAGTTCCGGTTAACGGGAAACTCACCGTACAAAACGAGAACAAAGTGGAGGTGATTTCCACCACCCACGACCCCGCCCTGCTGGATAAAATAAACGCCATGCCCGCCGGCGGCATGGCCGTGGTGGATTATAGCTACAACAGCACCGCGTCCTCGTCTTTGTTCAGCGCCATAGCGGGGCAGGACAAAACCCTACTGTTCCAAAAAGATGGGATGATGTGGCTGTTTAGGGGCACGGATATTGACCCGGCCAAGTGTAAGGACATCAATTTGGATGTGAGCAATTACACGACGGATGGCAGTATGTATGGCTATGAGAGCGAGGAAACCGTGTTTGTGATGGATTTTCCGGACAATGGGGAACTGCCCGGCACGGCCTATATCCGCGTGTACACCGAGTATCTCTTGGCTAAATACCAAAATGGCGCCAAGAATATTTTCGTCACTTGGTTTGAGAACGGAGAGCCTGTTTCTAAAACGGTGCCCACGGAATTGCAGGGCGATAATTACGTGGTGTTCCCCCTTACGCACAACTCCACCTTTGTCTTGTCGGCCACCTTCCCCCAAAACGCTCTGAACACACCTTCGGATATTCTGCCCGGTGTGCAGCCGCCGGTAACGGAGACGCGGCCTGGCGCGGTGGGGGGCGGTACCTCTAGCTCCTCCGGTACGCCAGCGGGTACACCAGGCACCACGCCAGCCACCACGCCAGCCACCACGCCCAAATCTCCCCAAACGGGGGATGATGGCACCCAGGCCATTTGGCTGGTGCTAGGCGGTGTGTTTGCCATGTTGGCAGCGGTGGCCATTGTGAAAAAGAAGCGCAAGGCATACGATGAATAAGCTGGATTTTTAGTAAAAAAGAAGAACCCCAAACCCGTGCTAGCCACCCAGCCCGGTTTGGGGTTCTTCTTAGTAAGCGTGCCCCAGCGGAATGCCTAGGGTATGTTGTGTTTTTTGGCCCCTTAGGAAATGAGCAAAATACGGGCGGTAAACACGCCGTTTTCGTAGCTCAGTACGCAGCTACCGCCGTTTTGCTGGGCGATGTGGCGGATGGTGGAAAGGCCCACCCCGGTGCCACTTCGCTTGCTGGAAAGAAGCAAGTCGCCTTTTGGCACAATTTCGCCGGAATAGCTGTTGCGCACTTTCAAATAGAGCATGTACTGGCTGATATGCTGGGTTTTTAGTTCGATGAATTTGCGGCCCTCGGTCTGCCGCAGGCAGCTTTCCAGGGCGTTTTCCAGCAGGTTGCCAAACAGCACGCACAGGTCATGTTCCGGCAGGGAAAAACCTTCGGGGAAGAAAGCGGTGGCCTCCATTTCTATGCCCGCGGCCTGTGCCCGCGCCATATAGTGGCGCAGCAGCACATCTGCCAGGTGCAAATTACACAGGGGGGCGGTGCTTTCCGGCAGATATTCCTGCTCGTATTCCGCCAGATATTGCTGTAAGCCTTGCAGGTTGGTAGAATCGGCCAGGCTTTTAATCACAATCAAGTGGTGGCGGAAATCGTGCTCGGTGCGCGCGTTCCTCTCCATTCCCTCCACCAGGTGCTGGTACTGCTCTTTTTGTATGTTCACCATCTGTTCGGCCAATTGCATCTGGGTGTTGGCCAGCAAACTCTCGTGCATTTTTAAAAACATTTGCAGCATGGCCACATAGGAAAAATAGGCGCATAGGCTGGAAAGCAGCAGGATGGCCAGGCCCAAATACCCTTTGCTGATGTAGGTGGACTCTGCCGTGAGCAAGTCCATCAGAAAAAAGGCAAGCGGCAACACAAACAACCACTGGAAGGGCGAGGTGCCCACGGGCAGGTTCACCACCTTTTTGTACAGGTGATTGATGAGAAACCACACAAAAGGCACAGTTAAGAATAAAAGGCCCAGGGTGAGCAAAATATATGGAACCTCGCCTTTTGGAAAAAAGGAAAGCGCCGCAATGGTTCTAGCCGCACAGGTGGTTTTTAGCATGCTGCTCATGAGGAAGGACACCACAAACAGCAGAAGAAAAACATTGGCCCGGATGGCCACCAGGGCGAAAACGGAGGCCAAAACCATCCACAGAAAAGCCACGGGCAGGGCATAGCCTTGCAAGGGAGAGGGGCTTTCCAGGAATATTTCTATCAAAAGCACCGAGAGGATGACAAATATCACGGCCAGTAATATCGTTGTTTTTCTGCTGTACCGGTACTTGTTATCAAAACACCGGAAAACCAGAAACACGCAAAAAGCCACGTGAATCAAAGCTTGTATGGTGTAAAGTAGGAGAACGGGGATATTCACGGGGAAGTCTCCTCCTCTAATAACAACTCGGCCAAAGTTTTTATAACGCCCGAGAGAATGTCCAGAGGCCTATCCCCCGGCTTTAGCCGGGCGGCCAGATAGGGCTTGGCCGAGGCGTTTACCAGTGTGCGGATGCCCGCCTCTTTCAGCAGCTTGTAGGCGGCGGCAAGGTCCAGCTTGTCGCTGTATAGAAGAATGGAATCCTTCTGCTGGATGATGTCATAAAAACCCAGTTTGGCTGCCAAGACGCGCAGCAGGCTAATATCCACAAGCCCGGCCACGGCATTGCCGGGCTTGCCATAGCGGTCGCCCAGCTCGGCCAATACCTCGCTGGCATCCTCGGTGCCGCCAATGGCGGCAATTTTTTTGTAGGCCTCAATGCGGCCGGCGGCGTCGGGGATATACTTATCCGGAATGTAGGCGTCCACCGTGATGTCGATGAGCACGTCGGCTTTGTCTGGCGCGGGGGTTTCGCCTTTGGCGATGGCCACGGCCTCGTTCAGCATCTTCACGTACAGGTCGTAGCCCACGGCCTCCATGTGGCCG
>CAYYLW010000126.1:0-7795 GCA_964472465.1 uncultured Oscillospiraceae bacterium | reverse complement strand
GGGGGATGAAGAGATGATGCGCGCCGCTGTTTTCAGCGGCGCGGATTGTGTTTATTTGGGGTTTGAGGGGTTTAATGCGCGGCGGGGGGCGGGGAATTTCAGCCCAGAAACCCTGCCCGCTGCGGTGGCCTTTTGCCATGCGCGCGCCTGCCGGGTGTATGCCGCTCTGAACACCCTGGTGTTCCCCGGCAGGGAGGCCGCGTTTGCCGCCGCCTTGCGCTGCGCGTATGAAGCGGGCTGCGACGCCGCCATTGTGCAGGACCCCGCAGCCGCCCGGCTGGCCCGGGCGGTGGCCCCAGGCCTGCCGCTTCACGCCTCCACCCAGATGAGCGTGCACTCCCTGGCCGGGGTGAAGCAACTGGCGGCCTGGGGCTTTTCCCGCGCCATTCTGGCGCGGGAGCTGCGGGAGGGAGAAATTGCCGAGATTGCGACGGCCTCCCCCATAGAGCTGGAGGTGTTTGTGCATGGGGCGCTCTGCCTGTCGGTATCGGGGCAGTGCTATTTCAGTGCCTTTTTGGGGGGGCGCAGCGGCAACCGGGGCGGCTGCGCTGGGCCCTGCCGCCTGCCCTTCCGCTGTGGAGACGGGCGGGCCCCCACAGAAAACGAAGCCGCCCTCTCTCTCAAAGACCTATCCATTTTACCCAGCCTGCCCCGCCTTCGGGAGCTGGGGGTGGTTTCGGCCAAAATAGAAGGGCGGCTGCGCGGGGCCGAGTATTGCGCCGCCGTGGTGGATGCGGCCTGCAAGGCCCGCGCGGGGCAAGCGTATGACGAGGCCTTTTTGCAGGCGGTGTTCAGCCGGGGGGCCTTTACCGGCGGCTGGTATGCCGGGTGTACCGGGCAGGAGATGTTTGGCCGCCGCAGCGAGGCCGCCGTGGCCGATACCAAAAAAGCCCTGCCTGCCGCGCGGGCGCTGTACCGGCGTGAACGGCCCCGTGTGCCGGTACAGATGGAACTGCAATTGGAAGCACAGGGTGGCCTTTTGCGGGTGTGCGACGGCGAGCGGGGGGTGGAGACCCGGCTGCCCGGCCCCCTGGCCCCTGCGGCGGCGCCGCAGAAGGTGGCCTTGGGCCGCGCGCTGGAAAAAACCGGGGGTACCCCCTTCTATTTGGCGGGGGAACCGGTGGTGGAGGAAAACGGCTTCTATGCGCCGGGGGCCTTGGTGTCGGCGGCGCGGCGGGAGGCGCTGGAAAAATTGCTGGCCCTGCGCAGCCAGCCGCCCAAGCGCCCAGGGCGGCCCTGGCAGCCCCCGGCGGGAAAAGCGGCCCCCAAACGGCAGGTGGCGGGCCTGCGTGCGCGTTTTTCGGGCCTTGCGGGCATGCCCCCGCAGGCGGCAGACATCTGCGAAGAGTTGCTGCTGCCCCTGGCGGAGGCCCCCCGAGTGCCCCCGGCGCTGCGGGGGAAAACCCGCCTGGTACTGCCGCGTTTCCTGGCGGGCCGTGCCGAACGGGAGGCCGCCGAACAGGTGAAAGAGGCCGCCGCGCTGGGTTTTTTGGGTTTTGAAGCGGGGAACCTGGCCCATTTGCAGCTTTGCCACGGCCTGCCGCTGGCGGGGGGCTTTGGGCTGAATGTGACCAACGGCCAGGCGGCGGCAGCGCTGGCCGAGGCGGGCTGCGGCCAGCTCACGCTTTCACTGGAGCTTAACCGGGCGCAAATGCACCTGTTGGCGGCGGGCTGCCCGCCGGGTTTGCGGCTGGACGTGCTGGCCTATGGGCACCTGCCGCTGATGTTGACCCGGGCCTGCCCGTTTCAAACGGGGAAAGGCTGCGTGGGCTGCGGAAAACAGGCGGTGCTGACCGACCGTAAGGGCAGGCAGTTCCCCATGGCTTGCCAAGAGGAAATGCGCAGCCTGTATAACCCCGTGCCACTGTGGCTGGCAGACCGTTTGGAGGAACTGCCCGCCGATACCGCCACCCTATACTTTACCAGCGAGACCCCTGCCGAGGCGAAGGAAGTGCTCACAGCCTTTGCCAAGGGGGCGGCGGCCCCGGGCCATTTTACCCGCGGGCTGCTGGATAGAGGCACGGAAAAGTAGAAAAAAGGGCGAGAGTTTGCCGCTTTTTACACCACACAAAAACTTTTGACGGGGGATACAAGCCATGACAGTACAGATGAAGAAACTGCGCGCGGGTGCCAAGTTGCCCGCCCGCGCCACCGCTGGCAGCGCCGGGGCCGATTTATGCGCCTGCCTGGAGGGCGAAAGCCTAAGCCTGGCCCCAGGGCAGCGCGCGGCGGTGCCCACAGGGCTGGCCATGGCCCTGCCAAACGCGGGGCATGTGGCGCTGGTGTTTGCCCGCAGCGGCCTGGCGCTGCGCCAGGGGCTGGCCATGGCCAATGGCGTGGGCGTGGTGGATAGCGATTATCGCGGCGAATTGCTGGTGCCGATGGTGAACCTCTCTGCGGAGACGGTGACCATACAAAATGGGGAGCGCATTGCCCAAATGCTGGTGGTGCCCGTGGCGCTGCCCGTTTTTGAAGAGGTGGAAACGCTGGAGGAAACCGCGCGGGGAGACGGCGGTTTTGGCTCCACAGGGAAGCGTTGAAAGCTGGCTTTGCACGGCTGGGTTTTGTCTGTGTTTTTTACGCTGGTTTTGTTGACATAGGGCCGGAAAAATTGGTATACTCTCGTTGTTCTTTAATATTGTCGTCTGGAGGGTTTTAAAATCATGAGCAGTGCGAAGAAAATGGCTATTGCGGCCCTGGTTTGCGGCATTGTGGGCATCGTGGGTGGGTTCATCCCCTTTGTTAGCTATGTAAGCTGGGTGCTGCCTATCCTGGGCATCGTTTTTGGCGTGAAAGCGCGCAAAGAGTGTGAGCCTAATGAGCGTGGCATGGCCACTGCCGGCCTGGTGCTGGGCATTGTGGGCACCGCTTTCGGTGTTCTGATGTTCGTGTGCACCATTTGTGTGGTGGGTGCGGCCGTGGCTTCTGGCGGCCTTACCATGTAGGCTTTGGCTTTCGTCCTTTACCGTTTGCCTGGCAGAACCCAGCCGGCAAACGGTAACTTTTTGTTTTATAAGGAGTTTTCCGTTTGATAGAGATGTTTACCCTTTTTGGCAGGCAGTTCAGCATCTACCAGGTGCTGGCGTTGCTGGGTGTTTTTGCCAGTGGCCTATACGCTTGCCGCCAGGCCCGCCGCTTTGGGCAAGACGACAACAATATGATAGAGTTTCTGCTGTGGGCGGGGCTGGGGGTGCTGCTGGGCGGGCATTTGCTCTATGGCCTTGTGAATTATCCGTTGTTGTTTGAGGCACTGGCTGGCATTGGGCGGCTTTCCTTTGCCAACCAGATGCAGGCGCTGGCGGCGGCGCTGGGAGGCTCGGTTTTCTATGGTGGTCTGCTGGGCGGCATGGCAGCGGGGTTTCTCTACCTGCGCCTCAAAAAACTGGATATCCCCCTGTATACTGATCTTGCCGCTCCGGCCATTCCGCTGTTTCACCTGTTTGGGCGGGCGGGCTGCTTTTTGGGCGGCTGCTGCTATGGGGTGGAAAGCCCCTTCGGGTTTGTGTACCGGTATAGCCTGGTGCCGGGGGGCAACGGTGTTCGCCGTTTTCCGGTGCAATTGCTGGAAGCAGCGTTTAATTTGGGGCTGTTTGTGCTGCTGGCGGCGCTGCTGCGCCGCGGGCGCATGAAGGGTAAGCTGTTCCGCCTGTACTTGTGCCTGTATGCCGTGGCGCGCTTCTTTCTGGAATTTTTACGTGGAGATGTGCACCGGGGTTTTGTTTGGGGCCTGTCCACTTCGCAGATAATCAGCCTTGTGCTGCTGGCGGGGGCGCTATTCTCTTTGGGCTGGGAACGCTGGCAACAGCGCGGGGCGCGCCCGGCCTAGGCAAAAACGGTGCGCAAAGGCGCGGGGGCAAAGGGTAAATTGCTTGAATCGCATAGAGATGCATGGTACAATTGTTTTCACTACGGAGCGAAAGGGTGGTCTCTGCTTGAAAAACTTGATTGTTGCACAGTCTGGTGGGCCTTCTCCGGCCATCAATGCCTCTTTGGCCGGCGTGGTACAGCGCGCCATGGCCTCCGATGAGATTGGCGAGGTGTACGGCGCTTTGCACGGCCTGGAAGGGATGCTGCAAAGGCAGATTATCAGTATTTCCGACCAGATGAAAACCGCGAAAGATTTTGACCTGCTGGTGCACACACCGGCCATGGCCCTGGGTTCCTGCCGGTTTAAGCTGCCCAACGACCCCTGCGATGTGTATGAAGAAGTGTTGCAGATTATGCGGGACTATAACATTGGCTATTTCTTCTACAACGGCGGGAACGATTCAATGGATACTGTGGCCCGTCTCTCGGCTTTTTTCCGTAGCAAGGGCGAGGATATCAAGTGCATTGGCATTCCCAAAACGGTGGATAACGACCTGGTGGAGACAGACCATACCCCAGGCTTTGGCTCGGCGGCACGTTTTGTGGCGGCCAGCTTTTCCGAAATTATGATTGACGCTTCGGCCTACCCCAACCACACCGTTACTATTGTGGAGGTGATGGGGCGCAACGCGGGCTGGCTTACGGCGTCCTCGGTGCTGGCGCGGGCCCATGGTTTCACTGGCCCCCACCTTATCTACTTGCCCGAGGTTCCGTTTATACCGGAGCAGTTTGTGGCCAAGGTGGACGAAAAATTGCAGCAGGAACGCAGTGTGCTGATTGCGGTGAGCGAAGGGCTGCGGCTGGAAAACGGCGAGTATGTGGCCGCGGCCGACAGCGGCTCTGTGGATATGTTTGGGCACAAGGCGCTGGGCGGTGTGGCCGACGCGCTGGAAAGCCTGGTGCGGGACAACCTGAGCGAAAAATACCCCAAGCTGAAAATACGCGGGGTGGAGCCCAGTGTATTGCAGCGCGTTGGGATGCACCTGGCCAGCGGAACAGACCTAGAGGAGGCCAAGATGTGCGGCATACGCGGGGTAGAGGCCGCCCTGGCTGGAAAAACCGACTACATGGTGTGCATCAAGCGTGTATGTAACCACCCCTATTTGGTGCGGTATGAGCTGGCCCCCCTCTCGGACATTGCGAACCGTGAGCGGAAGGTGCCGCTGGAGTGGATTTGCGACGAGGGCACCAACGTGACCGAAGAGATGGTGGAGTATCTGTTGCCCTTGTTCCGCGGGCAGACCGATGTAAGTTACGAAAATGGCCTGCCGCATTTCTTCCGTTTTGATGCAAGTAAGTTGGTACAAAAATAAATTGCGGTAGCACACTGGGAAAATGCGCCCCAAGGCCAGGGGTATTTGGGAGGGGACAACATGAGAGACTATGAGATTTTTACCGATTCCAGCGCGGATCTTTCGGCAGAGCAATACGCCGAGTGGGGGGTGGACTACCAGCCGCTCACCTTCACCATGGATGGAAAAACCTACACCAACTGGGCCGATGGCCGGGATATTGCCGTGGCGGAGTTTTATAAAAAACTGCGCGGGGGCAGCATGTCGGTTACCAGCCAGGTGAATGTAAGCGAGTTTGCGGCCCTGTTCCGCAAAGTGCTGGATAAGGGCAAAGACATTCTGTACATCGGCTTTTCTTCGGGCCTTTCTGGCACGGTGAACAGCGGGCGGCTGGCCACCGAAGAACTGGCCGCCGAGTATCCCAAGGCAAAAATGGTGGTGGTGGATAGCCTGGCGGCCAGCATGGGCCAGGGCTTGCTGGTGTACCATGCCGTGCAGAAGAAAAAAGAGGGCCTGAGTTTAGAAGAAGTGGCCCAGTGGCTGGAAAACAACAAGCTGAACATGGCCCACTGGTTCACGGTGGATGATTTGAACTTTTTGAAACGCGGCGGGCGTGTTTCGGGCGCGGCGGCCATGTTTGGCACCATGCTGAACATAAAACCCGTGATGCATGTGGACAATGAGGGCCGCCTGATTCCGATGGAAAAGGTGCGCGGCCGTGTGCAAAGCCTGGACGCCCTGATTGGCCATATGGAGAAAACGGCCATTCTGCCCGAGGACCAAACCGTGTTCATCTCCCATGGGGACTGCCTAAAGGACGCGCAGTATGTGGAAAGTGAAATTAAAAAACGGCTTGGCGTTAAAAATGTGGCCATCAATTTTATAGGCCCGGTGATTGGTAGCCATTCCGGCCCGGGCACCCTGGCGTTGTTCTTTATGGCCACCGAACGCTAGCGGCCACACGCCCTGGGGCTTGCCAACAAGAATACATATAAGAAAACGGCCCAAACCGGGAGAGTTCCCCTGGTTTGGGCCTGTTTTTTTTGTTTATCGGCCATGTTTTGCGGCGGAAACGAAATGGCTTGCTCGCCCGCTGCAAGGGGGGCACTTTTGCTTTTTGGGGCGTCGTTTTCACGAAAAAGGCGCGGCCTGGGGTCTTCCCCCAGCCTGCCCCTATTTTTAGGCCAGGGCTGTGCCCAGGCGGCGGGCTTCTTCCAAAGCGGGGTGGCCCTCAATTTCCCCCACTTCGTTCACGCCACCGGCCAGTACCTGGCCCTGGTCTTTCCAGCCCAGGTTGTTCAGCAGGCTAGCATAATAGGCCTTCATGGGGGCCAGGTTTTCCTCGGTGTCGCTTCCGGCCGCCATCAGCAGGACAGCCTCCTTAAAAGGGGCGTCGTGTCCGCCGCCGCCGTACATCTCGGTCACCGCATAGAGGCGGTCCAGGGCAATTTTGAGCTGGCCGCTAAAATTCCAATAGTATAAAGGGGAGGCCAGCACCAGCAGGTCCGCCTCTTGGTAGGGGGCATAGATGCTGTCCATGTCATCCTTTTGGGTACAGGGCGCAGCGCTGCTTTTGCCGCCTTTCAGGCAGCCAAGGCAGGGGTGGATGCGAAGCTGGCGCAGGTGGATGGTTTGCACGCTGTGGCCAGCCTGCGCCGCGCCTTCGGCAAAGGCTTCGGCCAGGCGCTGGGTGTTCCCGCCCGGGCGGGGGCTGCCGTTTAGTATCAATATTTTTTTGCTCATCTGCCAAAACCTCCCTAGTGTGTGCGGCGCGGCCTTTGCTGGCCGCTGTGTTCATTATAGTATGAATTGGCGTGAAAACAAGCCCTTGTTTTCGTCTGCCGGGCGCCTAAAGCGCGCGGCTTAGGGGATAAAAACAATAGCAGCCAGGCTGTTTACCGCCCGGCTGCTATTTTCCTGTGATGAGTTTGATAGAGTGCGTTGCTAGGGCAATCACGCTTCGTCAATACCAAAGAGATTGAAACGGAACAATTTGCTTTCGTCGTTTTTGTTCTCGCAAACAATGGTGGCGTTGGAAATGCGCCCGCCCTGGATGAGCTGGGTGAAACCAATCAACTGGCAAAGCTTGCTGCGCAAGTTCAGCCGGTCGCCTTCGGGTGTTACCATGAACACGTCGCCTTCACAGGAATCCAGCACCTCGGTAAATTCCTTCAGATCCACATTGTTCAAAGACAAAGATAAATTAGCATCCATCTTTGGTCCCTCCTTTCTGTTGTTGTGTGGCAAACTGTTTGTACGGCGGGGGATACACCCGCCTTCGCCCAGTTTTACCCACCCTCAGTATACCAGTATTCTGTGAAAAACTCAAGAAAAAATATTGTGTAACATGCACATTAAAAATGGATGATTTTTGTACAATAAGCTGGCGTGCGCCTTGGCGGGTGCCAAAGCTGGTTGTACGGGAAAGAATGCCACCGGCCCCTGCGCAAGGCTGGCCTTGAAAAATGGCGGCCAAACCCGTATAATAGATAAGATGTGTATTGCCCTGGGCAAAATAGCCTGCACGGGTGGCCGAGGCCGCCCGCCGGTAACACCGGGAAAGGGCGGCAGCCAGGCGGTACATAAATCTGTGCAAAAGGAGCATTCCAGTATGACGTACACCCACGAAGTGGAAC
>CAYYLW010000125.1:0-7971 GCA_964472465.1 uncultured Oscillospiraceae bacterium | reverse complement strand
GTACCCGGGTAACCACCAAAAACAGCACCCCGCCTACCAGTGCGGCCGCGAAACCAAACCAGCGCAGGGCCGTGCCGCCCGCAAACATCATGGTAACGCCAATGCCCATGATGAGAATGGTACAGGAAAGGTGGGGCTGTTGCAGCAGCAGTAGCGCCACGCTGCCCAAGATAACCACAAATGGCAAAAAGCCATAGGTAAAGGTTTTGATGCGTTTTTGGTTGGCCGCAATTAGCGCTGCAAACAACAGAATGACGGCGAATTTTACCAGCTCACTGGGCTGGATGCTCTGCGTATGGCTGGCATTGAGCCAAATCCATCGTTGTGCGCCGTTTTTGGCGGGCATGAACAGCACCACCACCAGCAGAATGTAGGTGATAAACATCAGTGGCCAGGCAAATTTGCGCAGCAGGTGGTAATCCACCAAGGTGGCGCCCACCATCACCACAATACCCAGCATGGCGTATTCAAGCTGTGGGCGGATGAAGGCGTAGCTGTCTTGAAAGCGCATGTGCCCCGTGGGGTAGGAGGCGGAAAATAGCATCACCAGGCCAAACAGCAGCAGAATTAGCACCAAGGTGAGGAAGGGAATATCGATGCGGCCCAGCTTGCCCAGCGGCAGGCGCCTTTTTTTACGCGCCTTGGGCGCTTTGGTTTTTACGGGCGCTTCTGCCACCCGCAAGGCTGGCTCCGCTTGGATCTGCGGCAGTTTGGGCACGGCCATCTTCTCCCCTCCTTTCCGTTTAATCTTTTGGGAATATGCCTGGCTTTAGCCAAACACGTAGGCGTACAGGTAGGCCAAAAAGCCACAGGCCATGGCCAGAAAACTAAACACCACGTCTATTTTTACCTCGCTCCAGCCACTCATCTCGAAATGGTGGTGGATGGGGGTCATTTTAAAAATACGGCGTCCCTCGCCATATTTCTTCTTGGTGAATTTAAACCAGCTCACCTGAATCATCACGCTCACGGCTTCCATAATGTACACCAGCGCCAAAATCACCAGCACATCGGGGCGCCCCATGCAGTAGCCCACGGCCACCACCGCGCCGCCCAAAAACATGCTGCCGGTATCGCCCATAAACACCTTGGCGGGGTAAAAGTTCCACAGCAAAAAGCCCGCGCAACTGCCCGCCAGCGCCGCCGCCCACAGGGAGAGCTGGTAGCGCCCAAACAAGGTGAGCAACAAAAAATACCCGCACATCACCCACAGGGTAACCATGGTGGCCAGGCCGTCGATGCCGTCGGTGAGGTTGACGGCGTTCACGATGCCCACAATCAGCACCACGCTGATGGGGTAGAAAAACAGGCCAAAATCCACCGCGCCCAAAAAGGGCAAGCGCACAATGGTGGAAAGCCGCCCCATAAGCTGCAAGGTGGCCAGGAAGCAGGAGGCTATCACCAGCTGCATAACCAGCTTACCCCTGGCGTGTAGCCCCAGGTTTTGCTTGCGCACCACCTTGAGGTAATCGTCTACAAAACCCACAAAACCGAAGGCCAGCGCCGTGAACAGCCCCAGCAGTACCAGGCCAAGGGCCAGGGGGTCTGCGTCGGTGCTTACCCCGGCCAGCAGGGGGTAGGCCACGGCCAGCCCCACGGTGCTGCCAATGATGAACAGCAGCCCCCCCATGGTGGGGGTACCTTGCTTGTTTTTGTGCCATACCGGGCCAATTTCATTGATGGTTTGCCCAAATTTTAAGCGGTGTAAAACCGGCACCAGCAAAAAACCAATCAAAGCCGTAACCAGCAGGGCCGCCCCTGCCGCAATTAAAACTGCGTATCGCGCCATATTCCTCTTCTTCCCCATCTTTTTCCGCAGGGCGGTTTATTTCAGGCTGCTTTCCTTTTTGAACATAACTTTTATTATAGCAAATATTGCTTTGCTAGAAAAGCCCTATGCCCGCCAAACCGCCGCCAAAACGTTACCCCTGCGGCAACATTCCCTGCACAATCTCCTCAAAGCGCATACCCCGGCTGGCTTTCACCAGCACGGTGTCCCCTTCGCGTAGCTCACCTTTTAAGAAGGCCGCCGCTTCGGCGTTGCTATCGAATGCGCGTACCTCCACACCCTGGCTGCTGGCCGCGGCTGCGGCCAGTGCGCCCAGTGTACCCACCGTCACCAGCAAATCGGCCTTTACCGCCGCCACACGGGCGCCCAGTTCCCTGTGGCTGGGCTCTGCGGCCACGCCCAGTTCCAGCATGTCGCCCAGCACCGCCACTTTGCGGCCGGGGCTCTCCATGCCATACAGCAGGTTCAGCGCCGCTTTCATGGAATCGGGGTTCGCGTTGTAGTAGTCCTCTATCAAAGTAAGGCCCGCCACTTGCTTGATATGCTGGCGCATCCAAGCGGGCTGAAAATCGGAAAGGCCTGCCGCCGCCGTGGCCGCGCTCAGCCCAAGGCGGGTGGCCGCCGCATACGCCAGCAGCGCGTCGCTAACCATATGCCCGCCCAACGCGGGAATGAAGGCCTCAAACTCACCAAACTGCCTGTCCACAATGATGAAGCGCTGCCCCTGGCCCTCTTGCCGAATCTCTCGGGCACACACCTCGCAGCTTTGGTCCTCCACGGCGGCATACACCGCATGGATTCCCTCGGGAATAGCCGCGCCGCGCAGCAGTTCGTCATCCCCGTTCAAGATAAGCGGCGCGCCCTGCGGCAGCCCCGCACAAATTTCCATCTTGGCCGCCAGAATGGCCTCCATGCTGCCCAGCCTATCCATATGCACCCGGCCAATGCGGGTGATTACCGCACCGTCCGGTTTTGCCGCCAGGGTCAATTTGCGTATCTCCCCCGGCCCCTGCATCCCCATTTCCACCACGGCATAGCGGGTGTTTTCCTCCAGGCGGAACAGGGTGTTTGGCATGCCAATCTCGTTGTTTTGGTTGCCCTCGGTTTTCAGGGTTTCCCCAAACGCGGAAAACACCGCCGCACAGAACTCTTTGGTGGTGGTTTTCCCCACACTGCCCGTCACCCCCAGCACCAGGGGGGAAAACAGGGCGCGGTAATTGGCCCCCATGGCAATCATGGCGTCCAGCACATCGCTTACCAGCACCGTGCGGTCCGGCGGAACATCGTCTATGGCGCGCTGGGCCACCACCAGCACCGCCCCCCGCTCACAGGCCTCGTGGGCATAGTCGTGCCCGTCCACCCTCTCGCCGGGAATGGCCACAAACACGCTGCCTGGCGTCGCCTTACGGCTGTCCGTCACCACCGAGTCAATCATCACCCCGGCCGGGGCTGTGGGCCACAAATCTTTAAACAATCCTTTTGCCGTAATTGGCTGCATGCTTCTCTCCTCTTTCCCTTGCCCGGCGCTCGCCCGGCTTCGCCCTCACTTTAGCCACGCCCGGGGTTGTTTGCCAGCCAGTGTTGCACAAGCTGCTTTTCGTCAAAAAACACCGTACGCCCATCCAGCACCTGGTAATCCTCGTGCCCTTTGCCGCACAGCACCAGCAGGTCATCCTCCCGCAGGGTTTCCAGGGCCTGGGAAACTGCCTCTTCTCTGGCTGTAATCACCTTGTAGGGTTTGCCCGCTTTTTCCAGCGGAGGCAGGGCATCGGCAAAAATCTGGCTCTCCGGCTCGCCGCGCGGGTTATCACTGGTTAAAAACAGAATGTCCCCATAGCGCAAAGCGGCCTCGCTCATCTCGGCACGTTTGCTGGCCTCGCGCTCCCCCGCGCAGCCAAACAATACCACCATCCGCCCTTTCACAAAGGGCCGCAGTGCCCCCAGCAGCTTTTCCAAACCGTCGCCTGTATGGGCAAAATCCCGTATCACGGTATAGCTTCCACGGTGCAGCACCTCGCAGCGGCCCGGCACGCTATGCACCTGCCCCAGCGCCTCCAGCACCGGCTCTATAGGCAGCCCCAGCAAAATGGCCGCCCCCCCTGCCGCCAAGGCATTATAAACGCTGTACTCCCCCGGCATGGGGAAGGTGAGGGGGTAGAGGATGTCGCTGGCCAAAAAGCCAAACCGCACCGTGCCTGCCCCCAGTTCCACACCATGGGCCACAAAATCGGCGGCGTCGCTTTTAAACGAATAGCTGCTTTTGTTTTCCAGCGCCACCTCGGCCAGCAGGCGGGCGCCATAGGGGTCGTCCATGTTGGAAAGCATCGCGTCGCTTTGTGAGAACAGGCTTTTTTTGGCCTTAAAATACTCTTCCATGCTACCGTGCCAATCCAGGTGGTCTTTGGAGAGGTTTGTAAAGATGGACAGGGCGAAACGCAAACCCAGCAGGCGGCCTTGATCCAGTGCCTGGCTGCTGGCCTCCATCACCAGGTGGGTACAGCCCGCCAGCACCATGCGGTGCATCAGCGCCGCCAGATCCCAAGCTTCAGGGGTGGTATACCGCGCGGGAACGCTCATCTCCCCTATCTCGCTGTGGATGCTGCCAATCAGCCCGCAGCGGCAACCACAGGCGTTCAGCACCTGTTTTAAAATGCTGGATACCGTGGTTTTGCCGTTGGTGCCAGTAACGGCCACCAGGCAGAGTTTTTCCGCCGGGTTGCCAAAAAAACGCTGGCTAAGCAGGGCGTAGGCCAGGCGGGTGTCTGGCACCACCACCTCGTTTTCCAGCCCCAGGGCATGCTGGCTGATGACCAGCCCCGCACCGGCATCCAGGGCTTTTTGCGCGAAGGCATGCCCATCGCTGCCTCGCCCACAGATACACACAAAAACACTACCGGCGCAGACGCGGCGGCTATCCTGCGTAATATGGGTGGCCGTTCCGTTTGGCAGCACACCGCTATAGTCAAGCCCTTCCATCAGTGCGGCATAGGTCACGCGGGCACACCCTTTCTTTAGTAAACTATCCTTTTACGGCCCTTTTGTACAGACCGGGTTTTGTGCAAAAACGGCAAAGAAACGGGGCCGGGGAGGCAGATGCATCCTTTCAGGGGGGTAGCTGAAGACGCAATCCCCGGCCCCGCTTCTGTTTTGGCTTTACTCGGTGGTGGCGTTGGCATTGTGCATGGTGAGGGTGATGATGCTGCCCTTTGGTATCTCGGTTTCAGGCGGCACGTCCTGGCTTTGCACCTGTACGGTGGCGCCATCGTCCGGCGCGCCGGTGGTCACCACATTCAGCCCCATATTCTTTAGGGTATCAATGGCACTCTTGGCCGATTTCCCGGTCACGTCCGGCATCTTCACCATTTCCAGCGGCAGGGCGGGGTCTGTATACAGCACCACCTGGCCACCGGTTGGCACCTGGATATATTGGTCTGGTATTTGGGCCGTGACGGTGCTACCGCTGCCCACCACAATGCCCGTGATGCCCTGGTTGTTCAGTTGCGCATTGGCATTGGAAATTTCTGTGCCCACCAGGGCCGGGGTGGTGATGGTGCTGCGGTTGGCGCTTTCGCCCTCGCCAAAGTCCGGCTCCACGCCGCGAATTTGCATGGTTTCGTTGATGATGTTGCCCACGGCCGGCCCCGCCAGGCGGCTGCCAAACCAGGTGCGCTCCACCGGGGCGTGCGGGTCGCTGGATTCATCCAGCACCACCAGCACGGCCACCTGCGGGTCGTTCGCCGGGGCAAAACCCACGAAGGAGGAGATATAGGCCTCGCGGCCTTCGGCGGTCATCACTTCCAGCTTTTGGCTGGTGCCGCTTTTGCCGCCCACATGGTAGCCCGCCACATAGGCGTTTTGCCCGTTGGTGGTGGATACCAGCTCTTCCAGGGTGCTGGCGAGAAACCGGCTGGTCTCCTGGGAGATTACCTGGCGTTTTGCGGGGGGGGCGTTGTTTTCAATCACGTTTCCCTCGGCGTCCAGCACCTGGCTTACGATGTGGGGCTGCACCAGGTTGCCGCCATTCACGGCTGCCGATACCGCCGTGATCATTTGCAGGGCGGTGAACTTATTGCTCTGGCCAAACGAGGAGCTGGCCAGTTCCACGGGGCCCAGTTGGTCCTCGCTGTACATGATGCTGGAGATGGCTCGCTCACTGGGTTCGCCCGGCAGGTCTACCCCGGTGGGTTCGGTCAGGCCAAAGGCGTTCAAATAGTCGTACCAAACATTGGCGCCCATGCCGGCGCTGATTTGCACACAGCCCACATTGCAGGAGTTGATGAGAATCTGGCCCAGGTTTTCGGTGCCGTGGGCCTTATCCTGTGCGCAGTGGAACTCGCGGTCCGACACTGTGATGACACTGCCGCACTGGAAGGTGCTTTCGGGCGAATAGGTGCCCGAGTCCATCGCGGCGGCCATGGTGACCACCTTCAGCACCGAGCCTGGCTCGTAGGTATCGGCCAGGGCCTTGTTGCGCCACTGCAAGGTGCGGGCCGCGCCCTGGGCGGCCACCCGCGCTTCTCCCTCGGGCACGGCGTCAATCTCCGCCTGCTTTTCGGGGCTATAAATGGCGTAGGGGTCGTTCGGGTTATAGGCGGGGCTGGTGGCCATGGCCAAGATGGCCCCGGTGTTCACGTCCATCACCACCACCATGCCGCGTTCTTTGGCCTCGTGGTACTGCACGGCCTCGCTGAGATATTTTTCCGCCACCTGCTGGATATCCACATCCACGGTGAGCACGATGTTGCTGCCATCCTGCGCGGGGTAGGTGTCCTCTTCGCCGCCAGTGGGAATTTGCCCGCCAAAGGCGTTTCGCACCGCCAAGGTGCGCCCCGGCACCCCGGCCAGTTTTTCATTGTAATAGCTTTCCAGGCCCTCTATGCCGTTGCCATCGGCGTTGGTAAAGCCCAGCACGGTGGCGGCCAGTTCTTCATAGGGGTAGTAGCGTTTGGT
Organism: uncultured Oscillospiraceae bacterium; assembly: GCA_964472465.1. Taxonomy (GTDB): domain Bacteria; phylum Bacillota; class Clostridia; order Oscillospirales; family Ruminococcaceae; genus JAAYCI01. The sequence goes on along the minus strand of CAYYLW010000125.1, from coordinate 1,232 downwards.
GTCCCGCTGTAAGTAGATGCCCCGCAGGTCAAGGCGGTCGCACAGTTCGCGCACCTGGTCTGCCAAGGGCTGTTCAATTTTCGCCTTCACCGGGCAGTACTGGCTTTCTTTGTCGCTAAACGCCTCATACAGGGCCGCTTCGTCCAGCCCCAGAAGGGCGGCCAGTTCCCGTGCGGCCAAGGCGGCGGGCGCTTCGCTGGTTTTGCTCTGGGCGATCACGTTCGGGGCCGCCGTCACCGTCCACACCATGGCGCTTTGGGCCATCACCCGCATGTTGCTATCGTAGATTACGCCCCGCGTGGGCTGTATGGGAATGCTGGCAAGCTGCTGCTGCAAGGCCTCGGCCTGCCACTGGTCGGCCTCGTCCACCTGCAAAGTAAACAGGCGCATGCCCAGCCCGGCTGCCGCCACCACAAACACGGTGGCCACCGCCGCACATCGAAGCAGCATGGGCTGCACCACGTTCTTCTGTTTTGCCTGCTGCTTGTCTTTCCTCATGCGCTATCCACCTGTTTGTGTTTTAGTTTTCTATGCGGGGTTCAATTGGTCGGCCGCGGCTTTTAGCCCAGCCCCAAACTGCTGGTCAAGGCCGGCCAGCGGGCCCTGCCGTATTTGAATGGGGTTTTCTTCCTCCACCTGTACATAGGTGATTTGGTTACTGTTCATAGGCACCAGCCCCAGTTCCCCGGCCCGCTGCTCAATGGCACGCGGGGTGGTTTTGCTCTCCAGTTCAAAGCTGAGGTAGGCGTACATGGCCTCTTGGTCCACCAGTTCCTGGGTTTTGCTGGAAATCTCACTTTGTAATTCGGTCAAGCTGGTTTGGGTGTACAGCACCCCGCACACCAAGCTAACCAGGAGGCCCACCGTCAGCAGGGTACGAATCATCCGGAACACCTGTTTGGCCGTGCCGCTGGGTTTTTTCACCACACGCACGACGGGCTTGCGCTCCGGTTTTTCTTCCCGTGGGGCAAAGCGCTGTAATTCGTAGGCTATTTCTGCCATCGGTCTCCTCCTTTCCTGTTTACGCCCTGATGGCGTGTTACAGTTTTTCTATACAGCGCAGTTTGGCACTGCGGCTGCGGCGGTTTTGCTGCTGTTCTTCCTCGCTGGGCAGGCATGGGTTTTTGCCCACCAGCCTGCCTTTTGCCTGCCCCCCGCAGATGCACACCGGCAGTTGGGGCGGGCAGGTGCAGGCCGTGGCCCAGGCCCGGAAGCGCTGCTTCACCATGCGG
>CAYYLW010000124.1:0-8072 GCA_964472465.1 uncultured Oscillospiraceae bacterium | reverse complement strand
AGACCAATCTGGTACAAACAATCACTCCCACCGGAAAGTTTTGATGGCGATGAGCACGGCCGCCGCACCGATGCCCACCATAACGAGGGTGGCCACCAGGTCGTTTAGGATACTGCCCCCAAGGGCAACCGTTTCCAGCAGATTGATGCCCTGGGTGAGAGGCAGCACCTGCAACACCGTCACCACGCCCCGTGGCAGTATGTCCAGGGGAAGGGTGGCGCCGGAGAAAAGCAGCATGGGGAAATAGACAATGCTGCACAGCAGGCTGGCTGTGTTGGCATCTTTGGAAAGACTGGCAATGACCATGCCGATGCCAAAGATGCCGAATGCCACCAGAAGGTAAGAAACCAGATAGAGGAGAGGGTTTCCCTGCATCCGGTAGCCAAAGAAGACCGTCATGGTGAGCCAGACAAGCACAGAGGACACCAGCGCCAATGCCAGCTTAACGCTGAACTGTGTAAAAAGGATGAGCGAAGGCTTCACCGGCGTCACTTTTAGCTGTTTCAGTATTTTGGCGTCTCGGTAGCCAGCCAGTGTGAGTGGCAGGCCCATCAGCCCCATGGCGGCAAGGCCGATGGTGCTGGCGGAAGCGAAGGTTTTGCCCATCATCTCGGTGTTGCCGCTGCCATAGATGGCAACCAGAATGACGGCCAGCACCACCGGGAAAATGAAGGCGAAAATAGGCACATCCAACTGGCGAAGGCCCAGCAGAAACTCGGTTTTGAAGGTGGCCTTAAAAGTTTTCATCATTTTCCTCCCCAGTATACCACAGATAGGCTTCTTCCAAGGTCGGCCTACCGCTTTTTTCCACCACCTCTTTTGTGGTGCCTGTAACAATGATTTCACCGTCTACGATGATGCCGATGCGGTCACAAAGCGCTTCCACCTCATCCATGTAGTGGGAGGTGAGTAGCACCGTCACCCCTTTTTCTTTCAGCCCGCTAAGTTCCTTCCACACCTGGCGGCGGGCCCGTGTGTCCAGCCCTGTGGTCAGTTCATCCAAAAAGATGATGTCCGGGTTTGGAATGAGGGTGAGCAGTACCGACAACTTCTGCTTTTCCCCGCCGGACAGCTTTTCCACGTACATTTTTTCTTTCCCACCCAGCCCGAAGGAGGTAAGCAGCCCTTCCCAGTCCGCCGGGTTTTTGTAGTAGGACGCCGTCAACGCGCAGAGTTCTGCCACCTTGATTTTGTCTTGATAGTGGGACTGCTGAAATTGCACCCCGATTTTCTCGAAGATGGCTTTCTTCATCTTTTTGGGTGAGTGTCCCAGTAGTGTGATTTCACCCCCGTCATACCCTTTCATCCCTAGAATGCAGTCGATGGCGGTAGATTTCCCCGCACCGTTGTGCCCCAAAAGACCGTAGAACTCCCCCTTTTTCAAGTGGAAAGACAGGTTTCTCAGAACCGTCCTGGTTCCATAGCGTTTTTCAAGGTTTACTACCTGCAAAATATCCGTCACGTGTACTCCCTCCTCTATGGCGGTTGTTTCGTCCGGAATTCAGAATACAGTCTCCGGTAGGGTGAGGGTCAAGCACGAACTTTTTAGAAATGAGGAGACAGTAAGTTCTCCTGCCTGCCCCACGACGTTCCCTCACGTTTTATCTTATACGTTCTTCTCATTTCCGCTCTGCGCTTTGTTGGCGGGAAAACATTGACACAGGGCGTGGACAAGTAGTATACTAACGGCAACTTACACGTTTAAGTGGTTGGTGTCGATTGTGAGGAGGGGTTTTGCGGTGCCCCATGTTGCGGCACCTGTGCCGAAACACCGCAGCGGGGAGGGGTTTGCCATGGAAGCGCACGATTACTGCCTTGCCTGTTTTTTGCCCACCGGGGGCTACGAGGTTTGCCCCCACTGCGGCTTTGTGCAAAACACACCCAACCGGCCCGCCTACATGTTGCAGCCCGGTACGCGGCTTTGGGGGCGGTATATTGTGGGTATCGTGCTGGGCATTGGGGGGTTTGGGGTTACCTACAAAGCCTACGATATTCGCCTTTCTACCCCCGTTGCCATCAAGGAGTTTTTCCCCCAAAACCTGGCCAGCCGCATTGCCGGGCAGGAAAAACTGCGGGTGTTTTCGGGCAATACCATAGAGACGTACCAGCAGCAGCTGGCGCGCTTTTTGGAAGAGGCCAAGCATATGGCCCAGTTTAGCGGCGAAGCCAACATTGTGAACGTGCTGGACTATTTTGAAGAAAACAACACCGCCTATATTGTAATGGAATACCTGGAAGGCGAGACACTTAAGCAATATCTGGCGAAAAATGGGGGCAGCCTGCCGACGGAGGAGGCCGCCCGCATTATGGAGGGCCTGCTCAAAGCCCTCGGGGGCATCCACGAAAAAGGGGTATTGCACCGGGATATCAGCCCAGATAATATTTATATTCTGAAAAACGGCGCCGTAAAAGTGCTGGATTTTGGTGCGGCCCGTTTTTCCGCCAAAGAGGAATGGACGCAGAGCGTGGTGGTGAAAAAGGGCTACGCCCCGCCCGAGCAATACCGCAGCAACATGAAGCAGACCCCCCGCACGGATTTATATGCCGCGGGGGCCACCTGGTACAAGATGCTGACGGGGGAAACACCAGAAGAATCTATAGAGCGCTGGGAGAAGGACGGCCTGCGGCGTCCCTCGCAGCTTGGGGCGGCCGTAGACACCCAGGTGGACAAAGCCGTGATGAAGGCCCTGGCTTTGCGCCCGGAAATACGGTTTTCCTCCACAAAAGAAATGCTGGGGGCGGTGCAGGGCCAAACTGGTTTTGATTTTCCCGAGGCGGAACTGAAAAAACGCAAACGGCTGCGCACCCTCTCGGTGGTGTTTTCGGTGGTGGCTTTGGTGGTGGCGGGGGCCATTGTGGGCTGGCAGCTTAGCAGCGTACCCGCGGCCACCGTGCTGGGCCCCACCCTGGCCGATTTGGACGTCCAGCCGGACAGCATTGTGATGAACATTACCGAATATGAGGACGAAGAGGGCATTTACAAGGAACTGGCCGGGGCCTTTATGCAGAAGTATCCCCAGTACCAAATTGAGTTTTTGGTCTCCCCCTATGAGGATATCCAGGAACGCCGGGTACCCATTGAGGGGGAAGCCGCCCCCACCATCCTCACCACCTACCCGGACGATGACCCCCTGCCCCTGGCGGATGTTTCCCCCCTACTGGCGGGCCTGAACCGGGAGGACTACTACCTGTACAAAGACTATGAGGCCTATTTCCCAAGAGAAGAGGACGACCTGCCCCACCCCTATGTCATCCCTTTGGGCATGCGTATAATGCCCATCTTCTACACAGACGCCGTCAAGGCCCAAACACAGGGCCTCATTCTGCCGGAGGCCATCACGTCTTTTGCGCAATTTGCCGATTTATACCTGCAAAGCCCGGTTTCCTTTGATATGGGCCCCGCTGATTTTTTCAGCCTTGCCGCCCATTTCCACCCGGAGATGAACCGGGACAAAAAAGTGAACCTGGGCGCGCAAAAAGAGCTTTTGGAAAAGCTGCTAAGCGCCTACCAGGCCCGAGACCAAGACGCGGCATATCTGGAAAGATCTGTTATGTATGGGGATTTGACTTCGGCTTCGCTGATGTACAGCCAGCGGGACTATTTTGGCAGCAATGCCGGCATTCTGCCGGTGCTAAAAAACAACCGGGCGGACGCGTATTTTCAGGAATATTACTACATAAACGCCAAGGTGAGCGAAAACAAGCAGCGGGTGGGCATGTTGTTTTTGCACTTTTTGCTAAGCGAATACGCCCAAACCAGCCTGTACGTGCACAACACCGGCAGCCTGCCCCTGAATAAAGCATCGATGGAATCGCTTTTCGCGCTGTACCCCATGGCCCAGCCGATGGAGCCCTATTTTGCCTACAGTGATGAGGCGTTTGGCAATCTGCCCTGGCGGCTGATTGAGCAGATACGCGAAAAAACTAAGGATGACGCCGCCGCCTGGACGGGCGAAGAACTGTTTGCCCTGTGCGAAAACTATAGCCCGAATTAAACCGGGGCCGCTTACACACCCCCCAAAAAAGGAGGCCACCACCATGCTGCGCTGTTTGGGCTGTATGCGGGAATATGCCGGGCAAGCCGAAGCTTGCCCCCACTGCGGCTACGCACAAAGCACCCCGGCCAAAGAGGCCTACCACCTGCCCCCCGGCACCATCTTGCAGGGGCGGTACATCGCGGGCAAAACCCTTGGCTACGGGGGCTTTGGCGTCACCTACATCGGCTACGACGCCGCGCTGGAACGGACTGTGGCCATCAAGGAGTTTTTGCCCGCCAGCTTTGCCACCCGCCTGCCGGGCGAAACCACGGTAAGCGTGTATGAGGGCGAGGCCAGCACCCAGTTTGGCGCGGGCCTCACCCGCTTTTTAGACGAAGCGCGCACCCTGGCGCAGTTTAACGGCATCCCCGGCATAGTGGATATCTACGACAGTTTTGGCGGCAACAACACCGCCTACATTGTGATGCAGTACCTGCGCGGCCAGGACGCAAAAAGCCTATTGGCGGAAAAAGGCCCCCTGCCCTATGAGGAGGCCCTCGATATCATTCTGCCCGTGTGCGATACCCTTGCGGCGGTGCATCAAAAGGGCATCATCCACCGCGATATCAGCCCCGACAACATCTACCTCACCGAAGAGGGAGAGGTGAAACTGCTGGACTTTGGCGCGGCCCGCTACGAGAGCGCGCTGAACAGCAAGAGCCTCTCGGTGATATTGAAGAGCGGCTACGCGCCCGAGGAACAGTACCGCAGCCGGGGCGAGCAGGGCCCCTGGACGGATGTGTATGCCCTGGCCGCCACCTTCTACAAGCTGCTCTGCGGCCAAACCCCGCCGGACAGCATGGAGCGGGCCATTCAGGACGAGCTGAAAGAGCCCTCCAAGCTGGGGGCCACCCTGCCGCCCAGCGCCGAAAATGCCATTCTCAACGCCCTGTGCGTGCGCGGGGCCGACCGCACCCAGAGCGCGGCGGCCTTTAAAGAGGCCCTATTGAGCGACGGTGTGCAGCGCGTGAAGGTAAAGCCCCAAAAAAGCGGGCTAACGCGGGTGCCGCTGGGGGCAAAAGTGGCCCTTGGCCTAAGCGTGGCGCTGCTGCTGGGGCTGGGGCTGTTTGCCGCCGCGGGCGGCTTTGCGGGCGACAGCCTGGTGATTGGCGGCACAAAGCTGCAGGACGACTATGGCTCGGCCACCAAAGAGGGCTTTGCCAGCGTGCCCGGCCTGGTGGGCAAAACCCCCGAAGAGGCAAAGGCCTTGCTGGAGGAGGCCGGGCTGCAATATCAGGAGGGCGGGTATGTGTTCTCCCTGGAAAGCGCAGAAAGCCCCACCGTGGCCGAGCAGAGCGAGCCGCCCGGCCTGCAGCTGGCGCTGGGCAGCCCCGTTACGCTGAAACTGTACATGGGCGAGCTGCTGGAGGCAATGGAAAAGGGCTTTTTGCCAAACTATGTGGGGCAAGATTATCTCGCCTTAAGTCAGCTTACGGCAAACCTGTACGGCAACAACTTCACATTCGACACCCGAGGCTTGAGAACGAGCTACGTGTACAGCAGCGAGGCGGAGCTGGGCCTAGTGCAGGAGATTGTGCAAAAGAAGGATGAAGAAGACGGGCAGGTGTATTACGAGGCCCTGGTGGGGGCGGGGCCCAAAGGCGCGCCAGACGGCTATGGCCAGCTGCGCCTGGCCTACCCGCAAGGAGGGAACGTATACTATATGGTGAGCTTGGCGGAAAACGCGGAAGAAGAGAGATACCCCTTCCGCGTACAGGTTTTGGCGCGGCCGGTGGGCGAGGGGGAGTACCAGCCAGTATACCCAGAGCAAAGCACGGTCAGTAATACCCTCTACACGCATGAGCCGGACTGGCCCATACAGTTTGAAAAGGGTTTTATGATACCACTGATGGCACGCTTCCCCCAGTGGGAGGGCAGAACCCTGGAGCTGCGCCTGGAACGCAGGCGCGAGGACGGCAGCCTTATAGACGCCATCGACATGGAGCAGAAGCTGCGCTTTAGCTACACCGAAAAGCAGCCTCCCCAGGTGGATGGTATGCGTACGCTTTCCACGGAGGAGGTTCGTGTTCTTGTGGAGCAAGAGGGTCTGGACTATTTGAACATAGAAGATTTTTTGCAGAACCCTGGGCAGAGAAAGTATTGGGGCATTGTAGAGGCAAAGGGGAACTTCCCCAAAGAAGACTATTTCATTTCTAGCGCAGGCGATTTGGGATTTCGTTCTTTTGATGCGCAAAACCAGGAAACAGCTCACTTTGTTAACCCTTTAGAGGAACTGAAAGAAGAGGAAAGCTGGTATCTCTCGGGCAATAACCACGGCGAGATTAGCCCGTATGACGAAAATGGCGTGTATGAATATTCCGGCAGCCAGCCAGCCGAGGTGACGGTGCCTGTGGACTTTTCGGCCAGCGATGCAAATGGCGAGCTGCTGCGAGAGAGAACCGACAGCATGGACCTGCCCTAGAGTTCGCCGCCGCCCACTTTGATTTCGCGTTGCTCCATCCCCTCCCCCCAACCGTCAGATAGTTGGCCGGAGAGCCAATCGGTAAGCTAGGTATGCTCGGAGGGGGAGAGGTCACCATGTGTCTGCACCTCGGTCACGCACCACAGCTCGCCGTTACGCTTTTCCACCGTGGGGTTGATGCTGTATACCTTTTCGCTGAGGGCGGCATCATGCAAATAGACAGCGAGGCCACGCTCACCCTCATCGGGCAGCTTGTATTTTTCGATAAGGGCGAGTATTTCGTCCTCGTATTCCAGCAGTTCTGCGGGGGACAAATCCTCCGGCTCGTCCTCCAAATCTCCCCATTCATTTCGGGAGTAAAAGCGGGGGAACAGAGGGCTGAATAAACGCAGGGTTTGCAGTTCGTTATACATAAGGCATTCATTCCTTTCGTTTTGTTTTAGGGCAAATAAAAAAGGCGGCTGTGCTTTTCGTAAAAAACGAAGAACACAGCCGCCCTCAAATTGCCCCGCTGGGTAGTGCTTTTGCTGGGTAGTCTGGATACCTTGCTTTGGCCTCAAAATAGAAACGCCCCATCTTTCTCTCAAAAAGCAGGGTGCATCTATAGAAAACGAGAGTTTTGAATTTAGCATTCAAAACCCTCGTCAGGCCGCATAAACACTGGGTTTGTAAGCCCTACATTTATTTTGACCTATAGTTATGGCGCGCCTGAAGGGATTCGAACCCCTGGCCCCATGCTTAGAAGGCACGTGCTCTATCCGACTGAGCTACAGGCGCTTATTCTATTTTTAACCCTTGGTTATTCTACCAAAAAACGGGCAAAAACACAAGGCGCACGCCCGGCAAAAAATATGAGGCAACACCGCACACGGCCCACGCGCCACGTCCCCGGCCTTTTTGTGCGATATTGCCTCAAATATGCCTGGCTTGCTTTGACAACGAAAAATCGGCCTACCCCGCCCGCTCTTCTTCCCCGGCTTTCCGCCGCTGCGGCTGCACAAGCTCAGGCGGCAGGGCATTGCTGGCAGGGTCCATCATATCGGAAAGTGCGGCCAAATCCCTGTATCTGCCCTGCTGGTAGGCCACAGGGCGGGCATAGCCTTGCCGCAGCAGGGCCAACAGCTCTTTGGTATTATGCGCCCAACCGGGCAAAAGGGTAGCATAAACCCCCAGTTTTTCTAAACGGTGACAGTCGCTTACGCCAAAAGCAGGCAGCCCCAGGCGGCGGGCGGCAAGCAGCGCTTTTCGGTTGGCCGCAAAGCTAGTGCTGGCGTTAAAGGCCTCTACCCCGCCAAGGCCCTGCAGGGCAAAAAGTGCATCGCCCACACCTCGGTTGTTGTTGCGGTAGGGGTGGGCTGCAAAGCACAGCCCGCCCTGACGGTTTACCTGTTTTATGAACGCCTGCGCGTCTATCCTTCGCTTTGGAAGTTCCTCCATTCCAAAGGCCACAATGTCCCCCTGTAAGGAGTAATACTCGGCCCCTACAAAAATGGGAAAGCCCACCTTTGCGGCATAGCTTGCGGCCTGCTGCCTAAGGCCCAGGCTGTCGTGGTCGGTGATGCATATCGCATCCAGCCCCAGTGCGCGCGCCCTGGCCACCATGTCCACCAGCT
>CAYYLW010000123.1:0-8222 GCA_964472465.1 uncultured Oscillospiraceae bacterium | reverse complement strand
CGGTGGAAAAGGCCCCCACCGCGCCGTAGGTGGTGGTGTGGCTGTCGGTGCCAAAGGCCACGTCGCCGGGTTTCACATAGCCCTGTTCCACCATGAGCTGGTGGCAGATGCCATCGGCGCGGTGCACATGGCGAAGGCCGTATTTTTCGGCAAAGGCGTCTCCTATTTTGTGGTGGCGCACATCGTCGGCCACCGCGGCGGGCACCAAATGGTCGTACACCAGCACAATTTTGTCTGGGTTCCACACTTTGGAAAAACCCATCAGGGCGAATTTTTCCGCCACAAAGGGGATGAAAATGTCGTGAATCATCACCCGGTCTGGCCGTACGGTGACGATATCGCCGGGGGCCACCTTGGCCAGGCCCGCATTGCGCGCGAGGATGGTTTCAATCAGCGTCATGGCGGTTTCACTCCAATCCGTTTCGTTTGCGCATGGCCGGTACCAGCCCGCCGTGTTGCAAAATGGCCAGTACGTTTTCAGCCATGGGGCTGAGGGGGTATTCCTTCCCGGCATGCCGCACACAGCGCCCCGGTAGCACAGTCACCTCGTCACCCTCGGCCACGGCGGCGGCCAGGCCGGGGCATTCCAGCACGGGTAGACCGTTGTTCACGGCGTTGCGGAAGAAAATGCGGGCGAAGCTATCCGCCAAAATGGCGGCTACCCCCAGGGCTTTGATTACCTCGGGGGCCTGCTCCCGCGAGGAGCCGCAGCCAAAATTGGCCCCGGCCACCAAAATATCGCCGGGGCGGATGCTGTCCGCCAAATCCCCGCGTAGCGGCGAGAAGGCGTAGGGGGCCATCTCCTGCACGCTGGGCAGGGCCAGGTATTCGGTGGGAATGATGATGTCGGTGTCGATGTCGTTGCCCAAAAGCCACACCTTACCGGTGAATTCGTTTTGCAAAGAACTTCCTCCCAATCAAAAAATACACATTGTTACAGCAGGTCTTCGGTGGCAATTTTCCCCAGAATGGCCGAGGCGGTAACGGTGGCCGCACTGGCGAGATAGACCTTGGAATCCGGGTGGCCGCTGCGGCCTTTGAAGTTGCGGGTGCCGGTGGAGATGAGGGTTTCGCCCGGACCCAGCACCCCCTGGCAGCTACCCCAGCACACCGAACAGTTGGCGTTCACCACCATGGCGCCCGCGTCATTCAGGGTTTCTATCAGCCCTTCTTGCAGGGCCTGGGCATACACTTCATTGGAGGCGGGGGAGACGATGAACCGTAGCCCAGGGTATACCCGGCGGCCTTTCAGCAGGCGGGCGGCCACCCGCAGTTCCTCAATGCGCCCGCTGTTGCAACTGCCCAAAAAGGCCTCGTCCAGCGGCACGCCCAGCGCTTCCCTGGCGGGTACCACGTCGTCAATATGGTCGGGCCGGGCCACCACGGGCACCAGCTTCGAGAGGTCGTACTCATAGGTGGCGGCAAACTGTGCGTCCTCATCGCTGGCAAAAACAGCCAGGGGCTGGCGGCCCCGCTCTTTTAGGTAGGCCAGGGCGGTGTCGTCCGCCTCCATCAGGGCGGTTTTGGCCCCGGCCTCCACGGCCAGGTTGGCCAGCACCATCCGCTGGCCCACACCCATGGCGCTCAGCCCCTCGCCACAAAATTCCATAATCTTGTAGTTTGCCCCGTCGGCCCCGATGTCCCCGATGATGGTCAGCATCAAATCGCGGGCGTACACCCCTTGGGGCAACTGGCCGCGCAGCACAAAACGCAGGGTTTCAGGCACCATCAACCAGGTGGTACCGGTCACCATGCCAAACAGGAAATCGGTGCAGCCCACCCCGGTGCCAAAGGCCCCCAGGGCCCCGTAGGAACAGGTGTGGCTGTCGGCCCCGATGATGAGTTGCCCGGGGCAGACGTGGTGCTCCATCATAAGCTGGTGGCAAACGCCCTTACCCTCGTAAAAGGTGATGCCGTGTTGCCGGGCAAAATCCCGCATGGTGCGGTGGGCCGCGGCGGTTTTGGGGCTATCGGCCGGGGCGTTGTGGTCGATGACGAACACCAGCTTTTCCGGCGCGACCAGGCGGGGGTGTTTCAACTGGTTTTGGTACATCCCCAGCGTGAGGTGGGTGGTGCCGTCGTTGCTCATCATGCCATCCAGTTGCACGGTGTGAATCTCCCCCGGTTTCACAAGGGGAACACCCGCCGCGCGGGCGATGATTTTTTCTCCCAAAGTCATTCCCATGCTAGGCATCCTCCCTTGCGTTCAGCCAGGCAATCAGCCCGCCGCTTTCTAAAATTTCCTGCATGTGGCCGGGCAGGCGGGTGCAGGCAAAGGCCTGCCCGCCCGTTTGAACCTGCCCGGCGGCCAGGTTCAGCCCTATCTCCTGGCCGCTTTGCACGGCGGCGGCCAGCCCAGGGCACACCAGTACCGGCAGGCCGATGTTGATGGCGTTGCGGAAAAAGATGCGGGCAAAACTTTCGGCCAGCACCGCCTGCACCCCCAGGGCTTTCAGCACGCTGGGGGCCTGCTCCCGCGAGGAGCCGCAGCCGAAGTTGGCCCCGGCCACCACCAGGTCTCCCTGGCGCACCTGCGCGGAAAAACCGGGGCAGATGCCCTCAAACGTGTGGGCCTTCATCTCCTCGATGCTGGGCAAAATAAGATACTGGCTGGGCAAAATTTGGTCGGTGTCCACATCGTTACCAAACAAAAAAAGTCGCGGCAAAAGGGGTTCCTCCTTAACTAATACTATAACAATACAGCCCTGCTATAGGGGCGAAGTAATGCCTTGTGTTCTTTCATCATACACCATGCCGCCGTGCTGGGCAAGGTTTGCCACCTGGTGTGGTAGGTTTTAAAAACACGTAAAAACGTCTGTTCACAGAACTGTAAACAATTAGGGGCTTGAAAAAAAGCCAAAATAAGAGTACCCTAATACAGAAGAAAACAAAAGGCAGGATTTGCATTCCAGTGTTCCATTGCCCCCCGAGGATACGGCCAAAGCCGCTGCCATTGCCGGCAGCTTTTTTAAAAATAACCCACGGCAAGCACATTTGCATATACGAGAGGATTACAATTTGAAATATCAAGATATCCCGTCCAGCGCGCCTGGCCGGAAAAACCATGTGTACCGCGCCAGTGGAATGGGCCGCCCGGCCCGCCGCACCGAAGCGGCGCCCCCTTCCCCCCCGCAGCCGCCGGCCCCCCCGCAACAGGAGAGCCTGGGCGGCACCCGCCCCATTCAGGCGGTGCAGGCCCGCCCCGCGGCCAGCCAACAGGGCAATTCCGGCGCCACCCGGGTGGTGCCAAAGCAAAGCCCCCGCCCCGCGGGCAAAAAGCCCCCGAAGAAACCCAAACCCAGCGCCGGGAAAACCGTCAAAATTGTGGTGGGCAATATTTTTAAAACCCTGCTGGTGATGTTCTGCGTGATGTTGATTGCCGGCTCCTTGCTGGCGGTGCAGGTGGTTTCGTATATTATGGATACCACCGCGGACGATGACGTGGTGCTGGATTTGGAGACCCTAAAATTGCCCCAAACGGGCTATATTTTGGCCCAGGACCCCGCCACGGGTGAATGGATAGAATACCAAAAACTCACGCGGGATTCCAACAGCATCTGGGTGCAGCTAGACCAAATTCCCCAGCAGTTGCAGGACGCCGTTATATCCACAGAAGACAGGGAGTTTTTAGACCACAAGGGCGTTTCCTTTAAGCGCACCCTGTACGCCCTGGTAAACGAGGTGTTCCCGCTGGAAGAGCGCACCTTCGGCGCCTCTACCATTGACCAGCAGCTTGTAAAGAACATCACGGGCGACAAGGTGGTGGTGGGTCCGGACGGCAGCATGGAAGCGGGCTACCAGCGCAAAATCCGCGAGATTTTCCGCGCCTGGGGGCTGAATACCCGCTATTCCAAAGACATGATTATGGAGGCCTACCTCAACACCCTGCCGCTCTCGGGCACCATTGTGGGGGTGCAGGCGGGGGCCATTGAATATTTCAACAAAGATGTGAAGGATTTGACCCTGGCCGAATGCGCCTTGGTGGCGGGCATCACCCAGTCTCCGGGCAAATACAACCCCTTCACCAACCCCGAAAATGCCCTCAAGCGCCGCAACGACGTGCTGTTCTTTATGCTGGATAACGGTAAAATTAGCCAGGCGGAATTTGACGAGGCGGTGAACCTGCCCCTGGGGCTGAACCAAGGCCAGGTGGTGCAATCGCAGTCTCCCCAAGAGGTGACCAGCTACTTCACCGACGCCGTGTTTGAGGCCGTGGTGGGTGATTTGGTGAAGCAGGGCATCTGCGACAGCCGCGAGGCGGCCATTGACTTTTACTACACCCAGGGCCTGCGCATTGAGGCCACGGTGGATTTGACCTTGCAGGCCGAGATGGAGCGCGTGTATGCGCTTGGCTGGGGCGAGGGCGGGCTTTTCCCGCCGGATGAAACCGCCACCAGTGAGGCGGGGGAGGAAGTGCACCCCCAAAGCGCCATGGCCGTGGTGCGCTACGACGGCACCCTGGCGGGTGTGGTGGGCGCCATAGGGGAGAAAAAGGAGAGCCTGGGGCTGAACCGGGCCACCCAGTCCCCCCGGCCCATCGGCTCCACCATGAAGCCCCTGGCGGCCTATTCGCTGGGCATCGAGTATGGCATCATCAACTACTCCACCATGGTGGCCGATACCTATGTGATTCCCGAGCAAAATTGGCCCGTGAACTACGGCCCCAGGGCCCCTTCGGGGCGGAATATCCTGGTGAGCGACGCCATTGCCCAGAGTCTCAACTCCGTTCCCGCGCATATCGGGGAATGGGTGGGCATTGAGGAGATGTATGAGTTCTTAAGCGGCACCCTTGGCATTAGCACCTTGGTGAATGAGGGGCCCGTGAACGACCATGCCCTTTCGCCCCTGGTGCTGGGCGGCATGACACAGGGCGTTACCCCGGCGGAGCTGGCCGCCGCCTACACCATGTTTGGCGGGGAAGAGAGTTACGGCATGCACACCACCCTGCACTGTTACGAGCGGGTGACCGATTCCCGCGGGAACATCGTGATGAAGCCGGAGATTGCCACTTGGCAGGCCATCTCGCCCGAGAATGGCTATATTATGAACCGCCTGCTTTCGAATGTTTTGCGCGGGGGCGGCACGGCCAGTGGCATGGCGCTGGACACCAGCGACAGCGTGGGCAAAACCGGTACCACCAGTGATGACAAAGACCGCTGGTTTGTGGGCCTTTCTCCCTACTATGTCACTGCTGTGTGGTGGGGCTATGACCAAAATGAGGTGCTGACTTGGCCAGCGGGTGCAAAAACCAACCCGCCCCCGGTGGTGTGGCACAATATCATTGATACCATACAGGAAGCCCTGCCAGAGAAAGCCTTCCCAGAACGGCCCGCCGGTGTGGTGGAGCGTGCGTTCTGCCGGGATAGCGGCCTGCTGGCGGGCGACGCCTGCGGCAACCGTGGCGTGGGCTATTACACCGAGGACAACCTGCCCTTGGCCTGCCCCGGCACCCATGTGGACCCGGCGGCTGCCGCCGCTGCCGCGGCGGCCTAACGCAGGGGAGACAATGTTTTTGTAAAGATAAGGCTGGCCTGCGTGCGGGGTATTACCGTACCGCAGGCTACGCCTACAATGGGGGTAACAAAGCCAGGTGCACAGCGGCCATGGTGAGAGGGGGACAGGCTTGGGAATCAAATGGTATTGCCCATATAAATTTACCCTGGCGGCCCTAGGCCTGTTTCTGCTGTTTGCTTTTTTGATGGACAGCCCAGCAGAAATTGGCCGTGGGCTGCTTTCCATTTATACCTCACGCAGTTCTTTAACCACCGATTATTTTGCGGTGGGGGGTGTGGGGGCGGCTTTTGTGAATGCTGTTTTGGTGGGGGCGGCCTGCGTTTTGCTGCTGATGCTGGTGGAGATTGCGCCAAATGGTTCCACCATCATGGCCATCTGGCTCTCGGTGGGTTTTTCCTTTTATGGTAAGAACCTGTTCAACATGGCGCCCATTGTGCTGGGGGTATTCCTCTACTCGCGTTTCCAAAAAGAGCATTTTCTCAACTATTCGCTGAATGCTGTGCTGGCCTCCACCCTGGCCCCGGTGGTGAGCGAGGTGGCAAACCTCTCGGGTTTTGGGTGGAGTGCCATGCCGTTTTTGGGGGTTTTGGCCGGGGTGGCCGTGGGTTTTGTGATGCCGGTCATCAGCTCGGTGGTCACGCGTATCCACGGCGGTTACAACCTGTATAACGTGGGGTTTGCGGGCGGCGTGGTGGCCATTTTCCTGATGGCGGGGGCCCGCAGCCTGGGGGTGGAGCAGGAGCGTCCTTTCTTCTGGAGCGACGGGGACAAGCTACCCTTGGCCATCTTTCTATACATTTTTCTGCTGGGCTGGATAGCCCTGGGCCTAGCAAGCGGCAAGCGGGAAAGCCTGTGGCCCAACCTGCGGAAAATGTGGGGGCATTCCGGCCGCTTGGTAAGCGATTACTACCTGCTGTACAAGGAATCTTGTTATGTCAATATGGGAATGTGCGGGCTGCTGGGCCTCACCGTTACCCTGCTGATGCAGGCGGCTTTAAATGGGGCCACCCTGGCGGGTATTTTCACCATGATGGCCTTTGGCGCCTTTGGCAAGCACTGGAAAAACTGCCTGCCGGTGATGCTGGGGGCGGTGGCCTTGGCGCTGATTAACCCCGCCCCGCCGCACGAAGCGGCCAACATTGTGCCCATTTTGTTCTGCACGGGCCTTGCGCCCATAGCGGGGCAGTTTGGCTGGCGCTGGGGTATTGTGGCGGGGGCCATGCACATGGCGGTGCACAACCATATCAACTCCATCACAGGCGGGCTAAACCTGTACAACAATGGTTTTTCGGCGGGCTTTGTGGCGCTGGTGTTGGTGCCACTAATTATGGCTTTCCGCAAGGGGAGAGATTTGAATGAAGCTAAAATTTGAAAAAAACATGCGCATCATCACCGATGTGGCGGGCTATTGTTTTTTGCTGGGTGCGCGGGATATCCAGATGGATATGAACATCACCCCCACGGTTTCCCACATCACCATACGGGCCCTGCTACCCCATGTGGCAGAGGAGACCTTGCGGGAACTGCACGATGTGCTGAATGCGCCCCGCCAGCATGAGATGGAGCAAAACTATTGGAACCTGGCCGGCGGTGAAGAAGTGGACGGAGAGCTTTTGCTGGCGGGTATCATGGTGGACGAAGCGGACATAGAATATCTAGACGGGACACTGTCCATTTCCATCCGGCGGTTTCACCAATCCACACAGGAGTAGACCATGGAAAATACACCGAGACGCTGCCCTTGGGCCAAAAGTGAGCTGGATATACAGTACCATGACCACGAGTGGGGCAAGGCGGAGCACGACGACCAAAAGCTGTTTGAATTCTTGGTACTGGAGGGCATGCAGGCGGGGCTTTCCTGGAGCCTGATTTTGAAGCGCCGGGAGGCCATGCGTGCCGCGCTGGACGGTTTTGACCCAGAGAGGGCGGCGGCCTATGGCAAGGAGAAAAAGGCCGAATTGCTGCAAAACCCCGGCATGATACGTAACCGGCGCAAAGTAGATGCGGTGGTGACCAATGCCCAGGCTTTTTTGCGGGTGCAGCAAGAATTTGGCAGTTTTGACGCCTACCTCTGGGGTTTTGTGGAGGGGCGGCCCATTCGCAATGCGTGGGAAAAACAAGAGGATATGCCCGCCACCAGCCCTCTTTCAGACGCGCTTTCCAAAGATTTGAAGAAGCGGGGCTTCAAGTTTGTGGGCTCCACCATCTGCTATTCGTATTTGCAGGCCGCGGGGCTGATTAACGACCACCTGGCGTATTGCGAATTTGCGTAAGGTAAAACCCCTGGCGGACAGGGCATAAATGACAACAAAAGGGGCCGGCGTAATGTAGACGCTGGCCCCTTTTTGTTGCTATTGGCTTACTCCGCCTTGTCCTTCAAAATAATGTCGTGGCTGCCACCCTCGATGATGCTGGTGGAGGATACCAAGGTGAGGCGGGCCTTTTCGCGCAGTTCCGCCACACTGAGCGCGCCACAGTTGCACATGGTGCTGCGCAGCTTGTGCAGCGTTACCCCCACGTTGTCTTTTAGGCTACCGGCGTAGGGCACATAGCTGTCCACGCCCTCTTCAAAGCCCAGGGCCTCGTCGCCGCCCATATCGTAGCGCTGCCAGTTGCGCGCGCGGTTGCTGCCCTCGCCCCAGTACTCTTTCACATAGCTGCCGCCCATGCGCAGGCGGTTGGTGGGGCTTTCGTCAAAGCGGGAGAAA
>CAYYLW010000122.1:0-8363 GCA_964472465.1 uncultured Oscillospiraceae bacterium | reverse complement strand
TTTGGTCACCTTCACCTGGCGGGCGCGGCCCAGCATATCCATGGTGGCTTCCTTGAGGTCATAGCCCAGCTCTTCGCTGATGACGGTACCACCAGTGAGCACGGCAATATCTTGCAGCATCTCTTTGCGGCGGTCGCCAAAGCCAGGGGCTTTCACGGCCACGCAGGTGAAGGTGCCACGCAGGCGGTTCACAATGAGGGTGGAGAGCGCTTCGCCCTCGATGTCCTCGGCGATGATGAGCAGCTTCTTGCTGGACTGCACCACCTGCTCCAGCAGGGGCAGCAAGTCCTGAATGGAGGCCAGCTTTTTGTCGGTGATGAGGATGAGGGCATCATCCAGAACGGCTTCCATCTTCTCGGTATCGGTTACCATGTAGGGGGTGATGTAGCCACGGTCGAACTGCATACCTTCTACCACTTCGGTGTAGGTTTCGGCCGTTTTGCTCTCTTCAATGGTGATAACACCGTCGGCGCTCACTTTTTCCATAGCCTCGGCAATCAGAGAGCCAATGGTCTCATCACCGGCAGAAACCGTGCCCACACGGGCGATATCCGCGCTGCCTTTCACCTTCTGGCTGTTCTTTTTCAGTTCTGCCAAGGACACATCCACGGCCTTTTGAATGCCGCGCTTTACGTCCATGGGGTTGGCGCCAGCGGCAATATTCTTCATGCCCTCATGCACCATGGCCTGGGCCAGCACAGTGGCGGTGGTGGTGCCATCACCCGCGATATCGTTGGTTTTGGTCGCCACTTCCTTCACCAGTTGGGCGCCCATGTTCTCAAAGGCATCTTTCACTTCAATCTCTTTGGCAATGGTCACACCGTCATTGGTAATGGCAGGCGCGCCATATTTTTTGGCCAGTACCACATTGCGGCCCTTGGGCCCCAGGGTAATTTTCACGGTATCCGCCAGTTTGTCAATACCGGCACTCAAAGCCTTGCGGGCGTCCTCGCCGTACAGCAGTTGTTTCGCCATAGCTTACATCTCTCCTGTTCTACACTCTATTATTATTGTTGTTTGCCTTGGGAATGGGGGGCGGCTAGAAAAACGGCCAAATGGCCCAGCCGCCAAACGGAACCTACACTTTGGAATAACGCTTACTCCACTTTGGCCAAAACGTCGCTTTGGCGCAGGATGGTGTACTCCTGGTCGTCCACTTTCACTTCGCTGCCGGCATACTTGCTGGCAATTACCTTGTCGCCTTTTTTCAGTTCCATCTTCACTTCTTTGCCGTCCACAACGCCGCCGGGGCCCACGGCCACCACCTCGGCAATTTGGGGTTTCTCTTTGGCGTTGCCGGGCAGGATAATGCCCGCAGCGGTGGTCTCCTCGGCTTCCACTGCCTTGATGACGACACGGTCTGCCAATGGTTTCAGTTTCATCTTCGATGCTCTCCTTTTTCCACAGATATATTTGGTGATTCCTTTTGTGAATGCTTTTTAGCACTCTTCACAACTAAGTGCTAATCACTATTTTAGCCGCTCTTCTCTAAAAAATCAAGGGGGTAAATGAAAAAAAATAGCAAAACTTTATACCCGCCCCATTTTGGCTATGTTTCGATGTTCTTGCGGGTATATACAAAACGCCGGGGCTGTATCCCGGCGTTTTGTATATACCCGCGGCAAGCGCCTAGCAACCGGCGTTTGCCAAAACAACTTCGCCAAAAGCCAGCCCCTGTGGCAACACAAACCGCGCCGCCAGTGGCAACACCTTGGCATACAGCCGGGGGGCCGGGCCGCACTCCCCATCCACATTTAAAATAAAAGGCTCGGCGCCCACCGGAACCACGCTTACCTCTTTGGCCCGGTGATGTTGCATTACGTCGCGCAGTTCCGGCACAATCTGCCCATTGGCATAGTGCGCACCCCGCTTGTATTGCCCAATGATTTTAGCAATTCTGGCCCGGCCAATACGCTTGACCAAAATCACATCCAGCAGGCCGTCTTGCAAACTGGCCATGGGCGCGGCCAGGTAGCCGCCACCATAGGTTTTCCCGTTGCACACCGCCACAATTAGATACTCCCCCTCGGCCGTTTTGCCGTCCAGGGTGATGCGTACCGTCTTGCCCAGGTGGTGCAACACACGCTCCAGCACCGAGATATTGTAGGCCATGGTGCCACCCAGGAAGGGCAGGCGCCTGTATTTTGGGATATTGTACGCCACCTCGGCGTCCAGCCCCGTGCTGGTAATGGCCGCACAGATGCCGCCATCCACCTGCATGAGGTCAATTTCCACCGCCCGGCCCTGCATGAGGGCCGGCAGGTTCAAAAAAACCTCCGGTTGGCCGAAACTGCGCACGAAATCATTGCCACTGCCACAGGGCACCGAGGCCACCTCGGCGTTGGGGAACAGGTAGGCCCCGGCCAACACCTCGTTTAGGGTACCATCACCCCCCACGGCGTACAGGCGCACCGGCCCGCCTTCGGCGGCGTACCGCTCGGCCAATTCGGTGGCGTGGCGTGGCGCGCGGGTGGTTTCTATCACCGGCTGAAGGCCCAGCTCCGCCGCCGCCTTTTGAATGCGTGGCGGCATGGAGATGGCCGCATCTTTTTGGCCGGAAACCGGGTTTATCAGGAATACATGCCGCAACTCGGCGCTATGCATACAAAATCATGGCCACAAGTTCCAGCGGCTCCGCCCCCGTATTTTTCAGCCCATGCCCTTCCCCGCTGGCCGTAAACAGCAGGTCGCCCGCTTCAAAGGGCACCGCGCTTCCGTTGTCGTCAAACTCGCCCTGCCCACGCAGGATATAGAAGGTCTCGCTCTCGCCTTCGTGCACATGGTGGCCAATGGAGGCCCCCACCGGCAGGGTGATTTTGGAAAACAAACGCCCCTTGCCGTTCATCTCCTCTTCCCCTAGCAGCAAACTTTTCAACTGCACTTCCCCTGCGCCCTCGTACATGCCTGCCCGTTGTTTCACGGGCTGCTGGGCCTGTTTTCTCACCATTCCCAATCCGCCTCCTTTTTTGCATCGCCCTGTGCCGGGCCATCGCGCTTACCGTTTGAAACACCGTGTGCGATGGCTGAAACCAGCAGAATGAGGAACAGGGCCGCAAAAATGCCCAGCATCACCCCGCAGAAGTCAATCACCACATCGGTTACCGAACTTCCCCGTCCCGCCACATACTGCTGCAAGAATTCATCCGCCACCGCCAGCCCCAGGCCAAAAAGCAAGGGCCAGGAGATGAAGGCCAGCACCCGCCCGGTATACACCCGCAGGGTGAGCATCCCCCAAAATCCCAGTAGGATATACTCCCCCAGGTGGGCCAATTTGCGCACCTGGTAGTGGCTAAGCTGGTAGCTGAACCCGGTGTCTGCCAGCAGGGCGTTGAGTTTTTCGGTCACCTTCTGGCTCAGCCCGCTGGAAACAGCCCCCACACGGCTGGACTGGTAAAAAATAAAAACGACTGTAAACAACAAGAATAGGGTGAATAGCACCTTCATCACTATTCCACCTATCCGCCTTTTTCTGGTTATCGCCATAGTATTTACTCCATACATTCAGAACACCACTGCCGCGCCCAAAGGGCGGTGCAGTGGAAAACGCAAAAGTTATTCCGTTGTAACACGGTTCGTCTTTTAGCCCCCCCAGCTCACCAGGGCGTACAGCAAGAAATTGTCCTCAAACTGGGGGTCAAACCGGCAGTTCAGCATCAAGAATGAGTGGACACATTGTTCGTCCAGCGCTTCTTTTAGCTTGGTACGTAGCTGGTCAAATAGGTCTATATACGCGGGGTCTCGCCCGCTGCCCTTCCCCAGCAAGTCCTCTGCATAGGCATGCTCGGTGCTGCCAGGGGAAAAAGGGTTTTGGATGCTGTAATACACCTCGCAGTTTAGGTCTCCCTGCGCTTTTTCCTTGGCCATCTGCCGGCGGATAACTTCCAGGGCCTCGGCGGCCACCTTTTCGGTAAAGGCCTTATTATATTGCCGGGCCACCTCCGCTGTTCTCGCTTCCATATCAAAAACCTCCGTTTCTGTACTCTTCCTCACAGCCCGCTTCGCCTGTTCCAAAGAGCTAGGCTCTCGGCAGAAGAAGCGCTGTTGGCAAACGTCACCATCATGCCGCAGTGCCCGCAGCGGATGATGGTACCATCCCCCACGGTGAACCCAGCGTTTGGCATCCCCCCGCCGCAAAAGGGGCAGGGCGCCAAGCCACTGGCAGGCTGGCCCAAAGGGGCACGGCGGTTCCATGCCTGGCCCATCATGTCCCGCTCGCGTGCCTTTTCGTGCATGGCAATGGCCGCGCAGCCACGGCAAATCACAGAAAAGCCCTGCCCCGGCACCCGGGAATACCCCGCCAAGCTACCACAAAAGGGGCAACGTTTCAGTGTAACCATCCCGCCTGCCTCCCTGTTTTTTCCGTTTGCCACCCCTGTATTGTACACCATTTCCCTTTTTTTGTACAATCGCGCCCCGCCGCAGCCAGCCTGCTGTTTATTTACACCTTGCTCCCTATTTCTGTTGTAAAGCCCCGGGTTTTTTGGTATTATGCTGTGGGTTTTTACACACACCAAAAAAAGCCTCCACACTACGCCTAAAATTAACCGTATAAAGGGAGTGTATACCATGAAATTGCAAGACGTAAGCCTTGTGAAAATCGTCCACTCAGACGAAACCGAAACCGTGCTGCGTGCCGCCATCCAGCAATTGAACATTGCCGGGCGGCGGGTGGTGCAGCTAACCCCTACCAAAGAGGGCTGGCTGCTGCTGCACGAAAACACCGCCCCCGATGCTCCCCCCACCAAGGCCGGGCCGCCCGCCATCCGCGCGGTGCCGGACGTTCTCACCCTCACCCCCGGCGAAACCCGCCCGCTGCTGATTTTATTCGACAACATGCCCCCCATGGAACTGGACTATACCACCATTAGCCCCGGGGGCGGCAGTGTCTCCCCCACCGGGCTGTATACCGCCCCCCAGGCCAGCGGTATTTATGAGGTGAAGGTGGCCTGCCACGCCCACCCGCAAATCGAAACCCGCGTGTATATTTCGGTAAACCCCCACAAGCCCAAAGTTTTGTAGCCCCCTTCGGGTTAGCCAAAAAAAGGAATACCGTCCAGGGTGAAAATACGCCCAAAAATGCACCTGTATAAGAGATGTAACAGCAGCGCGGTGTTGCTGGCCACAAACCTATGCATCCTATTCAATAGGCTGAAAGCCTGGCGTACGCCAGGCTTTTTCTTATTTCCCTCTTGCCAAGGCTTTGGCCCCTGTGTATAATGAGGCTATACGATATTCTCACAAAAACATATCGAACTTTCGGAGGCTGTGCATGAAGCAGATTAAAACCGTAGACGCCGAGGGGCACGTGCTCTGCCACGATATCACACGCATTGTGCGGGGGGTAACCAAGGGCGTGGCCTTTGCCAAGGGCCATGTGGTAACCAAGGCGGACATCCCCGAACTGCTAAAGCTGGGCAAACAATCCCTGTATGTGTGGGAGCGACAGGAGGGGATGCTGCACGAAAACGAGGCCGCCGAAATTCTGTATTCCCTGTGCGCGGGGCCAAACATGGCCCCCAGCCCCGTGAAAGAAGGTAAGATTGACGTGCTGGCCGAAACCGACGGCCTGCTGCTGGTGGATACGGAAAAGCTGCGCACCATCAACAGCCTGGGGGAGATGATGATTGCCACCAGGCACAGCGGTAGCCCGGTGTGCAAGGGCGACCATCTGGCAGGCACCAGGGTAATTCCGCTGGTGATAGAACAGAGCAAGATGGATAAAGCCGCCGAGATGGCGGGCAATACCCCCATTCTGGCCTTGCACCCCTACAAACCCAAAAAAGTGGCCATCATCACCACCGGCAGCGAGGTGTTCAGCGGCCTGATTCAAGACCGCTTCACCCCTGTGCTGCGGGATAAACTGGCCCCCTTTGGGGCTGTGGAGATTGGCCACACGGTGCTGGGCGATGACCCCGCCGCCGTAACAGAGGCCATTTTGGGCTTCATCCAGCAGGGGGCAGAACTGGTGCTGTGCAGCGGCGGTATGAGTGTGGACCCGGACGACAAGACCCCCCTGGCCATCAAGAACACCGGGGCGCGGGTGGTATCTTACGGGGCGCCGGTGCTGCCGGGGGCCATGTTCATGTTGGCCTACTGGGAGGATAAAGTGCCCATCCTGGGCCTGCCCGGCTGCGTGATGTACGCCAAACGCACCATCTTTGACCTGGTGCTGCCCCGCGTGATGGCCGACGTTCCCGTCACCCCCCAGCAACTGGCCGCCCTGGGCCATGGTGGGCTGTGCCTCAACTGCTCCACCTGCATCTTCCCAAACTGTGGCTTTGGCGCCGGCATTTAGGAAATTCGGCTCATCGTAAACGCAACCATCTTACCCCAAGGAGAAACCCATGATGAAAAAGCTTGCCCCCCTTTCCTTCTTGCTGGCCGCTTTGCTACTGGCCGCCTGTTCCGCTGCCCCCGCCTCTTCTGCCGCCGCGGCCTCCTCTGCGGCCCCGGCTGCTTCCCCGGCCAGCCCCGCTGCCAGCGGCGCCGAAGCCCAGCTTACCCTGGCCGCTGCCGCCAGTTTGGAGGATGTGTTCACCAATGAACTCATCCCCCTGTTTGAAACGCAAAACCCCGGCATCACCATCACCGGCACCTATGCCAGCAGCGGCAACCTGCAAACCCAGATTGAGGAGGGCATGGCCGCCGATATTTTTATCAGCGCCGCCCAAAAGCAGATGAATGCCCTCACCGAGCAAGGCCTGATGAACCAGGACAGCGTGGTGCCGCTTTTGGAAAATGAAATTGTGCTGATTGTCCCGGCCGATTCCGCTCTGGGAATTACCTCTTTTGAAGATTTGCCCACCGCTGCCACCATCGCCCTGGGCGACCCCGAGAGCGTCCCCGTGGGCCAGTACTCTAAAGAAGCGCTGGAAAACCTAGGCCTTTGGGAAACGGTACAGCCAAAACTCACCCTGGGCACCGACGTGACCCAGGTGCTGAACTGGGTGGCCGAAGGCAGCGCCGAGGCCGGTATTGTATACGCCACCGACGCCGCCCAGATGCCGGATAAAGTAAAAGTGGCCGCCAAGGCACCCGAGGGCAGTTTAAAAACCCCGGTCATCTACCCGGTGGCCACCAGCGTGAGCCCGGATGCCCCTAAGTACCAAGCGGCCCAGTTGTTTTTGAACTTCTTGCAAAGCGAAGAGGCCCTGGCCCTGTTTTTGGCGAAAGGCTTTACCCCGGCGGTGTAAAACCACACTGGCCGACCCATGTTTCAAAAGGGGATTCTATGGATTATTCCGCTATCTTCATCTCACTAAAAACCGCCTGTGTCTCCATTGTATTCACCTTTTTCTTCGGGCTGCTGGCCGCCTGGCTGGTGGTGCAAATGCGAAACGAAAAGCTGAAAATGGTGCTGGACGGCCTTCTTACCCTGCCACTGGTGCTTCCCCCCACTGTGGCGGGTTTCTTCCTACTGTATATTTTTGGCCTGCGCCGGCCGGTGGGGGAATTTTTGCTCAGCACCCTGGGGGTGAAGCTGGTTTTTAACTGGTGGGCCACCGTGCTGGCCGCCGTGGTGGTCTCGTTCCCGCTGATGTACCGCAGCGCACGCGGCGCGTTTGAGCAAATTGACCCCGACCTGCTGGCCGCCGGGCGCACCATCGGCATGCCCAACCGGAAGGTTTTTTGGCGCATCGCCTTTCCCTTGGCGCTGCCCGGTGTGGCGGCGGGGGGTATTTTGGCCTTTGCCCGGGGCCTGGGGGAATTTGGGGCCACCATCATGATTGCGGGCAATATCGCCGGGCAAACCCGCACCCTGCCGCTGGCCATCTATTCCGCCGTGGCAGGGGGCCACATGGAAAGCGCCTTCCAGTACGTGCTCATTTTGGCGGGCATCTCCTTCTTGGCAGTGGTGGGCATGAACTGGTTTAGCGCCAAAAGCCGCCCTTTCCTAAAAAAGGAGGGCCGGTAGATGAGCTTAGACGTGTACATCCGCAAACGCTGGAAGGGCTTCACGCTGGACGTCTCCTTTTCTTCCCGCGGCGCGCCCCTGGGCATTTTGGGCGCTTCGGGCAGTGGCAAAAGCATGACCCTCAAGTGCATCGCCGGGCTGGTAAGCCCCGATGAGGGGGAAATTTTGCTGGACGGGCGGGTATTGTACAGTTCCGAAAAAAACATCAACCTAAAACCCCAGCAGCGCCGCATCGGGTACCTGTTCCAAAATTACGCCCTGTTCCCCCACATGACGGTGGCCCAAAACCTGTGTTGCGCGCTCCAGGGTAGCCGGGCGGAAAAAGCGGCGCAGGCGGAAAAGCTGCTGGCAGATTTCCACCTGGACGGCCTGGGCCAGCGTTACCCCGCGCAACTTTCGGGCGGGCAGCAGCAGCGGGTGGCCCTGGCGCGCATTTTGGCCAGCCGCC
>CAYYLW010000121.1:0-8388 GCA_964472465.1 uncultured Oscillospiraceae bacterium | reverse complement strand
CAGATTTCGGCTCATTTTGTGTTGGTTGTAATAAGTGTTTCATGAAATCAGAAAAAGAATGTCCTCATTATAATCAATTATTGATTATTGGAAACAGAAAAATTGGGATAAGAAAGCACGTCCTTGGAAAAGCAGAAACACAAATGAGCACAATCCGTAGATCGATTTAGAAATCATGTATACCGTTTAACTTCAAAATAAATAAATCCGAACCTGATGCCGCTTGGCGTTGGGTTCGGATTTTGGTTTGTATGGGGGAGACATCCATTTTCACGGGAGGATGTGACACAGCTTCCGCTAGCGGAACCTCAAAGCAAGAGCGAATCGACAGAAACGCCAAACAAAGCGCCAAAGGCTTTGAGTTCTATGTCTGTTACAAAGCGCTCGCCAGTTTCTACACGCCGAATAAAATGATGATCCACATCATAGCCGTTAAGCTGCAAAAGCTTGGCCAGCCCACGCTGAGAAAGCGGGGGATCATGTTCTTCGCGAAGCCGTTTTATAGTCTTTCCGCATAAATTATTCGTGCCGTTCGGTGCTTTTACCTTAAACATAAACAACCTCAAATAATGTTGAATACTATTTACCATATGTAAATGTTACGGTATAATAAAAAGAAAAATGGTTAACACTGTTCAACACTAATTAATTTTTTTGAGGTGATGGAATGCCAGATTATAAATCTATGTATTATCATTTGTTACGTGCCCAGCTACAGGTAATTGGCCTGCTAGAAAAGGCCCATTTGGATACCGAAAAAATGTATATGGATTCCCAAGAGGCCATTCCTTGGGAGGTGCCGCCCTGCGACGGGGAGGGGGACAACAACCTATAGGGGATTTGGGGCTTTCAGGAAGGCGGGCCAAAGTTTTGCAAAAAGAAGCTTGACCTTAGTACAGTACTAGGGTTTATAATAAGACCAGAACAAAAACAACGCGGGAGAACCGCAAAAAAATGGTGTTATCATGTTGGCGACAAAATTGTATCTAAAAAAATTTATTCGGGAGACAAAAGAATTGCTCCCCCTCAAAAAACTGGGCATCCTCTTGCTGGGCACGGCCATTCTATCTTTTGGCCTGCACAATATCCACCAGCAGGCTGGCATCACCGAAGGCGGGGTGCTGGGGCTCATTCTATTGCTCAACCACTGGTTTGCCCTCTCGCCTGCCATCGTTTCGCCGGTGCTGGATATTCTATGCTACTGGGCGGCGTTTAAGGCGCTTGGGAAAGATTTTCTTAAAGTATCGCTGGTTTCCACCGTCAGCTTGGCGGGCTTTTTCACCCTGTGGGAGCTGTTCCCACCCCTGTTGCCCAATCTCTCAGGCTACCCGCTGGTGGCCGCCCTGTTGGGTGGGCTGTTTGTGGGTGTTGGCGTGGGGCTGGTGGTGCGGCAAGGCGGCTCCACCGGCGGCGATGACGCCCTGGCACTGGCCATTTCCAAAACCACCGGTTGCCGCATCTCCACAGCCTATCTTGCCACAGACCTGACGGTGTTGCTGCTCTCTCTCACATACATTCCCTTCCAGCGCATCATCTTTTCCCTCATCACCGTGTTTGTCTCTTCTTTCATCATCAATTTTGTGCAAAACGTGGGTCGCCGCCCAGCCAAAACTCCCCGGCCCCAAAAGGGCGGGGCCGAGTGAACAGGCGAGGAGAAATATAAAAAATCATAATACCCGGCTCTTCCCAAAATGGGGCCGGGTTTTTGTGTGTAAAAAATAACGAAATTTAGTTGACTTTGCGGCACCAAAGCGAAATAATAGACGTGGACATGGCGCTTGGCCAGGAATGGCCGGAAAAGAGGGCAATGTATGTTTGTGCAAGCGAATGGCATCGAGATTTATTATGAGCGGCAGGGGGCGGGCCAGCCCCTGCTTTTGCTGCATGGCAACAGCGAGACCCACGCCATTTTCAGGGACGTGATGGAGGAACTCTCGGGCCGTTATTGCGTATATGCGCTGGATACCCGTTGCCACGGCCAAAGCAGCCAGGGCCTGCCCCTCAGCTACCAGTTTCTGGCAGATGATGTGACGGCTTTTATTGCGGCGCTGGGGCTTACAAAGCCCTTGGCGCTGGGCTTTTCCGATGGTGCCATCACCGCGCTTACGCTGGCGATACAAAGCCCGGGGTTGCTGAAAGGGCTGGTGGCCTGTGGGGCCAACACCCAGCCCTACCAGCTAAGGCCATGGTTTTTGGCGTTGGTACGGGCGGGGTATTATTTTACACGAGACCCTAAATTGCAGATGATGTATACCCAGCCGGACATCAGCGTGGAAGATTTAGGCCGGATACGGGTGCCGGTGCTGGTGCTGGCTGGCACCCGGGATATTCTGCCTGTGGCCGATACCATCGCCATAGCCTCAGCCATTCCCGGTGCGCAATGGCGCTTTTTTCCGGGCCACACCCACGATAGTTACCTAAAGCAAACCCGGCGTTTGCTGGGTGTGGTGCGGCCTTTTCTGCGGGATATAGAAAAAATGGGCCCCGCCCCCAAGTGCTGATTTTTTGGCATAGGGGCTGGGGTTACGGCGCCAAAAAAAATAGCGGTTCCAGTGTTTTATGCTGGCAATTTTTGGTGCCATGGTGTACACTATATAGCGGTATAATGAATGGTTTGGTAGAACTGGCCCAAACCGAATGTTTTTATTTACGCAAACGGAGTGTGGAAACATGGCAGTGAAAAGCCCAGGGCGCCCGGGCAAAGGGCGCAGAAGTATCAAAGGGAAAATTCTTGGCTCCACCGCTTTGGCGGTGCTGGTGCTGGTGCTGGCCTCGGCGGGTATTATGATTTATTCCACCACCAACCTCACCAGCACCATTCTGCTGGATAGCTTGCAGCCCATGGCGCGCGAGGCGGCCAAAACCGTGGAAGGGAACCTGCACCTATTGGCCGATAGAACCATGGCCCTGGCGGCGGATACCCGGCTTACCAGCCCCGAGGCAGACAATGCGGCGCGGGAGGCTGTGCTGCAAGAAGCACAGCAGCAGTACGAATTCATCAGCCTGGGGCTGTATAGCCCCGAGGGTGCTTTGGTGGCGGGTGTAGGGGAAGAAAGCCTGGCGGGCGACCCCGCCTTTATCATGCTGGCCGAAACCGATAACCTGACCGTGGACGACCCCCACATGCTGGACGGGCAACTGGCCATCTCCATGGGGATGCCGGTGAAGCAGGACGGCAACACAGCGCTGTATCTGGTGGGCAACTACAAATATGACGCCCTGGCTGATGTGGTGAGCGCCATCAATGTGGGGCAGAGCGGGCAGGCCATCATCATCAACCAAGAAGGGGTGATTGTGGCCCACCCGAACGCCGAGATGGCAAGCGGCGGTTACAATGTGTACGAACTGGACGCCGGAAAATCGGAGCAGGCCGTGTTCGACAGGATGATTTCCGGCGAGACCGGCTCGGCCACCAGCCGCATCAATGGCGAGCGTTCTTTCGTGGCCTTTTCCCCGGTGCGGGGCACCCGTTGGTCGCTGGCCATCCAGGTGCCGGTGAACGATTATATGCGCCTGGCCTACCAGGCCATCATCCAAATATTTGCCGTGGCCTTTGTGATGCTTTTGGTAACCCTGTTTGTGGTATACCGGCTCTCGAAGAAAATTTCGGAATCGCTGGGGCAGGCCACCAGGCGCATCGAAAGCCTGGCAGAGGGGGATTTGCGCAGCGAGGTACAGGTGGCGGATAGCCGCGACGAACTGGAAGTTCTCTCCCAGTCCCTCAAAAATACGGTGGGCAACGTAAACAGCTATCTATCGGAGATTGAGGATATCTTGGCTCACCTGGCCCGTGGCGATTTGAACGTGCAGGCGGGCGATGATTTCCGGGGGGATTTCGTGGTCATCCGGGATTCTCTCACCCGCATCATCGCCTCGCTGAACGGCACCATGCAGCAGCTAAATGCAGCCACGGGCCGCCTTTCCGGCACGGCGCAACTGCTGGAAAGCCAGTCTGGCCAGTTGCATTCCGCTTCCATGCGCCAAAACGACGCCGTGGCCCAGTTGGTGGGCGAGGTGGAGAACGTGAAGATGAACGTGGACGTGGTGTCGGACAATACCGAGGAGACCAAACGCCGGATGCATTCCATCTCCGAGACCATTGCCGGCGGCACCGCCCGGATGCAGGAACTGCTGGGGGCCATGGATGCCATCAGCCGCAACGCAAACGATATCTCCAAGGTGAGCATGATGATTGAGGAAATTGCCATGCAAACCAATATTTTGGCGCTGAACGCCTCGGTGGAGGCGGCGCGGGCCGGGGCCGCGGGCAAGGGCTTTGCGGTGGTGGCCGAAGAGGTGCGCAACTTGGCCAGCAAATCGGCCCAGGCGGCCCAAAACACCACCGAGATGATTGGCATCTCCCTGCGCAACATAGAAACGGGTGTGTCCCTGGCAGACGAGACCTCGGGTTCCCTGGGGCAAATTTCCGAAGAGTCCGGCGTCATCGCCAACATCACCGAACAACTGGCGGAATCGGTACAAATCCAAAAGCATTCGCTGGAGGAAATCACCCAGCAGATGGACGAAATCTCCTTTGTCACCCAGCAAAACATGCAGGGGGCCGAACAGACGGCCGAGGCCAGCGGGGTGCTATCGGACGAGGCGGCCCGCCTACGGGAAATTGTGGAACGGTTCAGCCTGAAAAACGGCGAGGAGGAGAGGCTATGAGCGGGAAAAGAGTGATGGCCCTGTTGCTGGGGGGGCTGCTAGGCTTGCTGTTTTTGGCAGGCTGCCAGGCCAGCGGTGGGTTAAAAGACGGATACTACACGGCCAAAGCCGCCGAGTATGATTTTGGCTGGAAAGAGTTTGTGACCATTACGGTGAAGGCCGGGGAGATTGTGGCGGTGGAATACAACGCCGAAAACCCCAGTGGGTTCATCAAAAGTTGGGACAATGCCTACATGAAAAACATGAAAACGGTGACGGGCACCTACCCCAACGAATACACCCGGGACTATGCCGCCCAGTTGGTGGCGCTGCAAACGCCGGAGGGGGTTTCCGCCATCGCGGGGGCCTCCACCTCGGCCAGCAGCTTCCAACAATTGGCGCTGGCGGTGATTGAGCAGGCGAGAAAAGGGGATTCCCAAACTGTGATTGTGAATATCACGTGAGTTTTGGGGTGATACCCTGAACGATATGGTGGTATAATAGAGGAAAACCCAGCAAAGTGAGGCAGAGGATGAAACACAAACACTGGAATTTTGGAACCACCAAAGAGGGCGAGGCGGTTACCGCCTACCGCCTAACGCAGGAAAATGGCATGAGCCTAACCGCGCTGGACTACGGCTGCGCCATTCAGGCGCTGTGTGTGCCGGCGGGTAACGGCACGCTGGTGGATGTGGTGCAGGGATACGATAGCCTGGCCGAATACGAAGAGAACACGGGCTTTTTGGGCGTGGCGGTGGGCCGGGTGTGCAACCGCATTGGAAAAGGGGCCTTCACGCTGAACGGCAGGGAATACACCCTGGCCCAAAATGACCGTGGCAACCACCTGCACGGTGGCCTAAAAGGCTTTAACGCCTATGTATGGCAGGCGGAGGAAACACCGGAAGGCCTGCGTTTCTCCCGCCTTTCACCCGATGGAGAAGAGGGCTATCCCGGCAACCTTCAAGTGGAGATTACCTACACCCTGCTGGAAAACGGCCTGCGCATCGACTACCAGGCCCAGAGTGACGCCGACACCCTCATCAACCTGACCAACCACAGTTATTTCAACCTGGACGGCACCAACGACGTGCTGGGCCACAGCCTATGCATCCGGGCTGAAACCTTTTGCGAATGCGATGAGAATTGCCTGCCCACAGGCAGGCTGCTGGCTGTGGCGGGCACCCCGCTGGATTTCCGAAGCCCCAAAACCGTGGGGCAGGATTTGGAAACGCCCCACCTCCAAATGCAGTACGGCGGCGGCTACGACCATCATTTTGTGGTGGAGGGGCAGGGTTTTCGCCCGGTGGCCCGCCTTCAGGGCGAGAAAAGCCGCCTATGCATGGAAGTGAAAAGCGACGCGCCGGGCGTGCAACTGTACACCAGCAACGGCACCACCCCGCGTAAGGGCAAGCAGGGCGGGGAGATTGGGCGGCGCGGCGGGCTGTGCCTGGAAACCCAAATTCACCCCGATGCCATTCACCACCCCCAGTTCCCCAGCGCCATTTTGCCCGCCGGTCAGCCATGGAAAAGCCACACCGAATTCCTGTTTTGCTGTGAAAGCTAAAACAAAGCGGCGGTTTTTGGCGCGCACGAACAGACGCTAAGACGAAAAAAGACTTATAATGACTTTGTTTCTTATTTAACGTACGCGCTTTTTTAGTGAAAAACTATTGACAGAAACCAAGGGGGCAAGCTAGTATATAGATGTGCAAGCCGGATGAAACCACCGGGAGAGATTGCGAAGGCAACGCCGAAGGGGTCAAAACTCTCAGGCAAAAAGACCGGTGGTGGACGGTGACTCTGGAAAGCCCGTAGTTCGCAATAGTTAGGCGGGCACCGAAGAAGCAATCCCTTTTCCTGTGGCCAGGGGCCCCGGGGGCGGGAGAATCTTTCAGGTAAATCTACGGAGGCGCAGGAATTTTCCTGAGCCTCTTTTTATTTTTTCTTTTTATAAAAAGAAGTAGAGGAAAAAGCCACCGCTCAGGTTTTGTGTCAAGGTCCAAAGAGGAAAGTATGTATCGCAAAAGTACTAAAACAAAGGAGGAACAGATATGTTGACCAAAGAAAACCTGCTGTACACCAAAAGCCACGAATGGGTGGAAAAAACAGGGGAGGGCACCGCGCGGATTGGCATTACCGATTTTGCCCAGAGCGAACTGGGCGACCTGGTTTTTGTAAACCTGCCCGAAGTGGGCGACGCCGTTGCCGCTGGGGAAAGTTTTGCCGACGTGGAGAGCGTCAAAGCTGTCTCCGATATTCATGCCCCGGTAAACGGCACGGTGTCCGCCGTGAACGAAGCGGTGCTGGATGTGCCGGAATCCATCAACCAAGACGCCTACGCCGCCTGGATGATTGAGGTGGAAGGCGCCGAATTCCCCGAAGGCCTTTTGAGCGCGGCCGAGTACGAAGCCTTTGTAAACGAGGAGGGCTAACATGGGCGGATACATCCCTATGGCAAAATACGAGCAGGAGGAGATGCTGGCGGAGCTTGGGCTTTCCAGCATGGACGACCTGTTCGCGGAAGTGCCAAGAGAACTGCTGGCAGCCCCTTTGGAGATGCCCAAAGGCAAAAGTGAGTATGAAGTGCGCCGCATTATGGAGGATTTTGCGCGGGACAATAAGGTGTTTAAATCCATGTTCCGTGGCGCCGGGGCCTACCGGCACTATGTGCCCGCCGTGGTGCGCAACATCTCCTCTAAGGAAACCTTTCTCACCGCCTACACCCCCTACCAGGCCGAAATTAGCCAGGGTGGTTTGCAGATTATCTTCGAGTACCAAAGCGATATTTGCGCGCTGACGGGTATGGATGTCTCCAATGCCTCGGTGTACGATGGGGCAACCGCCGCAGCAGAGGCCATCACCATGTGCCGTGAGCGCAAACGCACCAAGGCCCTGCTGCCTGTAAACTGCCAGCCGGACATTTTGGAGGTTTCCAAAACCTACGCCCACAGCCAGGGTGTGCCCCACGAGATGCTGCCCGAAAAAGACGGCCTGATTGACCTGGACGTACTGAAGGAAAAATTGGAGGACGAAACGGTCTCCTGCGTGCTGGTGCAATCCCCCAACTACTATGGCCTGTTTGAGGATGTGGGCGCCATTGTGGAGCTTTGCCACGCCAAAGGTGTCAAGGTGATTATGCACTCAAACCCCGTGGCGCTGGCCACATGCCAAACGCCGGGCGAACTGGGTGTGGATATCGCCGTGGGCGAAGGCCAGCCCCTGGGCCTTTCCATGGCCTATGGCGGGCCCTACCTTGGGTTCATGGCCTGCAGCAACGCCATGATGCGCCGCCTGCCTGGCCGCATTGTGGGCCAAACGGTGGACGCCGACGGCCGCCGTTGCTTCGTGCTTACCATGCAAGCGCGCGAACAACACATCCGCCGCGAAAAAGCCAGCAGCAGCATCTGTTCTAACCAAGCGCTGTGCGCGCTGGCCATCAGTGTATACCTGGCCGCCATGGGCCCGGGCGGGCTGCGTGAGGTGGCGGTTCAGTGCTACACCAAAGCCCACTACCTGGCCGAAGAACTGGAAAAAGCGGGCTACAAACGCCGCCACCAGGGCGAGTTTTTCCATGAGTTCGTCACCGAATGCCCCCCCGGCGCAGAGCCCCTGCTGCAACAATTGGAGGCCGACGGTATTTTGGGCGGCCTGCATGTGGACGGCGGTATTTTGTGGTGCTGCACCGAGATGAACACGAAAAATGAAATTGACCGGATGGTCAGCATCTGCCGGGAGGTGGCC
>CAYYLW010000120.1:0-8558 GCA_964472465.1 uncultured Oscillospiraceae bacterium | reverse complement strand
GAAGTTCGGCGCGCCAAAACCGCCGCCGCTCTCCTTGGGCTCGTTGCGCCAAGTTACGCGGAACAGGTTCAGGGGGTCAATGTCCCACAGGGCCAAGTTTTTCAGTTTGGCCTGTACCTTCTCCGGCACGTTGTTCGCCGGGTCACGCATCTGCTTAATGGTGGGCATGATGACGTTGTTTTCTTTGGCTTTCTTGATGTTGTTCGCCAGGTGTTCTTTCTGAATGGACAAATCAATCATGTTCAATTCTCCTTCTTTATTCAGGCACCAAACCGCCCTTTATTACATTTTCTGCACACATCCGCAGCGCTTACCTATAAAACATGCGGCGCAAACCGGTTTTCTGAACCGTAGGGGCAGCAAAAACCCTTTTCCGCCATTTTAAATTCATTATATGACCTAGTCTAGTGTATCCCTGCCGGTTTGTCAAGCCAAAACCGGGAAAAAGCCATGCTCTTTTCCCTTTCCGGCATTTTGCCGCTGTTTCCGCTTTTTTAGGGCCTTCCCGCCGCTTTGGCTCCACCCTCATTTTCCGCCCCCGGCCACCATGTGTACTTCCGTCTCTATGATATCACATGATTTATTTTTAGTCAAAATAAATAATTTTTTGACATTCACTTTTTTCGTATTTCCTACCCGGCACCCAAGCCCTCGGCCAACTCTATTCAAATTAGGCCTGCCCTTTCACCTTACTTTAATGTAAAATGAATACAATAAGAAACAGAATGAGATTTTGCAAAAAAGGAGGCCCCCCATGCGCATTTTGGTGGTGGAGGACGAAGAGGACCTAAACCGGGTCATCTGCAAAAAACTGGCGGCCGAAGGCTACGGCGTAGACGGCTGCTTAAATGGCCAGCAGGCGCTGGATTACCTGGCCAGCGCCGAGTATGACGGCGTTATTATGGACGTGATGATGCCCGTGATGGACGGCCTAACCGCCCTGCGGCGCCTGCGCACCGAGCACAACAACCCGGTGCCTGTGCTGCTGCTTACCGCGCGGGACGCCATTGAGAACCGGGTGCAAGGGCTGGATGGCGGCGCGAACGACTATCTCATCAAACCCTTTTCTTTTGATGAGCTAACTGCCCGCATCCGCGCCATGACCCGCCCTGCCGCAACAGCGGCCAGCAGCCTGTTCCAAGTGGCCAACCTGGCCGTGGATACGGCCGCCCACACGGTGCTGCGCTGTGGGCAGCCGGTGGTGCTTTCAGCGCGGGAGTTCGCCGTGCTGGAATACCTTATCCGCAACCAGGGGGTGGTGCTCTCCCGCGAGAAGATTGAGGAGCATGTGTGGAACTTCGACTATGAGGGCGGCACCAACATCGTGGACGTATACATCCGCTACCTGCGCAAAAAAATAGACGACGGCTACCAGCCCAAGCTGATACACACCGTGCGCGGCAGCGGCTATGTGCTGCGGGAGGAGCCATGAAACGACTTTCAATCAAACTGCGCATCACCCTGTGGTACACCGCCCTGATGCTGCTGTTGGTGGTGCTGATGATGGGCTTCATGGCCGCCGTTGGCGGCACGGTGGCCCAGCAGGACGCCCGCAGCCTTTTACTGCATGCGGTGGAAGAAAACCAAAACGAGGTGGAGGACGAGGACGGCTACGCCGAGGTGGACGGCGATTTCGCCGCTTTCCGCCAGGGTGTGTACTCCGTTGTGTTCGACGAAAACGGGCAGCTTGTATACGGCCAACTGCCCGAGCGTTTCACCCAAAGCCCCGCCTTTGCCGCCGGGCAGGTGCAAACGCTGCAAGGCAGCGAAGCCTACCTGGTGTATGACCTGCCCGTGCCCACCGAACACGGCGAGAGCCGGTTTTGGATACGTGGTTATATCCCGGCTGCGGGCGTGGGTGGCATGGCGGCGCTCATCACCCGCACCGCACTGTTCACCCTGCCGCTGGTGGTGCTGCTGGCGGCCCTGGGGGGCTATTTTATCACAAAGCGTGCCTTCCTGCCCATTCAAAAAATGAACCGGGCCGCCCAGGCCATTGGCGGCGGGGATGACCTCAGCCAGCGCATTGAACTGGGGGAGGGCCACGATGAAGTGCACCAGCTAGCCAGCACCATCAACGGGATGTTTGAACGGCTACAAAACTCCTTCGAGGAGGAAAAACGCTTCGTGGCCGATGCCTCGCACGAGCTGCGCACCCCCACCTCGGTCATTTTGGCCCAGTGTGAATATGCCCAGGGCCTAGAGGAAAACCCCGAAGAGATGCGCGAGAGCCTGACCGTCATCCACCGGCAAGCGGGACGGATGGCCCGGCTGATCTCCCAGCTATTGGCCTTTAGCCGGCACGACAGTGGCCGTGAAACCCTGCACCCCGAAGAGACGGATTTGAGCGAGCTTTTCGGCCTGCTGGCCGAGGATTTACGCGCTGCCTCCCCCCATTCTATCCGCCTGCACACCCAGTTCCCCGAAGGGCTGTTCGCCAGTGTGGACAGGGTGATGATGACGCGGCTGTTTGAAAACCTGGTACAAAACGCCTACCAATACGGTAAAGAGGGGGGAAATATCTGGGTAAGCCTTGGCCAAGAAGAGCAAAACATAGTGCTACGGGTGCAGGACGATGGCCAGGGCATCCCCCCGGAGCATCTGCCGCAAATTTGGCGGCGCTTCTACCGGGCTGATTCCGCCCGCAGTAGCGGCGGGCACTCGGGGCTGGGCCTACCTATGGTACAGCAAATTGCCCAGCTTCACCACGGGCAGGCCACCGCCCAAAGCACCTTTGGGCAGGGCAGCCTGTTCACGGTGCGTTTCCCCAAAACCCAGCCCCCCGCCCCCTCGGTGTAACAAAATCCCCCACTCTCATTCAGTTTTAATCTTTCCCTGCTAGACTAAGAACACGGGCAGCGGAATACCCCGCCCCTTTTCTTAAACCAGAGCCCCCGAATAGAAAGGATGGATCCCCCATGAATAACAAACCCAAGTTTTGGAAGATAGGCCTGCCCCTTGCCACCGGAACCCTGGCCATGGCCCTACTGGCCGCCTGTGGTGGCCCTGCCAGCCAAAGTGCCCCGGCGGCCCAGCCCCAGGTGGCCCCCGCCAGCAGTTCCGCCCCTGCCGGCAGCGCGCCCGCGGCGGCCTCTGCACCAAGCGTGGCCACCCCCCCGGCCTCCCAGGCGGCCGCCCCCGCCACCACCGCCGATATCGGCCTTGCAAAGGCCAAGGAAATTGCCCTGCAAAGCGCGGGTGTGGCCGCAGCCAACGCCAGCTTCACCCAGGAAAAGCCCGGCATGGACGACGGCATCGCCGTGTACGACATTGAGTTTGTGGCCGGGGGCCAACACTATAGCTACGAGATAGCGGCCACCGATGGCAGCGTGCGGGAAGCCTCCCAGGAGCCCGTGGCCCAGGGGGCCACCGCCACCGCTGGCCAAATCAGCGCCGACCAAGCCAAGGCCGCCGCGCTTAACGCCGCCGGGCTGAGCGAAAACCAGGTCACCATCACCAAACTTTCGCTGGAGCATGACGATGGCCGGGCGGAATATGACGTGGAATTCACCGCAAACGGTACGCAATATAGCTATACCATAGACGCAGTTTCCGGCGCCGTGCTGGAAGCGGAGCAAGAGAAGGGCCGCTAGGCCGGGCCTTTGCCTGCGCCTGCAAACGAAAGGAACACACATGCAATTTGCTAAAAAAAGCCTCCCCGTGCTGGCGGGCACCCTGGCCCTGACGTTGCTGGCCGCCTGTGGCGGCACTACCAGCCAAAGCGCACCCTCCCAGCCCCAGGTGGCGTCTGCCACCGGCAATGGCCCCGCCTCTGCCAGCAGCACGGCCAACCCGGATGGGCCAGAAAGCGGCCAGGCAAGCGGCTCCGCTAGTAGGCAGGGCAGCGGCCAAGGAAATGGCCAAGGCAATGGGCAAGGGAAGGGCAACGGAGCCGGAAATAGGCCCAATGGCCCCGATGCCGTGGCGGGCGCCACCCAAAATGCCGCCGCCACCCCCCCCGGCGTAGCGGCGGCAGACATTGGCCTGGAAGCCGCCCGGAATGCCGCTTTGGCCGAGGCTGGCCTAAGCGCTGGCCAGGTTCAGTTCACCGAAGAAAGCAGCGATTGGGACAATGGGCTACAGGTGTATGAATTCGAATTCGTACATGAAGGCACCCGGTATGACTGCGAGGTGAATGGCGCTGACGGCAGCGTTTTGCGCTTCCGCAGCCGGGGCAGCACCAGCACCACCAGTATTCCGGGAATTTTAAACACCGATGAAGTGAAGACCATCGCCCTAAATCACGCCGGCATAGACGCCGCGAATGCCACCTTTACCAAGGTGAGCCTGGAACACGACAGCCGCAGCCAAAGTTATTATGAGGTAGAATTTTACAGCGGCAACACCGAATATGACTACAAAATATTTGCTTCCAGCGGCGAAATTTTATCCAGTGAAAAAGAACTAGATGACCGCCACTAAAGCAACCTTAAAAGACCTTAAGCGGCCTCCCAATCGGGGAAGCCGCCTAAGGTCTTTTAAGGCTTCCTGCCTGTTCTCGCTCAGCCGTGAAACGGTGTCCGCTGGCCTGTGCGGTCCAGCAAAAAATCCAGATTGGTCCCAAAAAAATCCGCCAATGTCACAAGATTTTCCACCGTAGGCAGCCTTACCCCATTCTCGTATTTGGATAGCAAGGCCTGGTCTATTCCCGTTTTCATCTGCAAAGCAAGCTGCGTCAATCCCATCTCTTTGCGCAGCTTTCGCAAATTTTCCATGTCATCACCTGCTTCTGATTATGCCAGGTGGCTGTATTGACACTTATGACGATTTGTCCTATCATAGAAATATGGCGAGAGCTTGCATCATCTGATATTTCGTTGTTTTTATTCTCGCTCAACCGAGGTACAACAACCGTCTGCACTTTTTTGTTTTTCTTGGCGCGTGTGCAAAAAGACACATTGTTTTTTTCTGCGTTTTACAAACAAAATTTAGAAAACAGCCTGTTTGTTCCATGTGGTATTTAAGAGACAGAAGCTGGTCAAATAATTTTGGATATTGCTTTTATTTTTGACCCTTGTATGTTACACTATACATGCGCCATCCTCAAATAGGGGCTGGCTGATAGCAAACGATGAGTGCGCTAAACGCTCTAGTTACACTAAAAACCGCGTTGTTGTTCTTGCCTGGGGGGAGGCGGAAAACAGCTTTTTTACGATATGGGGGAGGTGGGATGTAGTGAAACGAACCGCACCATTGTTGGTGGCTTTTACGATGATCCTTCTCGCCTTTATCTGGGGTTCCTACCTCACCTTTAGCCAAAATTTAAACGCACACCTGTACGAAAACGCCATGGAACGCCTGCATGAAATTGTGCAGCCAAATATCACCTCTTTTAATTTGCAGATGGAAGAGCAAATTAAAAAGGTGAACACCTTCGCCGATTTTTTGGGCCACTCTGGCAAATTGGGAAACCCAAACCATGAACAACTGCTACAGGCCGCTGTTACGAACAACGGCCTGCTTCGTTGTGCCATCGCTTTTCCAGACGGCAGCTTTATCACACACGACAACAAAAACGAGGGGAATGTCTCGCAGGACGCCTTCTTCCAGGCCACCATGCGCGGTGAGTTTTTTATTAGCGACCCTCGCCCCGCCGTGGTGGACCCCAGCAAAACGGTGATGTTGTTCGCCGCACCCATCGAGCAAAACGGTAAAATTATCGGTTCCATCATCTATTCCTACCTCTGCGACGACATGAACTCCATCTTCAACCTTAGCATTCTAGACGGAAAAGGCCAGATGTTTGTGGCAAAGCAAAGCGGTGAACTGTTGATTGGCCCGGGGGATTTCAAGGCGGGAGAGGACAATATTCTTTCGTATCTGCGCGTCGATTGCTCGCACCAGCAGCATGTTCCCGATGATTGCCTAACCATTGCAGGGCCCGAGGGTTCCGTCTCCCTCACCCTGGAGCAAAATGACGCCCCCACCTACTTTTGCTATAACAAACTGCCCTATAACGATTGGTATCTTTTCTCCATAGTGCCGCAGCAGGCCGCCTCGCAAATCATCACCGGCGCCACTGGCGTGCAGCGTACCCTTGGGCTTTGCATTGCCATTAGCTGCCTTGTGTATTTAATGGTCATATTGCTGTTGTATTTTAGCCAGCGTAACAACATTGATAAGATGACTGGCACCTACACCCTTGAGAAATTCAAGCGCAAAGCCCGCCGCATTCTGCGCCGGGACGGGGGGTATCACTTCGTATTCGTCAAACTGGACGTGAAAAATTTCAAGCTCATCAACCGTGCTTATAGCTACACCGAGGGCGACCGGGTGATTCAGAACATCGCCTCGGCCCTGCGTCTCACCTTGGCGGGGGAAAAGAACACCCTCGTCTCCCATACCGGCACCGACGACTTCCTCTTGATGCTGCCCTACCACGGGCGGGAACGGCTGGACGAGCAGCGCCACCTCTTTTTGAACAACTTCCGCGATTTGATGGGGCCGGCGTTCAACACCACCGTAGAATTCCCCACCGGGCAGTATTTGCTCACCCCGGGCGACTTGCCCCAGCCTGATATCATGGAGATTCTGGAGAAAGTGAATTTTGCCCACCGGGCCGCGAAAAACCGCCCGGAAAACGACAATATTGTGGACTACGAGGAAACCATAGAAAAAGACGCTTTGCTGAACAAGCTGGTGGAGGACAAGATGTCTGACGCCCTGGAAACCCAGCAGTTCCGCCTATATTTGCAGCCCAAGGTGCGCGTTACCGATGGCAGCATCTATGGCGCCGAGGCGCTGGTGCGCTGGAAGGAAGACGAAAAATACTTCATGCACCCGGTGGATTTCATCCCCATTTTGGAAAAAAACGGTTTCATTGTAAAGCTGGATTTCTATATGTTCCGCCAGGCGGCGCTGAAACTGCGCGCCAGCATTGACGAGGGCGAGACCCCCGTGCCCATCTCGGTGAACTTCTCCCGTTACCACCTAAAAAACCCGCATTTTGTGGCCGACCTCTGCCAGATTACCGATGAGATTGATGTACCCCGCCACCTGTTGGAGGTGGAACTGACAGAATCCGCTGTGTTTGAAAATGTATCGCTGATTTCCGAGCTGATTGACGAATTGCACTACGCCGGCTTCACCCTATCGATGGACGATTTCGGCAGCGGCTACTCCTGCCTGGCTCTGCTAAAAGATTTGCAGGTGGACATGCTGAAGATAGACAAAAACTTCTTCGACCCTTACAACGACACCGAGCGGAGCCGGGTGGTGATTTCGAACGTGCTGCACATGGCGCAGGATTTGCACATCACCACGGTGGCCGAGGGTATAGAAACCCTGCAACAGGTAGAGATGCTGCGCGAGATGGGCTGCGATATCATCCAGGGCTTCTATTTTTCCCGCCCCATGCCGGCCGAGCATTTTCACCCTGGCATGAAGCTGGCCGGGCACCTGCCCCATTAACTGCTTTGCACAAAACAAGCCGGGCCCTCTTACGAGAGCCCGGCTTGTTTTGTGCAAGTGCGGAGATATAGAAAGGAAAATCTCCAGGGGTGGCATAAAGGCGAATGCAAAAGCGGCCGCTTTGCGGGCAGGGAACCTTTTGCATCCAGTGGGTTGACATGTGCCTTTATAGGGGGGCGGATGGCGTGCTTGTTTCTAGCTAATGGGTGAAGCCGTGCACCTTGTTTTCTGGGTCGCTGGCGCCCACCACATGC
The DNA here is from genome assembly GCA_964472465.1 of uncultured Oscillospiraceae bacterium. Lineage (GTDB taxonomy): Bacteria > Bacillota > Clostridia > Oscillospirales > Ruminococcaceae > JAAYCI01. The sequence goes on along the minus strand of CAYYLW010000120.1, from coordinate 894 downwards.
GCGCGGTCAAGCTGCTCTATGGCCATTTGGAAGTCCTCCACAAAGGCCTGGGCCATGTTCATGCCAAAATCGGCCCGCACCACATAGCGCTGAATAATCACATCAGCCAGGTTCGCTGGCAGCGGGTAGGCGGGCACCTGCCAGCCTTTCATTTGCAAACGGTCGGCCAGGTCGTATAGCGTCCAGTTCACCTTGGCATCGGGTTTTAGCTTGTAGCACACGATGGGTAGGCGGCTGCCGTCGTTGTAAATTTCAAACAGTCCCGTCTTTTTCACCGCCTCGGCCAGGAACACCGCCACGTCGTGGGTGCGCATATGAATTTGGCGGTAGCCGTCAAAACCAAAACGCACAAAATTGTAGTATTGGCCGATAATCTGCGAGGCGCTGCGCGAGAAATTGATGGCCATGGTGGGCATCTCACCGCCCAGGTAACTTACAGAGAAAATCAGCTCTTTGGGCAGATATTCTTCGTCCCGCCACAGTACCCAGCCAATGCCGGGGTACACAAGGCCGTATTTGTGGCCGCTGGTATTGATGGATACCACGTTCTGCAAACGGAAGTCCCACTCCAACTCCGGTTCTGTGAAGGGGGCATACAGCCCGCCGGAAGCGCCATCCACATGGATGGGCACACTGACCTTGGCGGTTTTGTTGTACTCGCTCAGTTTTGTATCCAGGGCCTTGATATCGTCGTACTCGCCCGAATAGGTGATGCCCATGATACCCACGACACCGATGGTGTAGTCGTCCACATAGTCTAGCACCGTGTCCATGTTCAGGCTCATGTGGTCTTTGTCCATAGGAACCAGGCGCATATCAATGTCCCAGTACACACAGAATTTTTCCCAGCACACCTGGTAGCCCGAGGAGATGACCAGATTGGGCTTTTTGGCC
>CAYYLW010000119.1:0-8645 GCA_964472465.1 uncultured Oscillospiraceae bacterium | reverse complement strand
CGTTATCCGCTTCCTCAAAGGTTGCTTTCACATTTTGCAAATACTGTATGGTGGCCTCCACCAGGGCAGCCAGCTTCTGGATACATGCTCCAAATTCTGCATTGAGCTGGCTATATTGTATCACACCCATTCCACTGCTATTTTGCCCACCACCTGCGCCAAATGGCAAGCCAGTCAGCAGCGCTTCCTCTTTAAGAGACGATTGAATGGTTTTCAGTTCTGCAATTTTTTTGTCTATCTGGGCTGAGTTTAAGCGAATCACATTGGCCATTTCCTTCTCCTTTTAGCTTAGCTGGGCCTCGTCGTCGGTTTCTGTGTCGCTTACAAAAGCATTCACTTTTGTCTTGTGGCGCTGCAATATCGCCTCTAGCTCGCCGCACATATACCCCTCTGCCAAAGAGGTAAAATCGGCCAAAGCCAGGCTGGCATCACCCTCCAGAATTTTTTCGCCTACAATTGATTGCAAAATGCCGACATATTTGCTCATACATTCTTCTATTTTTTGCGCCTTGCTATAGTATTGGTTGGATGCATCCACAAATTCAGAATCTTGTACAGTTAGCTCTGCCATGGTTCATCTCCTATCTTCTGCCGGAATTCATATTCAGGTTTGCCTGCCGTTCCGCTTCCTCTCTGGCCAAGGCCGCCTGATACTCAGCCTGTAGGCTATTCAGCTGCGTCTGCAAGTTCTGCTGATGCGTCTCCTTCATCTCCAGCAGCTCTTGATTGTGGGCCAGCTCTCTTTTCATGCCCTCCTCAATTTGAACTGCAGCGCCTTCCATGCTGGGCTTTTCCCCACCAAATTTTTCCTGCACTGAATCACGAAAACGCAGGCTGGCAACAGCCCTGGCCTCATGGCTTGCCGCATTGGCATATTTACCCGCTTTGTCCTGGGTTTCGGCCTGTAAATCTCCCAGCTTGGAAGCGTAAGACCGCACCGCCGCATCCTGTTCCTCCATTTTGATACGCAGCTTCTCAATTTCTGCTTTCACCTCGGCAATTTGGCCTTCACACGCCCCCATTTGAGCAAAAATAGCACCACTGGACATTTCTCTCACCTCGCTTGCGCATAGTAAAAAATCTTCCTTTTTGCTTTTCTCACCCCGTATACTGAATGAGGGTGCCGTTGCGCAAACGGTAGTCTCGCAGCAGCTTGTTGCCGCGCAGCAGGGCGATGGGGTTTTCGGCTTTTAGGTGGCAGCGGGAGAGGTCGCTCACATCCATGCCCAGGCCAAAAGCCTGGTTCAGGCCCACAATCAGCTCGCTGGCGGAGATATCCAGGGGGATTTCCACATCCATTTGCATTTTTTTCTTCTGCCAGTAAAACACGGCCACAATGCTATCCCGTTCCATTTTTTGTCTCCCTTCCCTTACAGATACAACTGCCCGAGTTTTTGCAGCCCCTGGCTGGCCGAGAGCGCCTCGCTCTCGCGGGGGTCCAGCGCTGGGTCTTGTGCGATATACTCCGCCGGTGGCAGGGCCGCACCCACGGTCTCTGCTGTAAGGCGGGCGTCCGCCGTGCAGCGGTTGCACACCAGCAGATATTTTGCGTGGTCGGAAGTGTCGATATTCTGTAAAAGAACCTTTAGCTTGTAATGGGAGAGGGCGTCCACCAAGGTAACTAGCACCACATGGTCGGCGTAGGCCATCCAGCGGGCAGTATCGGCGGTGAAACCGGCCCCGGTGTCCAGCACGATATAGTCATAGTCGCCCGAGTGTTTGATTTGCTCCAGCAGGTGCATGAAATGCTCCGGTGCCAGGCCTAGGCTGGCAAGTGAGGCAGGAAAAGGCGGAAGGATGTCGTAAAACTCGGAGGCGATGAGGGGCTTTACCTTACTGTAGGCGTACTGGCTGCCCGCGGCCAGGGTTTTTTCCACCCCGGGCTGCATCCGCTGGCCGCCGCGCAGCAAGAAGCCAAAATCCTGCAAACCGCTTAGGTTCACATACAGCGCGCGGCGGAAATTGCGGGAAAACACCGCACACAGACCCGCCGCCAAGGTGGTTTGGCCCGCGCCCCCCACTGGGGAATAGACGGCCAGCACCTTGGCCACCCCGGCGCGCAGCTTGGTACTGTGCGAAATGCCCGAGCGGCTGATGACATGATCCAGCACCTCTTTGGCGCTGGAATATTTGTAGATGAGACGTTCCGGATGTTCTGCCCCGCCCTCAGCGGAAGGGGGCTCCTCACACAGCAAAAACAGGTGGGCGATGTTGTGCTTGGCAAAGCCCTGGTCATACAGCCCCCCGTTGATCACCAGAATATCCAGGGTGCGCGGACTGGTAAAATATTCAGCCAAGTAGCCTGGGTCTGTGATGATGGAAAGCTGAGCCGTATGCCCAAACTCGTCCAAAAAACTCTTTTCCAGCTTGGCAAGATATTCGGCATCCAAATCCGCCAGTACAATTGTGGTCTGCGCCATGGTTTCTCTCCCCCTATTTACACACCCGGGCCACCAGGGCCGTCAGGTTATCGGTTTCACCTTTTGCTTTGGCCTGGGCGATGATCTCATAACAGGCCCTATCCACCCGGTTTTTTTGCTTGCGCACCAGTTTGCCCAGCAGGTTCTCATCCTGCTTTTTGTATGCGCCGTCGCTGCACACCAAAAACAGATCTCCGGTTTTTAGGTTGCCCTGCCCCTGCTGGTAGCGGAACTGCGCCTTGTAGCCCAGGCATTCGGTGAGGTAGGTTTTGGTTACAATGGCCCCCTCCACCTGTTTTGGCATCTTTTGGGTATGGTCCCCTGTAAGCTGGGTAACACCGCCAAAAAGCCTGTCCTCTATTTGATAGATGCGGCTATCGCCCACATGGAAAAAGCGGTAGCTGTTTTCCTGCAACAGTAAGGCCGTGAGGGTGGTGCCGCATTTCACGCCTTTTTCACGGGCCATACGCAGGATGTTTTGGTTCATCTGCTGCGCCGCGGGAGCCAGCCCGGCAAACACTTCATCCGTAGAGGGCTGGCTGGGCCAATCGATGCCCTTCCACCATTCTTTTAGTTGCCGCACGGCTTCGGCGCTGGCGGTTTCGCCTTCGGGCAGGCCCCCCACACCGTCGGCCACCGCCAGCAGCACCGCGCTGCCGGCCAGTGCATCGTGCCGCAGGATGACAAAGCTGTCCTCGTTCACGGGTTTTGTGGTTCCGGCGTCTGTCAGGCCGTCCACGTCAAAGTGATAGGTGAGCATAGGGGGCCCCTCATTTCTTCACAACTAAATATCTTTCACCACAAAGCTGATGTTCGCCAGCTTGATTTTGTCGCCCCCATGAATGAGGGCGGGCTTGTCTGCTTCCAGCTTCCGTCCATTTAGGAAGGTGCCGTTGGCGCTGGCAAGGTCGGTGATATAGTTTTTGCCCTCATTGCTGGTGATGCAGCAGTGTTTGCGGCTTACTGCCGTGGAAAAATCAATCAGGCCATCCACCGCCTCGGCGCTTTTCCCAATCACAAACTGGCGTCTATCCACCACGAATTCCAGTTTTTTGGCCGTTTGCACCCCTTCTAGCACAATGAGGGGGGAGAACACCTCGTCCAGCACTTCGGTGCCGCCGCCCTCGTACTCGGGGTAGGCGGTGTTTTGGGCGGGGCGCTTTTTCTCCTTGCCAAACAGGCCGCCTTTTTTCTTTTTGCTCTCTTCGCGGGGCTCTTCCGGCGGGGGCGGGGCCACGGCGGCCATCTCGCCACTGGCGCGGCCCATCTCCCCGGTAAGGCTGATGGTACCGGTGCCCATGGTGCCCGTGGCCTCCACAGGGCGTTTTGCCAGGGGGACAATCGCGCCCAGCGCCTCGCGCAGTTGTTCTAGGCTTCCCGCCGGTGTGCGAAGCTGGGCCTGGAAGGCGGCCAGGGCCTCCCCGGCCAGGTTTGGGTAATGCTCCATCGCCCAGGCAAGCTGGAACTTGAGCGTGCCCAGGGCGTCGTTTCCAAGCTCCGCCATCTCCGCTTCGGAAATGGGCAGATAGACAAGGCAAATGCCCCCGCCCTCCGGCTCCACAAACAGCCTGTCTAAGCCGGTTTCGGTGCCCGCTAGCTGCAAAAAGCCAATCTCCCGCAGGCGAAGCAGGGCTTCCAGCACCGCCGCCACAAGGCGGGCAAAATCCTGCGCGGCCAGGCTGGGCAGCAGCCCGGCCAAAGCGTGCAAGTTTTCGGTGCTATACACCAGCTTGTCGCGGCCGTTTTCCAGCACCCGCACACAGCGCACAAAACCAGCTTTCTCTTGGCTTTGCAACACCTTGTAGGCCGTTGCGGAAAGCATGCCCGGCCGCAGCAGCAGGTAGCTTAGGCTCCCCTCCTGTTGCCGTTCGTTCACAAGTCCATTTTTTACAAGCACTTCCATCTCGTCACCCGCCTGTTTTTATTTTTTGAGTAAGGCCGCCTTCTTGCGCCGGTACCTTCGCACGGCCAGCAGGGTAATTCCCCCGCCCAACAGCAGCACCAGGGCGGAAGCCGCCACCACAAGCTGTGTATTGGTGATATTTTTCACCCATGTAAAGCCCGCAAGCGGGGTGCCTTGCAGCGCCAGCTCCGCCCAGTACATCTCCCGGTAGTTGATGGGGAAGGCCAGAAGCCCGGTGGTGTTGTTCACGTCGTCCGCCGCTTGGGCCAACAAGGTATAGCGCCCCAGCGCGGGCAGGCGGAGGGTGTAGCTTCCGTCGGCCAACGCCTCCCCTTCCAGCAGGTTCTGGGCCAGATTTCCGTTTTCGTCCAGCAATTCCAGCCGGGTGAAGCGGTCCGGCCCCTCATCCCCCAGGTGTAGCCGCGCCAGGCTAACCGCAAGGCTGGCCCCGGCCTCGGTAATCACGTTTTCCTCACCCTCCACCAGTTCTGCGTCCTGCCCGGTTTCCCGCACCGTGGGCAGGGGGGCGGTGGCATCGATGTACAAATCACAGGTGATGGGCACCGAGACGTTCCCCGCCAGGTCCTCGGCCATAAAGGTGACGGTTTTTTTGCCCTCGGTCTCGATGGGGGCTTCAAGCGTCCAATCATGCACGCCCGCGCCATCGGTGAGGGTGCAGGCCACCTCTTTCACCAATTCCTCCTCAATGCTGAACAGCCGCCCCAAGTAGAACCCCGCGGCATAGGTTTTGGGGTCTAGATTTAAGGTCAACTCCGGGCCGGTTTTATCAATGATGAAACTACACGCGGCTTTGAACTCCGCCTCGTTCCCCGCCATATCGAACACATTGCCCTCTATTTTGTATTCGCCCTCTTTGGTGATGCTGAGGGCCTGGGTGAAGGTGACCGAGGGCTCGGCTGGGTTGGTTTTTTCGCCGCCAGGCACCCGCTCGCTCTGGTTCACCGTGCAGGAAAGGGTCTCGCGGTCCAGGTACATATCGCTGTACAGAAGAGATAGCCCCACGTCCCGGTTGGTCACCCCGTTAAAGCCCGGCAGGATGCTCACCTCAGGGGCGGTGCGGTCATAGGTCACCTTGCTCTCGTCCTCGGTCTCACTCACCGAGAAGGTGTTGCCCGCCGCATCTTCCAGCAATACCGAGAAGAAGAGTTCCCCCTCTATGATGGTGCTTTCCCCGCTGGGAAGCGTCATGGTGACCTCGGGTTTTTCCTTGAAGTCCAGGTTGCCGGCTAAATCCCGGCTGCCAATGCTCGCTTCGGAGGGCGCCGTTTTGTGCTGTGCTTCTAAGCTTATGGTGATACTGTCCCCATTTTTAGCGTACTCCGGCCGTTTGTTGTTTGAAGCGATGCTGGCCGTGGCTTCGATGGGTTCATAGTAGGTCAGTTCATTTTTTACACCCTGGCTCTGGTTTGTGTAGCTCACCGGGGTGTTTCCGGTGATGTCCTGCACGGTGAAGGTGAAGGGCACCACCTCCAGGTCTTTGAGGTCCTTGTTGGCCAGGGTATAGCTCAGCGTCCACTCGGTTATTTCCGAGTTGTGGTCTGGCCGTTTGCTGCTTACCTTAAAACCACGGCCCGCAATACTGCCCTCCACATCCAGAAAATGGTTGGAGCTGAAGTTCACATAGACGGTGTCCTCATCTTTGGCAAACAGGCTCTCGTCATTTTTGTTGCTAGAGGTGATGGTGACATCGGTGATTTCGATGGGTGCATAATAGCGGGGCGTCCATTTTTGGTTTTCACCGCGGTAATCGGCAGGGTAACGGGTGCTCTGGCCCATCCGGTCGCCCACGGTGAACACCGGGGCCAGTTTTTCCATATCGGCCAGTTCCAAAAGCGGTGCTTCGCCCGTTGTATAGCGGGCGGTGTAGGTGTAGATGCCGCTAGCATACTTTTCGCTAAACTGCGGCTGTGCCTGGTGGCTACCCAGGGAGAGTTCCATCTGCCCGGGCAGCACAGGGTGGCTGGTGGTGAACTCGATGCCAATCTCCTCGCCGCCCTTAATGGCAAGGTAGCCGTCCTTGTCCTGCCGCATCTCGGTGGCTGTGATGTTCACGCTGTGCAGCTCCAATGGGGCAAAGTAGGTCAGGGGCTTTGCGTAGCCCTGCTCCATGCCCTCGGCAATGTTTCGCATAGCGGTATGGTTTTGGGCATAGTCCCGCGCGGCCACCGTAAGCTCTATGGGGCCATTCTCGGTAAGGCGGATGGTCTCAAAAATCGGGTCGTTCTTGTAGCTGGGCAGCAGCAGGCGCAGGGTGTAACTACGGGTTTCGGCGCTATAGTAATAGAAGGGCTTGCCGCTTTGGGGGCGGATATCCGGCTTTTTCTCCTCCGCCACAAGGCCCGCTATGGTGAGGGTCTCGTCCAGGTAGGTTTTGTGGTTTAGGGTGATGAGGGCCTCTATCAAACTGCCATTGATGGCATAGTCACTGTCCGGCGTTTGGGCGCGGTCTGTATCCACAGAGTGCATCTGCACCGAGGTAATTTTGAGCGGGTGCAGGAAAATCACCTCATTGGGTTTTGGGGCCGCCGGATGGAAGGCAAAGGGTGCATCCCCATAGAACACCTCGGGCACAAGGGCAGTTTCGTCCGGGAAGGGTTCGGTTTTTTCTAGGCGTACTGTATAGGTAATCACCCACAGGTGCCGCTGATGGTCGCGCTGCATCTGGGGTGGCTCTGCGCTTTTGTTCTCCCCTATTTTCGCCAGCAATTGGCTATAGTTTAGGCGGCTACCTGTCTCCCAGGTAAGCGTAATCTGGTCATCCTTTTTTGCGTAATACCGCCCCTCCTCAAACGAGGGGGAGACCATGGAAAAGCGATCTTCCACCGGGGCATTGGGGCTGGCGTAGTAGAGCACGCACTTTTCGCGTTCCACTAGGGAACCACCCGCCTGGTTGCCCGCCAAATCCACCAAGCTGAATGCAGAGAGCGGGATGGGGGCGTCGTCCAGAAGGACGTCTGCCGGGTTTGCTTGGTAGCGCATCTGGTGTGCTGTGGCAAAGCTGTAAGGCGGGGAAAAGCTGATGGGCATAGCGCTTGCCACCGTATATCCCGTAACGGCGAAGGGGCGCTCCAGTTTGGTTTCCAAATCGAATAGCACCCAGTCCCCCTCCAGCGCCACTCTTTCAAACGGGGCGTCTAGGGGGGCTTCGGGCTTCGAACTGGCGGTGTAATCCTCCGTGGCAAAATCCATGGGCCCTAGGCAGGTGATGCTTTCTACTAGGAGGCCGGGCCGGGTGGTGGCCTGTGTGAAGGCAAAATATTGCCTATCATCCGGCGGGCTTTGTTGCTGGTTTTGGTCTTGAAAAAGAAGGGAGTATTCGAGGGGTTTTTCTTGGTTGGCCGGGATGCCCAAGTTTCCCAGTTCAAAGGTGATGAGGAACTTTTTCCACTGGCCTCCGTTTTCGTCGGTCTCCACCACATCCGTGATGCTGCCGCCTGCCACCGTAGAGTTCACTTCATCAAAATCGACTTTGTTTTTGGTGAATGTCAATTCTATCTGAAGCGTGTCACCGCTTTTCACATGCACAGTCGAAAGAATTTCGGAACCCGACACACTATCCTTTGTTTTGGCAAGGCTTACACTTTCCACATGTTCCACCGCCAAAGGCACCTCTGGCTGAATGGTCACTTTTTGCAAGAGAAGTTGCTGTAGCCGCTCCTCTTCGGAGGGGATCTCACAGTTATGCTGACAGGACGCGTGGTCGCAGGGCAGGCCGTCAACGCGGTCACATGTTGCCCCACAGGCATGGGTGCAGGGAGGTGGGGGCGGGCTGGCGCTGCATTTGTCGCAGCCGGCGTGCACACAATCCTCTGGGTTTGGCAGGGGGCAAGCTTCCCCACACACATGGGTGCAGGCATTCGGCAGGCTGAGGTCGGCCCGGCACGCATGAAGGCAGGCCTTGTGGGGGCAAGAATCTGGGTCGACGTTATCGCAAGGCACCCAGCAGGCGTGGGTGCACAGCCACTGCGCGGGCGGCGCCGCCGTGCAGATATTTTGGCAGCCATAGCTTATGTGGGAGCATTCCTTGCCATCAGTTCTGTCGCAGGGGACATAACAAGGGTAACCACAAATGGGCGGGTCAATGGTGGTGTCCCGCTGCAACAAAACGCGCGGGAAGGGCGGGTTTGGCTCCGGGTCCGCCAAGGCCTTGCCTTCGAACTCCCGAAGCGCCGTATCATCTAAATCGGTTACCACAGCCAACAGGGTCACCATTGTATCTGTTTTGCCCAAAGGGGCGTTGTAGGTAAAGGTCTCGTCCCCTTCGGCCAGGTCAAAGCTCTCTTTTAAGGTATAGGTGTCGT
>CAYYLW010000118.1:0-8720 GCA_964472465.1 uncultured Oscillospiraceae bacterium | reverse complement strand
TGAGGGTGCCTTTGGTAACGCGGCGCAGGCCGCTCAACACCTCGGCCAGCTCGGTTTGGCCATTGCCGGAAACACCGGCCACGCCCATCACTTCGCCGGCACGCAGTTCAAAACTGATATCCGTCAGTGCGTCGGTGTTCTTATCGGTTTTGCAGCAGACGTTTTCCACCTTCATCAGGGTTTTGCCGGGGCAACAGGCGCGTTTTTCGTAGCTTAAATCCATCTGCTTGCCCACCATGGCCGAGGCCAGAATCTTCGGGGAAGCATCGGCGATGTTGATGGTTTCCACCACCTTGCCCAGGCGCATCACGGTTACGCGGTCGGCAATCTCCATCACCTCGTCCAGCTTGTGGGTGATGATAATCACGCTGCGGCCCGCTTCGCGCAGGCGGCGCAGAATGTCGAAAAAGTCTTTGGTCTCCTGGGGGGTAAGCACCGCGGTGGGCTCATCCAGAATCAACACTTCTGCGTTGCGGTATAGGGTTTTGATAATTTCAACACGCTGCTGCACGCCCACAGGAAGCTGCCAAATTTCGGCTTCCAGGTCAACGTTCAGCCCATACTGGGCAATCAGCCCCAGCAGTTCACTGCGCGCTTTTTTCAAATTTAATAGTGGCCCGGGCGTGGCTTGAGAGCCCAGTACAATGCTCTCAATAACAGAGAAATTGCTCACCAACATGAAATGCTGGTGCACCATGCCAATGCCCAGGGCAATGGCATCTTTGCTGCTGGCAATTTTTACCTCTTCGCCCTTCCAAAAAATCTTGCCCTCTTCAGGCGTATACATCCCGAAAATACAGTTCATCAAGGTGGTTTTGCCAGCGCCATTCTCGCCCAAAAGTGCGTGAATCTCCCCCGGCCGGATGTCTAAATCCACATCCTTATTGGCCACAACACCGGGAAAATACTTGCTGATACCACGAATGCTCAGGATATTGTCCACACGTAACCTCCTCCGGCCCGAACCCCAAAAGTTTACCGGGCCTTTTTAACAAGGTGCGGCGGACAGAAAATGTCCGTCCGCCGCATTTTATTACCGGATTGGGTAGAACTGTTCCGAAAGAGGCCTATTAGGCGGCCGCGCCACTGGAAACTTCGTCGATGGTCATCAAATTAGCAGTACCGGCGATGATTTCCGCCTGAATTTTTTCCACTTCGGCTTTTTGCTCATCGGTTACCATGGGGCCAAATTCGCCCACGCTCATAACGCCTTCTTCAATACCAAACTCATACACTTGGCCCTTGAAGTTACCGGCTTCGATGTCTTTTAGGGCCTCCAGGGTGGCTTTGGTGGCATCGTGCACGGCAGAACTCAGCACGTTTTCGGGCGCCAGGCTCAGGGCATCAAAGGTCACTTCCACGTACATGGCGTCCTTTTCTTTCACGGCTTGCAGCATGGCATCGGCCGGGCCGGACATGTCGCTTACGATGACCTGCGCGCCATTGTTCAGCAGGGCGGTGGCGGCTTCTTTGGCCAGGTTGATGTCGTCCCAGTTTTGGGTGTAGCTGTAGGTGAATTCAATGTCGGGGTTGTACATTTTGGCAAAGCGCTCCACGTTTTTGGTCTCGGTGAGGCCGGTGGGGTTTTCAAACGCGTGCACCACGCCCACTTTGGTCACGTCGGGCTGCATGCCAATCAGCACGCCCATCAAAGCGCCGGTTTCGCCGTAAGCATAGCTGATAGAGCCCACGTTTACGTCGTTGTTGGTATCGGTGGAACCAAAGTTCAAGAAGTTCACGTCGGGGAACTCTTCGCCCACTTGCAGCAGGGCGTCTTTGAACTCATAGCCATGGCCGATGATGACATTGTAGCCCTGGGTGGCGTATTGCCGCAGCAGTTGCACTTGGTCGTTCTGCTTCACATTTTCGGTGTAAGCAATCTCGGCGCTCAGTTGTTTTTCGGCTTCGGTCAAGGCTGTGTAGGCCATGGTGTTCCAGCCACCATCGTTGATGGCACCGGGCAGCAGCATGGCCACTTTCAGGCCACCGGCGGGGGTGCTTTCAGCAGGCGCAGAACTGGCCGCGGCAGAAGAGGCGGCGGACGGGGCGGCGGGGGCGGCAGAGGAAGAACTGGCGCTTCCGCCACAGGCGGCCAGCAGGCTAGCGAGTAGTGTAACAGCGAGTAGAACGGCAAAGAGTTTTGAGTGCTTTTTCATGTTGTGGTACCCTCCTTCAAGGTTTGCAGCTATGCTGCCGGTATTGAAGCTGTACTCGCAGATTGTAACAGTTATGTAACCGTTTACATCTGCATTGTGGCTATTATAAGGCCCTGAAATAAAATTTGCAAGCTAATTTTTTGTTAGTAATGATGCAAATTAGTTGAGAATTTAGACAAAAATTGTTCTTTATGCCATCGAAGTGCCCTTAAAGCGAAAAAAATGCAGGAGAAGGTGGCGGGATATTTGAAATAATGACTAAAATAGCAGGAGAAAGGTTGTATAGGCTGTAGAAATATAGAGAAGGAGACGGCACCGTTTGGGCGCGCCGCCATGGTGTGCCTTGTGCTGCGAGAACTGTGTTACAAAAGGCTGAAATAGTGAGAGAATTTGGGCGTGATATGCTTAGCCCTGTTGGCCTTCGGCCTGGGCATTTTGGTAGGTGCAAGCTGTGGCCAGTTCGTGCAGGCAGAGGGGGGCCGCGGTGAAGGTGGCAGCGGCGGCGCGCAGGGCATGCTCCTCCCCGCGTAGCCACAAATTCACGCTGGCTTCAGTGGCGGCCAGTTCTTGGCGCTGCTGTGTGCGTAATGCCACATCGTTCCAAAAAGGGGCCAGGGGGCAACTGTACCAGCCCCATTGGATGTCCTGCACGCCCTGGGCCTTTAAGGCTTCTACCGCCTGCGCGGCCAGGGAGACCGTCTCTATAATAGAGGAAAAGAGGCTGGCAGGGGAAGCGGCCAGCAGGTTGCCCTTGGCTTTTTGGCAGGGGGCCTCCTCGCCCACGTATACACCCAGCGCATAGCCCGGCCCGGCGTTTACCCCAAAGACGCCCTGTGCGTCTGGCTGAAAGGCGGCGGCCATACCCAGGGGGTCGTCGAAAAACACCTCCAGCGCGGGCCACTGTATACCGCTGGCCGGCTGGTGGGCAAAACCCACCTGGCCCCGCCCGCCCAGCAGGCCTTCCAGGGCCATCTTGGTCACCATCCAGCCGCCGGGATACTGCTGCCCGGCGTCCACCAGCACGCCATTTGCGTGGATGAGCACGCTGCAATGGTTGGCGGGGGCTTCCTGTACAATTTTCTCAAACATTCTTTGCGCAAACAAACGGTAGTCCATATCAATGCCCTCCATTGTTTCCCAAAAACGCGCGCTCTAGCACGCCTTCGTGCAATTGCCCAATGCTGAAATGTCGCCCGGTTCTCAAATTGAAGAAATTCACCTTGCAGGGGGCGTCCCATTCGCGCGGGACGTTCCGCCACACATGGCCGCAGCGGGCAAACAGCTCTTCAAAGGGCTGGCCGTATACATCCTGGTTTTTGGAAAACGGAAGGATGCTGTACAGCCGCTCAATCTCGGCGTCCTCACAGTCCACATACAAACAGGTTTCCTGCCCATAAATCAGCCCGTCGTTCACCCGGCCATAGGCCAACAGTTCGTCGTCTACCACGGCGGGAATGGGGGCGCTGCCGCAGGCCTGCACCACCGTATCGATGGGGAAGCCCTGGTCCAGCAGGCTGGGCAGGCTTTGCTCCACATTGCGCGCACACACCTGCGCCGCCCCGGTAAGGCAACCGGTTTTGGCCACCAACAGCCAAATACGCCGGGGGGGCAGTTTTGCCACGGCGGCTATTGCTTCCAGCAGGTCTTCGTCCGGCGGGGTATCCATTTGGATATGGCACACCGCCACCTCGGGGTTTGGGTCGCGGTAGGGCACGGCCTGCGCGAAGCTATCGGCGGCCTGGATGGTGCGGATGGGCCCGCTGACCGCCCGGTTCATCCCGTGGTGCTGCACATACAAAAAGGCATCGTGCGCGCCCAGTTCCGCCAAGGCGGGGCGGTCTACCCAAATCGAGGCCACCGGCAGGCGGTGGCGGCCAATGGGCATGCTGCGGTAGCGCAGCTCGCCCAGGCCACCCATGCCCGTTTCGGTAAAGGCTTTGGCGGCCATCCAGCCGCCTTTGGCTTCCAGCCCCATATCCAGCACGGTGGCGCCGTTTTTTAGGGTGACCATCCGGCAACCCAGCGCGTCCATGTGGGGCAGTACGTCCCGCCGGATGATCTGCATGGCTCGCTCGTTCAGTGAATAGGCCAAAGGTTCACCTCCCAATAGGTTACAGGGTTTTAACTTTCCCAGCGCAGCAAAATGCGGTGGATGTCGCGGTCTTGGTTTGCGCGCTGCATCTCGTCTTCCAAATTTTCAAAGCGACCAAAGGCCAGCGAGAGGTCGGAAAAATCCACCTGGCCGCTGCCCAGCAGGCGCACCGCCTGGCGGAAGCTCTCTTTATCGTGGCGCAAGGCCCCGGTGAGCACCAACTCTTTAAAATGCACAAGGTCCAGGTCAATGGCCGGTTTTTCCTCGTGGGTGGGGGCGTATTGCATCACCACGCCGCCATTGCGGGTGGCGGCCAGGCATTGGTTGATGCCTGCGGCGCCCCCCGCGGTGTACACCGCAGCGGCCACCCCGGCCCCACCGGTGACGGCCAGGGCCTGTTCCACCCAGTCCTCGGGCGCGGCGGTCCAATCGGCCCCCATTTGGGCGGCCAGGGCGCGGCGGCCCTCGCTGCGCTGTGCCACCAGCACCTTACAGCCGCGCAATTTCAGCAGCTTTAAAAACAGAAGGCCCATCAGCCCCGCGCCCAGCACGGCCACGGCGTCCCCGGCCACCACGTTCAGCCGGTTTACCGCGCGGGTAACACAGGCCACAGGCTCGCCCAGGGCGGCATATTCGATGGGGGCCTCGGCGGGGTAGGGGAAAATCTCATAGTTTTCGCAGATGAGATAGTCCGAAAAGCCGCCCGGGCCGGAATACGCGCCCGCCGAAGGGGCAAAGTTTGCGCTGCACTGGTTGTCGAAGCCACGGCGGCAGTCCTCGCAGCGGTTGCAGCGTTTCCATTTGGCCACGGCGCAGGGCATCCCCACCTGGATATCCTCCCCGGCGGCGGGGCCTTTGGCCACCACCCGTGCGGCAATCTCGTGCCCGCCCACAAAGGGGAAGGGCATCTCCTCGGTGCCCTCGTAGATATAGCGTTCCCAGGTGCACAGGCCCACGGCCTCGATTTTCACCAGCACCTGGCTGTCTTGCAGCGCGGGCAGTTCGGCCACCACCAGCCGGGCTTTCCCCACGTCATCGAAGTAAATTTGTCTCGCCTGCATCCTCTATTCCTCCCCGGCCACGGCCAGCAATGTTTTCATTCCCTCTTTGTTTACCAGCGCTTCAAAGGCGTCTTTCCAGCCCTCCAGCGGCACCACGCTGGTGATGACGGGGGAGAGGTCTAAAAGCCCGGCCTCTTGCAAGCGCAGGGCCTGCCGCCAATCCTTCCAAACATGGCAGAAGGTGCCCTGGATGCGCAATTCTTTGTAGACAACTTGGTCATAGGGCAGGCTGGCGGCCCCGGCGGTGATTCCCACCTGCAAGAGGGTGCCCCCCTTTTGCAGGGCGCCTATGGCCACCGAGATCCCCCCCGCGCTGCCGGAGCATTCGGCCACCAGCGGGTAGCTGCTGCTCTGGGGGGCTTCCACCACCCGCAGCCCGGCTTTTTGGGCAATGTCTAGGCGCTGGGCGTCGGCGGGGGCGCCGCAGATGTCCACCTGGCAGCCGTAGGCTTTAAGCACCAAGCCCGCCAGCAGGCCCATGGGGCCGGGGCCCACCACCAGCACGGGCATGGCGGGTTTTGTATCCACCAGTTCCACGCCGTGCACGATGCAGGCCAAAGGCTCGGTGAGGGCGCCTTGTTGTAGGCCCACGCCGCTGGGCAGGGGATGGATGTAGCGTGGGTCTACCAGCAGGTATTCGGCAAAGGCCCCGGGGATATCGAAGCCGATGGAGTGGCGCTGGGTGCAGAGCTGGTAGCGCCCCGCGCGGCAATTTTCGCACAGCCCGCACACCGAAAAGGTATGCTCGGTGGTCACTTTCTGCCCCACGGTAAAGCCTTCCACACCCTCGCCTATCTCGGCGATGGTGGCCGAAAACTCATGGCCGTGCACCGGCTGGGGCAGGCCGGGGTCTTGCCCCAGGTAGATGTGCAGATCGCTGCCGCAGATGCCGGCGTAGGCCACTTTCAGCTTCACAAAACCGGGCTGGATGGCAGGGTTTGGGGCTTCGCCCAAGGAAAAGTCCTTCGGGGTATCGCTGTGGCGGAGTAGGGCTTTCATAAACATGCCTCCCTGATTTGTCTTTTCATAGGCCAGTGGCCCCCCTTGCCAAAAAGCAAGGGAAGCCACAGGGTTATAACTCTACAATCACGCGGTAAGTATCGGGGGAAACGGCGCGCTCAAAGGCCTTTTTCCCTTCGGAAAAGGGCAGTACTTCGCTTACGAAGGGGCGCAGGTCGATGAGGCCCTCGCTCATCATCCGGGCCGATTCTTGGAAGGAAGCCCGGGTGGTGGACACAAGGCCCGTGAGGTTGATTTCATCGTAGTGGATGAGGTTTGGATCGATGGGCATTTCCCCTTTGGGGTAGATGGCGCCGTAGAACACAATGGTGCCGCCTTTTGCCAGCACGCTGATGCCCTCGCTGGCGGCCTTGGCCCCCCCGGCGGTGTAGAACACGGCCTCCACCCCGATGCCCCCGGTGCAGGCTTTCACGGCGTCTTTCAGGCTCTCTTTGGTGGGGTCCACCACCAAATCGGCCCCCAGCTCTTTCGCCATGGCTTTGCGGGCCTCGTCCACCTCGGTGATGATTACCTTGAGGCCGCTGAGCTTGGCCACCTTCACATGTAGCAGGCCCATGATGCCCGCCCCGGTGATGACCACGGTATCACCATAGCGCACGTTTCCTTTTTCCACGCTGCGCAGCACGCAGGCCAGGGGCTCGGCCAGGGTGCCGATGGCAAAATCCACAGAATCGTTTATTTTATACACCTGGTAGCCTTTTACCACCATGTATTCCGAAAGCCCCCCGGGGCCCCACAACTGGCCGGGCACGGCGTTGTCGCCACCGTTTAGGCACATGTTGTCGTAGCCGCGCTGGCAGTAGTAGCACTCGCCACAGCGGGTGATGGCGGCCACCACGACCTTGTCGCCGGGTTTTACGCCGCTGCCCACGTTTTCGCCCACGGCCTCGGCAATGCCGCACACCTCGTGGCCGCCGTTAAAGGGGTAGTCCTCTTTGCCGCCGGTGAAGTAGCGCTGCTCAAAGGTGCACAGGCCCACGGCCTTCACCTTCACCAAAATCTCATCCGGCCCGCACTGGGGCAGGGGGAAATCCTGGTATTCCACCGTCTCTTTGGCGGTAATCACCATTTTTTTCATGTTTGTTTCTCCTTTCAGGTTTAGCAGCGCGCCCGCAAGTCTTTGGTGCGCTGTAGGTCCTCCCCTTCGCCGCTTACCAGGTGCGCCACCAGTTCTGCTCCGGTGGCGTCCAACTCGGCCAGGGTCTCCTCCATGTCCTTCACTGCCGTCCAGGTGGTGAAGGGAACCAGATGCTCCCGCCACAGATAGCCGTTAATGTCGTTTAGGCAGTGGAAGGCCACCTTCACATGGCTATTGAACACGCTCTCCCCGTGCCCGCCGCTCACCGCCACCAGCACCCCCGGCTTGCGCACCGGGATGATGCTGCCAAACGACAGGGTTTGTGCCACGGGGTCTTTTTTGATGTCAATGAAGGGGTAACACCGGTCCACAAACATTTTGAACTGGCCGGTGATGTCCCCATAGTAGGTGGGCGTGCCCAGCACATAGGCGTCGGCGGCGCGGATGGCCTCGTGAATTTTCGGCACGTCGTCGTCTTTCAGCACACATTGGTGGGTTTTTTCGCACACCCGGCAACCGATGCAGGGCTTGATAAAATAATCGTTCAAATAGAGGATTTCGGTCTCGGCCCCGGCGGCTTGGGCCGCCGCCAGCAGGCGATGCACCGCCGTGGCGGTGTTGCCCTTGTGGCTACTGCTGGCTACAAACGCACAAATTTTCATTCTTTGTCTCCCCCTTGCAGTTCCCGCAGGCTACTTTCCAGTTTGGCCAGCCCCGCATAGGCGGGGTGCATCATGTTGTTCAGTTGGCAATAAAAATCAAAACCCAGGTCATACACACGCGCGGTGGCGGGGTTTGGCCGAATCACCTCGGTCTCTTTCAGCCATTCGTCGCGCACGGTGCTGTAACTATCGAACACACCCAGGGCCATGCCGGCCAAAAAGGAGGTGCCCAGGGCGTTATCGGCCTTGGGCAGGTAGCATAGCTCCCGGCCCAGCACATCGGCCAAAATTTGCCGCCACAGCAGGCAGTTGCAGCCGCCACCGCCTATCACCAGCCGGGAGAGCGGCAGGTGGTTATGCTGGTAGCTTTGCCGCAGCGCATAGGCCACCCCCTCCAAAAAGGCCCGGTAGGCGTGGCCCGCCGTGTGGGTGTTGGTAAGGCCGAACAGCACGCCGCGTGCCAGGGGGTTGGGGCAGGGGGTGCGCTCGCCCAGCAGGTGGGGCAGGGCGAACAATCCCTCGCTGCCCGGGGGCACCGCCGAAGCGGCGGCCTCCAGTTTGTCGTAGCCGGGGCCTTCCCCGCCCATCAGGCAACCTGTAAACCAGCGGGTAATCTCCCCCCCGGTGAGCACATTGCCCAAAAAGCGCGCC
>CAYYLW010000117.1:0-8721 GCA_964472465.1 uncultured Oscillospiraceae bacterium | reverse complement strand
CCGTTCGCCCAAGGTGGTGGAGGCCCGGCGCTTTGTGCTGGATTTGCTGATGAGCCACCATGTGTTCACCTGTTTTTCCTGTGCGCGCAACGGCGATTGCCGCCTGCAAGATTACAGCCTGGAGTATGGCCTGGAAAAAAGCAGCTACCCCATGGGGGCCCACCCGCACCAGGGCAGGGTGGATGATTCAAACCCCTTCTATGAGTTCAACCCCGAAAAGTGCATCATGTGCCGCCGCTGCGCGCGCACCTGCGAGCTGCTGCAAGGCCGCGACGTGCTGAGCGTTTCCAGCCGTGGGGGCGACACCTTCATCAGCCCGGCCTATGGCCTGCCCCGTGGGGAGGAGGCCTCGCGCTGCGAGAGCTGTGGCAACTGCGTGCAGAACTGCCCCACCGGCGCGCTGAGCAGCAAGGACCAGAAAAAGCGTTACCGTGCCTACGAGGTGAAAAAGACCCGCACCACCTGCCCGCACTGCGCCGTGGGTTGCCAGCTGGACCTTTTGAGTAAGGACGGAAAGCTGGTGGGCGCCGAGGCCGCTAACGGCCCCACCAACAAGGGCCTTTTGTGTGTGAAGGGACGCTTTGGCTCCTACAAATTTGTACATGCGGGCGATAGGCTGAAAACCCCGCTGATTAAAGAAAACGGGGAGTTCCGCCCCGCCGGCTGGGACGAGGCGCTGGGCCTGGTGGCGGAAAAACTGAGCCTGATTAAAAAACAGCACGGGGCCGATGCCATTGCGGGTTTCTCCTGTTCGCGCAGCCCCAACGAAGACAACTACATGTTCCAAAAAATGATGCGGGCGGCCGTGGGCACGAACAACGTGGACAACTGCGCCCGCGTCTGACACAGCCCTTCTGTTGCAGGTCTTGCAACTACGCTGGGCTCGGGTGCCATGACAAACCCGTTTGACGACATCACAAATGGAGTGGATGTCATACTGCTGATTGGTTCGAACCCGGAGGAGGCCCACCCCGTGCTGGGCACCAAAATCCGCCGGGCAGTGCGCGAGGGCGCCAAGCTGATTGTGGTGGACCCCCGCAAGATTGACCTGGCTGAAAAAGCTGAAATCCATTTGCAGCTAAAGCCCGGCACCAACGTGGCGTTCGCCAATGGCATGATGCACATCATTCTAAAAGATGGCCTCGCCGACATGGACTTCATCCAAAAACGCACCGAGGGTTTTGAGGCCCTGGCCGAGATTCTGGAGGAGTATACCCCCGAAAAAGTGGCCGCGATTTGCGGCATTCGCGCAGACGATTTGCGCCGTGCGGCCCACCTGTACGCCAAAGCCGACAAAGCCCCCCTGATGTACTGCCTGGGCGTCACCGAGCACTCCACCGGCACCGAGGGTGTGATGAGCCTTTCGAACCTGGCCATGATGGTGGGCAAGATTGGGCGCAGCGGCTGCGGGGTGAACCCCATCCGCGGGCAGAACAATGTGCAGGGGGCCTGTGACATGGGCTGCCTGCCTGGGGATTTCCCCGGTTACCAGAAGGTGGTAAACGAGGAGGCCCGCCAGAAATTTGAGAAGGCCTGGGGGGTGCCCCTCAGCGGCAAGCCCGGCCTCACCTCCACCAAGATACCTCATGCCGTGGAGGAGGGCAAAATCAAGGGCCTGTTCATCTTTGGCGAGGACCCCATGCGGACCGACCCGCACATCGGGCACATCCGCGAGATGCTGGAGGGCCTAGAATTTCTGGTGGTGGAGGAGCTCTTCCTCACCGAGACGGCCAAACTGGCCGATGTGGTGCTGCCCGGCATGAGCTACGCCGAGAAGGAAGGCACCTTCACGAACAGCGAGCGCAGGGTGCAGCGTGTGCGCAAGGCCGTGGCCGCCGAGGGAGATATGCGGCTGGATACCGATATTTTTATCGATTTGTGCAACCGCTTGGGCTATCAGCAGCCCTCGCTTACGTCGGCCCAGATTATGCAGGAGATTGCCTCGCTTACCCCCTCCTATGCGGGCATTAGCCATGCGCGGCTGGATGCGGGCGAAACCCTGCACTGGCCCTGCACCAGTGATACCAGCTGCGGCACCCCCATACTGCACCAGGAGAAGTTTTCCCGCGGCCTCGGGTACTTTTATCCCGGGCGCTACGTGCCTTCGGCGGAACTGCCAGACGAGGAGTATCCCATCATCCTGGTAACCGGGCGGATGCTGTACCATTACAACGCCGGCGCCATGACCCAGCGCACCGAGGGGCTGAACGAGAAAGCGCATGCCTCGTATGTGGAGATGCATTTCGATGACGCGGCCAAGCTGGGTGTGAAACACGGGGAGAAGGTGCGGGTAAGCTCCCGCCGCGGCCAGGTGGAAACCACTGCCTATGTGGACGACAAGATGAACCCTGGCGAGGTGTTTATGACCTTCCACTTTGAGGATGGCAACGCAAACCACCTCACCCATGCCGCCACCGACGAGCTGGCCAATGTGCCGGAATACAAGGTGTGCGCCGTGAAGGTGGAGAGGGTGTAGCGCTGAAAATATCAAAAAAGGAGAGGCCTTATGAGGCCTTTCCTTTTTTTGACTGGGTTTGAAAAGTGCTTAAGATATGGTAATATAAGCAATTACTGTAATACTGGGGCGACAATTAAGAAAAGCTGTAACAAACGGAGGAATATTATGAGGCAAGCGGGAAAGACAACGCGAGGGGCTCCCGGGGGTATACGAGTACAAAATGGGGTATGGCAAGCGGTTCAGGTGGTGTTTTTTGCCCTATGGATGGTGCTACTGCTTTCTGTACTCGTATCCATAAATACCGTGTACCCATTGGATAACATAAAACAAAATAGCTATGTCGCCATTTGCCTGGCGCTTTTACTGGCCACAGGAGTGGGTGCTATGTGGCTGCTGGGCCGATGGGCTGATGTGCTTAGCTGGATGCGGCTGCACCCATGGCGGGTGTTTTTGCCTGTGATGGTGGTGGTGGTGTGTGTACAAGTTGTTAGTGTAATACGGCTGCAGGTGGATTTTTGGGGCTGGGATGCAGGAATGGTTATAGGCGTTGCTGGGGCACCGGACCTTTCCGTAGAGCCCGCATGGCAGGATTACTTTAGCCACTATTCGAACAATCTATTTTTGCTATTCGCTTATCGTACCCTGTTTGGGGTGTTTGATTTTTTCTCTGTTGACCG
Organism: uncultured Oscillospiraceae bacterium; assembly: GCA_964472465.1. Lineage (GTDB taxonomy): Bacteria > Bacillota > Clostridia > Oscillospirales > Ruminococcaceae > JAAYCI01. The sequence continues at coordinate 5,586 of CAYYLW010000117.1, read as the reverse complement.
TGCCACAGGCTTGACTCTTCTGAATCTGTTTGCCGTGGATGCGGCGCTAGTGTTGGCCTTTGCTGCCGCAAAACGTTTGTATAGTGGCCTTACAGCACTTGCCGTGGCAGTGTTTGCATTTCTAGTGTTGGGCTTTTCCACTTGGATTTTGGTGCCATACAGCGATACCCTTTCTATGCCTTTTGTGGCGGGTGCGTTTTTTGCATACACCGTGTGTATAAGCGCAACCAAGCGGCGTACGCGGATGGGTATGGCAGCGGTTATGGGGCTTTTGCTTGCCATTGGCATATTGATAAAGCCAACAGTGGCGGTGCTGGGTATCGCTATTCTTTTGGTTCTATGCATCGAATTGTTAGGTTCTGCCAAGCGCAAACAAATACTTGCCATTATGGCGGTGGTTGTGCTTGTAGGGGCCGGGGTGCTGGGGGGAATTCGTTTGGCCCTGGAGAAGCAACAAGAACTGGCCATCACCCCCAATATAAGTGTACCCATGGAGCATTTTATGGCAATGGGTCTTGTGGAAAAGGGGCAAGGGAACACCCGCCTCTTTGGCTCCTGGCATGAAGCCGAAGTTTTAGAGACATGGGTTTTGCCTAGTACCGAGGAAATGCGGGAAATGAACCGTGAAAAATGGAAAAGCCGTTTGGCAGAGATGGGGCCGGGTGGCTACACGCGGTACCTATGGGATAAGCTGCGCTGGATCAGCCTGGATGGAACTTTTTTCTGGGGCGGGGAAGGCACAAACACGGAATTCGAAAACCAGATTGACCCTTTGGCAAAGTGGGTATACCCCACTGGACAATATTACCAGCAATACCGCTATGGCCCACAAGCGATTTGGATATGTGTAATCTTGTTTTCGCTGGTGCCTGCGGCGGCAGATGTTATTCGTAGGCGAACCCCGGCTGGGCCACAAGTGGTGTTGCAACTGGCTATTTTAGGCCTTTTGTGCTTTATCCTGCTGTTTGAGGGCCGCTCGCGCTATCTCATCAATTTTTTGCCGCTGTTTTGTATCTTGGCGGGCCGCGGCTACAGTTTGCTGGTGAAACAGCTCCCCTTTGGGAAGGGTGGGAAAAGGACACCGAAACCAGATGGTGCCCCCATGACAACATAAAAAAGGCCCCTATCCAGGCGTTAGCCGCTTTGGAAGGGGGCCTTTACAGTTTAAAACGAATCCGCGCCGGGCAGGGGCGGCGGGGGCGAAGGGCGAAGGCTTTCGCGTTTTTCGGCAAGGGCCACTAGCACAACGCCCAGCAGTATGAGCAAAATGCCAAACAAGCTGCGGGTGTCCAGCGTTTCCCCCAGCAAAATAGCCCCCATCAGTACACTGGTGATGGGCTCCACCGTATACAAAAGCGAAACGGTGGAGGGGCTGGTGGAAGCGATGCCAAGCTGCAATAGTGTAAGCCCGCCCACCGAGATGAGTAGGGCCAGCAGAAGTGAGGCCCCCCAGCCAGCGGCGCTTTTAGGAAATTGTAACTGCCCGGTAACAGCGCCAAATGTGAAGGAACTAAGGCTGGAAACCAGGCAGATATAAAAGGTGAGTTTAAAGCAGTTCATGTCTTTTAGGCTGGTTCTATCGATGACGATGAGGTAGACGCAGTAGCTTAAGCCGGAGAGTAGGCTAAGCCCAATGCCCCAAAAACTACCCTGTGCGCCGGGACGCAGCGTGATGGCGATGCCCAGCAGCCCCACCACCAGCGCACACCATTTCAGTGCGCCGGGTTTTTGCCGGTACAGCAGAAAATAGATGAGGAAGATGAGCAAGGGGTAGCAGTAGTGCAAGGTGGTACCCAGCCCTACCCCGATGAAGAGGAAGGCGGAATATAGGCAGATACTGGTCATGGCCGCGCCGATGATTCCCACGGGCAAAATGTGCAGCAGTTCCTGCTTGGAGATACGCATGGGGGTTTTGGAAAAACGCGCCAGTGTATACAAAAAGGGGAGACTTAAAAAGCCCCGCAAAAACACGATGGTGATGCTGTTGGTGCCCTCGGCATAGCAAAATTTTGCAATGATGGGGGAAAAGCCAAACAGGAAGGCAGAAAGCACGGTGTAGAGGATGCCTTTGTAACGCGTCATAAAAACCATAGCCTGCCCCGTGGCAGGCGCCTTTCTTGAACTGTATTCTAACGTGTATAGAAAAACTACTTGTGCAGGTCTTTGGGGTGCAAATGCAGGCCAGGGTGGGGGCTTTTTACCCGCAGGATGGGGCGCGGTGGGCGGTAAGCCGCCGCCTGGGCAAGCTTTTGCGCCTGCCGTTCGTCGATGGAAAAACCCTGGGCTGCCGCCGCGGCCATAACGCCGCTGGGGTCTTGCCCCAGGATGCTGCGCAGAAAATCCGGGTCGTGCAAAAGTGCATCAACAGGGCTGTGCATAGGCGGCTCCCTTCTGCCAATAGGCTTGCCACCAGTATAGCGTTTTTTCGCCTGGCTGGCAATGGAGCAGAAAAGTAGTTTGCTTGCGCAGAGGGGTTGTGGTATGATTTACCCAGGTGTTTTGCGAACCATTCGCTGGCGGCCAATAGGCTGCCAAGGGAACTGGATGAAAATTCCAGACTAACCCAGTAACCGTGATGCAGACGAAACGGCCAGAACCACTGTCTTCTATAGAGCACAAGCTTCCCCCTTTGGGGTTGTGCGGCGGAGATGGGAAGGGGCCGCGGTAGGAGGAAGCTAAGTCGGGAGACCTAAAACGCCGTGTTACTCCTGGGGTTTGAGGCCGGCTGCCGTTTATTTGACGACGGTTTTCCCTCCCTTGTGGGAGGGATTTTATTTTTTACCGGTACAGTGGGCAAGGGGGAAAAAGGCACCATATGGAAAAAAGCAAAGCGGGGAAGGCGGCCCCAAAAAGCCGGGCCGTAAGGCGTGTGGGCACGGCTGGCTGGGCGTTTTTTGGCCTGGGTACCCTGGCCGTGTTTGCACTGTGCGTGTGTGCGGGTAGTGTAACCGTGCCCCTTTGGGAAACCCTGCGTGCCATTGGGGAAAGCATAGCGGGGCAGGTGGCAAGCAACCCGCAAACGGCGGCCATCATCGTTTCGGTGCGGCTGCCACGGGTGCTGTGCGCCGCGCTGATGGGGGCGGCGCTTTCGGTGTGCGGCGGGGCCATGCAGGGCCTGCTGCGTAACCCCCTGGCCGATGGCAGTACCCTGGGCGTGGCCTCAGGCGCTTCGCTGGGGGCGGCGCTCTCCATCGCGTTTGGCATCAGCCTACCGTTTTTTTCCGGCGCGGGCACCACGGTGCTGGCCATGCTGTTTTCCTTCCTCTCGCTGCTGGCCATCTTAACCCTGGCCCAAAAGCTGGATAGTGCCCTCTCCACCAGTACCATCATCCTGCTGGGCATCATTTTTTCTATGTTTATGAACAGCCTCACCAGCTTGGTGGTCACCTTTGCGGGCGAGAAAGTTCGTTCCATCATGTTCTGGACCCTGGGCTCCCTCAGCGGGAGCAACTGGGCCAATGTGCTTACCCTGCTGGTGGCCCTGGCGGCAGGGGCCCCGGCGCTGCTGCGTTTTTCCCGCGAGCTGGACGCCTTCTCGGTAAGCGAGGAAAACGCCCGGCACCTGGGTATTGATGTGCGGCGGGTAAAGCTGGTGGTGCTGGCCCTCACCTCGGCGCTGATTGGCGTCTCGGTGGCCATTGGGGGCACCATCGGGTTTGTGGGCTTGGTCATCCCCCACATCACCCGCATGATCACCGGCCCCAGCCACCGCCGCCTTTTGCCTGCCAGCCTGTTTTTTGGGGCCAGCTTTTTGATGTTGGCCGACCTGCTGAGCCGGGTGGTGGTAAGCCCGCGGGAGCTGCCCATCGGGGTGGTCACCTCGCTGGTGGGGGCGGTTTGGTTTTTGTTCATTTTTTACCGCGCAAGGAGGCAGTGAACATGTTAATAGCCGAGGATTTGCGGGTGTGTTTTGGCGAAAAGGAGGTGCTGAAAGGCGCCGGGTTTTCGCTGGAAGAAGGCCAATGGCTGATGGTGGTGGGGCCGAATGGCGCGGGAAAATCCACCCTGGTGCGCGCAGTGGCCCAAAGCCTGCCCTATACCGGGCGGGTGCTGCTGGAAGGGCAGGATTTTGCCAAATTAAAGCCCCGCCTGCGGGCCCAAAAATTGGGTGTGCTGATGCAGCATAACCATGTGGAATTTGGCTTTACCACCGAGGAGGTGGTGCGGCTGGGGCGCTATGCGCATGGCGGGGGCCTGTTTGGGCAGCCGGACGAAGAAGGGGAGGAACAGGTGGAGGAAGCCCTGCGCCTAACCGGGCTTGTGGAGCTGCGGGGGCAATCGGTGCTGCGGCTCTCGGGCGGGGAATTGCAGCGGGTGTTTTTGGCCCAGCTTTTTGCGCAGGACCCGGCCATTTTGGTGCTGGACGAGCCTGTGAACCATTTGGACCTCATCTACCAAAAGCAGATGTTTGACTTGATTGCCCACTGGGTGCAGCGGCCAGGGCGGGCCGTGCTTTCGGTGGTGCATGATTTAAGCCTGGCGCGGGCCTACGGCAGCCACGCGCTGCTGCTAAACTGTGGCGAGGTGGCGGCCAGTGGCCCGGTGAGCGAGGTGTTGTCTGCCGGGCCGCTAAGCGCCGTATACAGCATGGACGTGCTGGGGTGGATGCGGGAAATGCTGGCCCAGTGGCAACAAGAGACAGTGGAAAGTTGACAGTGGAAAGTGAAAGGCCCGGGGCAAGGCTTTCTGTCTCCTGGCCTTGCAGGGGTGTGAGCCTTATACCAAATAAATCAATAAAAGGAAAAAGCGCCTCTTTTGTGAAAGAGACGCCTTTTTAGGCTTTCTTTTTGGTTTTGAACCGCTAGACAGGCTGGATAGCGCCCGCCTCAAACAGAGTTTCAAATGTATTCATTGCGCCGCTATTCCGCACACACCGCGGGGTTTTGGGTGGTTTCGGCCTCCTCTAGGCGCAGGGCGGTGTACAGCCGGTGGTACTGGCCCTTTTGGGCCATCAATTCGGCATGGGTGCCCCGCTCCACAATTTTGCCCCCCGCCACCACCAAAATGATGTCCGCATGGCGGATGGTGGACAGGCGGTGGGCCACCAAAAAGCTGGTGCGGCCCTTTAGAATGTGCGAAATAGCGTTTTGAATCAGCGCTTCTGTCTCGGTGTCGATGCTGCTGGTGGCCTCATCGAGCACGAAGAGGGGCGGGTTGGCCAAAACGGCCCGGGCAAAGCTGATGAGCTGTTTTTCCCCGGTGGAAAGGCGGTCTCCCCCTTCGCCCACGTCGGTGTCGTAGCCGCCGGGCAGCTTTGCCACCACCAAATCGGCCGAGACCAGCCGCGCCGCGGCATATACCTCTTCATCGGTGGCGTCCAGGCGGCCATAGCGGATATTCTCCCGCACGCTACCGGAAAACAGGTGCGGGTTTTGCAGCACGTAGCCAAGCTGGCTGTGCAGCCAGGAAAGGCTCCGTTCGCGGTAGTCCCTGCCGTCTATCAACACCTGGCCGCGGGTGGGTTCATAAAAGCGGCAGGCCAGGTTCACCAGGGTGGATTTGCCCGCCCCGGTCTCGCCCACCAGTGCTACGTTGGCCCCGGCGGGAATTTTCAGGCTGAAATCCTCCAGCACCCATTCCTCGCCG
>CAYYLW010000116.1:0-8758 GCA_964472465.1 uncultured Oscillospiraceae bacterium | reverse complement strand
CCCCCTGCGCCGGAGCCCGCACCGCCCGTGATGGGTGCCATTACCGCCTGGCCGGTGCCTTCCTCGCGCAGCATCACTTGCTATTATGGCCAGCCGGACCCCTCCGGCAGGCCCCATCTCGGCATGGATATCCGGGCGCCTTACAACACCCCCATTGTGGCCGCGGGCTATGGTACCGTAATTGTGGCCACCTCCCATTCCAGCTACGGCAACTACCTGGTTATTGACCACGGCAACGGCCTAAAAACCCTATATGCCCACTGCAACAGCCTGTTGGTGGGTGTGGGGCAACAGGTGCAAGCCGGGGACACCATCGCCCTAATGGGCAGCACGGGTTACTCCACAGGCAGCCATCTTCACATTGAAGTGCACAACCCCGGCCGTCAAGACCCCCTCGGCTATCTGCCCTAGCCATTGCCCCCTACAAGAAAGCCGCCCGGAACCTGCCCTTTGGCATGGTTCCGGGCTTTTTACTTGCCTCTAACAATACGAATGGCCAGATTTTCGGTAGGTCGGCTCTATTCTGCCGTACCGGCTATCCCCAGTTCCGCCGCATAGGGCTTCATCCCTTCAATGCAAATGGCAATCAAATCCCCCAGTTCCATGCCCAGCATCTCGGCCCCTTGGCGAATCACCTCACGGTCAATTTTGGCGGCAAAGGCCTTGTCTTTGAATTTCTTCTTAACACTTTTGGGCTCTAAATCCAGTATGCCCGCCGGGCGCATCTTGGCCGTGGCCGAAATCAGCCCCGTCAGTTCATCCACGGCATAAAGGCTCTGTTCTAGGCGGCTTTCGGGTTTCACCTCGTTCAGCAGGCCATAGCCGTGCGCCAAAATGGCCCGCAGGCTTTCCTCGTCTACCCCGGCTGCGCGCAAAGGCGCCTCGGTATGCTGCAAATGTTCGCTGGGGTGTTGTTCATAATCATAGTCATGCAGGTAGCCCACGGCCTGCCAGTAGGGCATATCCTCCCCAAAATGGGCCGCCATAGCCCCCATGGCCGCACTTACGGCCAGGGCATGCTGCACAAGATGGGCCTCGTGTGTGGTTTCCCCCAGTAAACGGCGGCTTTGTTCCATCGTCAATTTTTCCATGCTTTCTCCCTCTTGTCTCGGTTTACCCGCCCCACCTGGCAAATGCGCTAAAAATATAGCTGCACTTTTGGCAAGCATGCGAGTTTTTGCCTAAAATATTCCTGTAGGCGGCACAAACGTTTGCCGCAGGCGGGGCAACCCCCGCCAAAACCGGGGACAAATAGCCCACTGTATGCTATACTAATGGAAATATACACCAATTTCAAGCCACGGTTTATCCTCAGAAGGGAAAGGTGGTTCATCATGTCTTTACAGCATTTGGCAAATGTGGCCGCAGGCCGGGAAAAGGCCGACATCGTGTTTAAAAACGCCCAGGTGGTGAATGTGTTCACCGGCGAACTATTGCCCGGTGATGTGGCGGTGGCCGGGGGAAAAATCGCGGGGGTTGGGCAGTACAGCGGAAAAGAGGAACGCGATTGCAGCGGCCTTGTGCTTTGCCCAGGCTTTATTGACGCGCACCTGCACATTGAGAGCGCCATGGTGCTGCCGGCGGAACTGGTGCGCACCGTGCTACCCAGCGGCACCACCACCCTGGTGGCCGACCCCCACGAGATTGTGAACGTAAGCGGGGCCAGCGGCATGCAGTTCATGCTGGACGCCAGCGAAAGCCTCCCCTGCAACATCTATTTTATGCTGCCCTCCAGCGTGCCAGCCACGGCTTTTGAGACGAACGGCGCCAGCTTCACCGCCGCCGAGATGCAGCCCTTCCTGGGCCATCCGCGGGTGCTGGGCCTGGGCGAGGTGATGTGCTACCCTGATGTGGTGGCCGCCCAAGGGGAGATTTATGAGAAACTGGCCCTGTTTGCCGGGGGAAACATTGACGGACACGCCCCCGGCCTATGCGGCGCGGCCTTACAGGCCTACGCGGCGGCGGGTGTGCGCACCGAGCATGAGGCCACCACCTTCGCCGAAGCGGCCGAGAAGGCCCGCGCCGGTTTTGCCATTTTGGTGCGGGAGGGCAGCGCCGCCCACAACCTGGTGGGCATTGTGCGGGGCCTTGCCGAAAGCGGCCTGCGCACCGACCGTTTCCTGTTCTGCACAGACGACAAACACCTGGACGACACCGGCCGTGACGGGCACATCCGCTGGAATGTGAAACTGGCCGTGGACACAGGCCTGCCCGCCCTAGAGGCCATTCGCATGGCCACCTGGAACACCGCGCAGGTCTATGGCCTGCGGGACGTGGGGGCCATTGCGCCGGGCTACCGGGCCGATATTGTGCTGCTGAAAGACCTGAAATCCATCGAGGTGGTGGATGTATACAAGGACGGCATCCCCTGCCGCCAGGCGCTGGCAAGTGCGCTACCCCCGCCGCCGCAGGAAAAGGCCGTGCTGCACAGTGTGCATCTACCCACCACGGATGAGACACGTTTGCAATTGGCCGCCGGCCCCGGCGAAAACGATGTGATTGGCATGGTGCCCTACCAGCTGGAAACCCTGCACCTGCGCGAAACCCTGCCCCAAAAGTACGGTTTCTTTGCCCCCGAAGGGGACTATGTGAAGCTGTGCGTGGCCGAGCGGCATGGCCGCGGCGGCCATGTGGCCGTGGCCGCGCTAAAAGGCTTTGGCCTGCGTGGGGGGGCCATTGCCACCACCGTGGCGCACGATAGCCACAACATCATCGCCGCGGGCGATAACGACGTCGACCTGTTGCTGGCCATCCGCCACCTGGGCGATATCCAGGGGGGCTATGTGCTGGTGCAGAACGGGCAGGTGCTGGGGGATGTTCCCCTGGCCGTAGGGGGGCTGATGAGCCTGCTAGGCGCCGAAACGGTGCGCCAGCAGGTGGGTGAAATTTTAGAAAAGGCCCACAGCATGGGAATTCCCAGCCATGTGGACCCCTTCATCAGCCTTTCTTTTTTGGCGCTCCCCGTCATCCCATCCCTGCGGCTTACAGACCAGGGCTTGTTCGATGTGGACACCTTCTCCCTGCTGGGCTAGCCCTGGCATTGGCACCAAAGCATCTGGGCCGGTATGGGCCAGAGGACACGACAAAAAAGCGAGGACAGAGAATGAAGTTTGTGGATATGATCTACCAACGCCCCAACCTGGCCGAGGCGGCACAAAAACTGGAAGAACTGGCCCGGCAGGCCACCGCCGCGCTTTGCGGGGAAGCCCTGCTGGAATATTTCCGCGAGGCCAACACCCTGATGGACGAGATGGAAACCGCCTTTACCCTGGCCTCTATCCGCCATACGGTGGATACCCAGGATAGCTTTTATAGCGCTGAAAAAGACTATTTTGATGAACACTGGCCCCTTTTGACAGACCGCTTGCTGGTATTTTACCGCACCGTATTGGCCTGCCCCCACCGCCAGATCCTAGACAAAGCCTATGGCCCTTTGCTCTGCCGCAAACTGGAACTAGAGGTGCAAAGCAGCGACGAGCGGCTTATTTCTCTCCATCAGGAAGAAAACGCGCTGGAAACACGCTATGAGAAACTCTACGCCTCGGCTCGCATCCCCTTCCAAGGGGAAGAGCGCACCATCGCTCAGCTCACCCCTTTCATGCTGGGGCTGGATAGAAGCGTACGCCGCGCCGCGTTTGAGGCGGAGGGCCTTTTTTTCGAGGGCCACCGTGAAGAACTGGACGAAATATATGATAAAATGGTAAAAAACCGCGCAGCACAGGCAAAACTATTGGGTTACAACAGCTTTACCGCGCTGGGTGACATTCGTATGCAGCGGCTGGGCTATGGCCGCAAGGAGATTGTTGCCTGCCGCAGGGAGGTGGCCTGCGAGGTAACCCCCCTGGCCGCACGGCTGTTTGCCAGGCAGGCTGCCCGCATTGGCCTGCCAGACTTCAAAATTTACGATACAAAACTGGAATATCCCGACGGCAACCCCAGCCCCAAGGGTAGCCCAGAGGAAATTTTAGCCGCGGGGCAGGCCATGTACCGCGAGCTTTCGCCCGAGACAGCCAAATTTATCGATTTTATGATGCAGGGGGATTTGTTCGACGTACTGGCCAAGCCCGGAAAGGCGTTTGGCGGTTACTGCACCTTTATCCCCAGCTACCAAAGCCCCTTCATCTTCTCCAATTTCAACGGCACCGCCGGGGATGTGGATGTGCTAACACACGAGGCGGGCCATGCTTTTGCCGCCTATCTGGCCGCTGGACGAAACCTACCACAGGCCCTGCGAAGCCCCGGGCTGGAAAGCTGCGAAATCCACTCGATGAGCATGGAGTTCTTAACCGAGCGATGGCACTCCCTATTTTTTAAGGAGGACACCGGCAAGTACGCCCTCTCCCACACGCAAGACGCCCTTTGCTTCCTGCCCTATGGCTGCATGGTAGACGAGTTCCAGCAGTGCGTGTACGATGAGCCACATCTCAGCCCCGCGCAGCGCTGTGAGCTGTGGCTTGAACTGGAAAAAACCTACCGTCCCTGGGTGGATTTCGACGGCCTTCCCTTCTACGGCCGGGGGGCGGGCTGGCAGCGGCAACTGCACATCTACACCTCGCCCTTCTATTATATAGACTATGTGTTGGCCCAGGTGGTGGCCCTGCAATTCTTTTTACTGGCCCAGCAGGATTTTGCCAGTGCTTGGCAGCGCTATTTGGCCCTGGTGCAAAAAGCGGGTTGTGAAAGCTACACCGGCCTTGTGGAAGCGGCGGGGCTGCGCACCCCCTTTACCCCAGGCCTGCTAAGGGAGATGAGCGGCCAGGTGGCCGCCTGGATTGAGGCCAGGCCGCTCTACTAGCAAGCCAGCCCCACATCCCAGCCCCTGGGCAAATGCCTGGGGGCTATTATTGCGCCATTTTCGCTTTCTTCTAATGTATGTATAAATTGTAAAACTCTCAAAAAAATTCGCCCCTGCCCCTTGACAATTTCGCAGGATGTTGTAGAATGATATTAGCACTCATACATGAAGAGTGCTAAACCTTCAGGAAGGGGACTGACCATGGCCATGGACGACCGGAAACAACGCATCATGACGGCCATTGTTACCCTGTATGCCACCGCCGGCGAGCCGGTTGGTTCGCATCTTCTCTCCCGCAGCATTGACCTTTCCGTGTCCTCTGCCACCCTGCGCAACGAGATGGCCGCCCTTACCAAGCTGGGGCTTTTAGAGCAGCCCCATACCTCGGCGGGGCGGGTGCCCACTGCCAAGGGCTACCGCTATTATGTGGACCATTTGATGCACACCCCGGCAGGCCTACCAAGCCCGGTACGCCAAAAAATGGAAAAGCTGGCCGGTAGCCTGGATTATGACCCCGAAAAACTGGCACGCGGGGCGGCCGTATCCCTAGCGGATTTTTTGGGCCACGCCGTTATTGCCACCACCCCTTTGGCAAAAGACCTGCACATTGCGCACTATGAGGTGTTGCAGGTGGGCCGCTATACCGCCGCTGTGCTGGCGGTTACCGTGGCGGGCGGGGTGCTTACCCGGGTGGCCAAGGTGGATTTTGAGCTGGGGCGGGAGGATATCCGCCAATTGGCCGCCGCGCTCAACGCCCACCTGCGCTTCGTCTCGGAAGCGGACGTGGCCCCCTCTTTGATTCGTGAGATGGTGGACGGCCTGGGTGAGGCGGGCCCGCGCAGTTGGCCGGTTTTATCGGCCGCGTTGGCCCTTTTGGCCGAAGCGGGCAAACCCTCTATCTATTTTGAAGGCCAAAAACACCTGCTACAATGGCCTGAACTGGAAAACGGCATGCGCGGCCTTTTGGAACTGGCCGGCAGCCACGAACGGGTGGAACAGCTTTTGGAAAACGACAGCGAGGGCACCATGGTGCAGTTTGGCGACGAGATGGAACGGCCCATTCCGGGGCTTTGCATCGTGTCACGGCACTACCCCGCGGGCGGCGGCCTAACCGGCGCGCTGGCGGTATTGGGCCCCACACGGATGAATTTTGGCGAGGTAATCCCGGCGCTTGAATATTTTAGCCAGTTGATGGGACGTGCCATCAGTGGCGCTGGGCTGGGCCGGTAATACAGGCGGGGCGTACCGCCAAAAAGGAGCATAAGCAGATGAGCGAAACCGAAAAGCAAAAAAAACAGCATGAGGCCGAGGCCTCCGCTGCGAAAGATAAACCCAAAAAAGCAAAAAAGGAAAAAGAGGCGGCCGGTGGCGACGCGGAAAGCCGGATTTTGGAAACGGAAGCCCGCATTGCCGCGGCTGAAGCGAAGCTGGCCGAGGCCGAAAGCCGCACGGCCGAGCTGAACGAGCGGCTGCTGCGCACCACGGCCGAGTACGAAAACCACCGCAAACGCAGCCAGCGCGAAACCGAAAGTGCGTTTAGCAACGGGGTGTGTTTCTCGGCGGAGGAGTTGCTGCCCGTACTGGACACGCTGCACGCCGCCGCCGCTGTTCCCACCACCGATGAAGAGTTTAAAAAAGGCGTATTGCTCACCTTGCAGAAATGCGAGGAGGTATTCCAAAAACTGGGCATTAGCGAGATTGTGGCCGAGGGCCAGCCCTTCGACCCCGAACTGCACAACGCCGTGATGCAAAAACCGGCCGACAATGCCGAGAGCGGCACCGTAACCCTGGTGATGCAACGCGGCTATAAGCTGGGCGACCGTGTAATTCGCCACGCGATGGTGGCCGTGGCCCCCTAGTGCAGCGGCAAATGGATGCGCGCAGGGCGCGCATATGAAAACCCCCTTCGTATACCCTCGTATTAACATAGAGAAAACAAACAAAACCCCTTAAAAAAAGGAGAGACCAACCATGAGTAAAATCGTAGGCATCGACCTAGGCACCACCAATAGCTGCATCGCGGTGATGGAAGGCGGCGACGCCGTCGTCATCCCCAACGCGGAAGGCAGCCGCACCACGCCCTCTGTTGTGGGCTTCACCAAAGACGGCGAGCGTCTGGTGGGCCAAGTGGCAAAACGCCAAGCCATCACCAACCCCGACCGCACCATTTCCTCCATCAAGCGTGCCATGGGCACCAGCGAAAAAGTAGAGATTGACGGCAAGAAATACACCCCGCAGGAAATTTCGGCCATGATACTGGCCAAACTGAAAGCGGACGCCGAAAGCTACCTGGGCGAAAAAGTAACCGACGCGGTCATCACCGTGCCCGCCTATTTTAGCGATAGCCAGCGCCAGGCCACCAAAGACGCGGGCGCCATTGCCGGGCTGAACGTGAAACGCATCATCAACGAGCCCACCGCCGCGGCCCTGGCCTACGGCGTGGACAAACAGGCCGACCAAAAGATTATGGTGTATGACCTGGGCGGCGGCACCTTCGACGTATCCGTGATTGAGATGGGCGAAGGCGTGACCGAAGTGCTCTCCACCGCTGGCGACACCCGCCTGGGCGGCGACGATTTCGACCAGAAGGTGATTGACTGGCTGGCCGAAGAGTTTAAAAAGGAGAACGGCATCGACCTGCGGGAGGACAAAATGGCCGCCCAGCGCCTGAAAGAAGCCGCTGAAAAGGCCAAGATTGAACTTTCCGGCGTCACCAGCACCCAAATCAACCTCCCCTTCATCACCGCCGACGCCTCCGGCCCGAAACATCTGGACACCACCCTCTCCCGGGCGAAATTCAACGAATTGACCGCCGACCTGGTGGAGCGCACCATGAACCCCGTCAAACGCGCCCTCAAAGACGCCGGCCTTGAGCCCAGCGGCCTAAACCGTGTGCTGCTAGTGGGCGGTTCCACCCGCATTCCTGCGGTGCAGGAAGCCGTGAAGGAGTACATGAAGCTGGAACCCAGCAAGGACATCAACCCCGACGAGTGCGTGGCGCTGGGCGCGGCCATTCAAGGCGGCGTGCTGGGCGGCGACGTGAAGGGCCTGCTGCTGCTGGACGTCACCCCGCTTTCCCTGGGTATCGAGACCATGGGCGGCGTGTGCACCAAAATTATCGAGCGCAACACCACCATCCCCACCAAGAAAAGCCAGGTGTTCTCCACGGCGGCCGATAACCAGCCCAGCGTGGAAGTGAACGTGCTGCAAGGCGAGCGCGAGATGGCCAAAGACAACAAAAAACTGGGTACCTTCCACCTGGATGGCATCCCTGCCGCCCCCCGTGGCGTGCCGCAAATCGAGGTCACCTTCGACATCGACGCCAACGGCATCGTGGCGGTTTCCGCCAAAGACCTGGGCACCGGCAAAGAGCAAAGCATCACCATCACCGCCTCCACCAACATGAGCAAAGACGATGTGGAGAAGGCCGTGAAAGAGGCCGAGCAGTATGCCGAGGAAGACCGCAAGCTGAAAGAAAAAATTGAAATTCGCAACGGGGCCGACCAGATGGTGTACCAGACCGAAAAAACCATTGCCGACCTGGGCGACAAGATTGGCGAAGGGGACCGCAACGACCTGAACGACAAAAAGGCCGCCCTGAAAACCGCGCTGGAAGGCGAGGATTTGGACGCCATCAAAGCCAAGCAGGAAGAACTGCAAAAGGCCCTGTATGAGGTGAGCAGCAAGGTGTATGCCCAGAGTGGCGGCGCCGACGCACAGGCCGCCGAGGACATGAACGGCGCCGAAAAAGCCCCCGAGGAAGACGTGATTGACGCGGACTTCACCGAGGTGGACGAATAAGTAAGGAATACCATGCGGCCCGCCTGCGGGCGGCCCTTGGCAAGAGCAACCATACAAAAGCGCAGCGCGGCGGAGGGGCACACTTCCGCCGCGTGTGGCGCTAAACCAGAAAGGGTGAGGGCGATTGGCCGAAAAGCGGGACTATTATGAGGTCCTGGGCGT
>CAYYLW010000115.1:0-8793 GCA_964472465.1 uncultured Oscillospiraceae bacterium | reverse complement strand
CTGGCATAGCCCCAGGGACAGGGCCTCCTGCTGCACCTTGCGGTATTCGTAGCTGGCCAGGCGCCGGTGAAACGGTTTTGGCAAGCTCAGTGCGGCGGGCGGGGTGTACTGGCTCATCAAAGAGAGCAAAAATCCACCTAGGGGCAGGTTTTCGGCCATCCAGCGCAACAACAAAACGGTGTCGCCACTTTGCCCGGGCAACACCAGCAGCCGCACAATCACCCCGCTTTGTAGCAGGCCCTCGGCAGAAAAGTGCGGCGGCCCGCACTGTGCACAGGCCGCTTTTAGATAGGCCGAGGCATGGGTAAAATAATCTGGCGCATTGGCCAACAGGGAGGAGAGGGCGGGGGAGAAAAACTTGAGGTCGGCCAGGTGGATTTGGATATCCCCCGCCAGTTGCGCGGCGGCGTCTGGGCTTTCGTAGCCGCCGGTGTTCCACACGGCGGGCAAGCGCAGGCCCCCGGCCCTGGCGCGCCGCAGGGCGGCCAAAACCACCGGGCGGTGGTGGCTGGCCGTAACCAAGTTTAGGTTGTGCACCCCCTGGCCCTGCAAACGCAGGAATACCCCGGCCAGTTCCTCTTCCCCCATCTCCTGGCCGGGGGGCGCCCCCCGGCTGATGGCGTGGTTTTGGCAGAACCGGCAACCCAGCGAACAGCCGGTGAAAAACACAGCGCCACTGCCCCGGCTGCCAGAGATGGCAGGCTCCTCGCCAAAATGTGGCGCGGCCAGGTTGACCCGGGGGTTTACGCCGCCGCCGCAGGCCCCCGGCTGCTGGCTGCGCAAAACCCCGCAGCGCCGGGGGCAAAGGGTGCAGGCTGCCTCCATGCTAACCGCCGAAGAAGCCCACCACGTCCGCCAGCGCCTGGGTAACGCGAGAGAGGTTTTCAATGCTGTTGTTTAGGGCGCTGAAATCCAGCTTTGCCAGCCCCTCATCCAGGCTGACCAGACTGTTGTTTAGGGTGTCAAAATCCACGGCGTTCACCTGCTGCACCAGTTCATCGGTGTGCTGTATTAGCTGGGGCAGGTCATTGGTGGCGCTTTGCAGCGTGCCGGTTAGGCTGTATAGCCCCACGGCAATCACCACCACCAGCGCCAGCAGCAACAGGGAAGAAAGGCGGCGGTAAAACAGAGATTTTTTCTGGGCCTTCTGCTGGTTAACCAGTAGGTTTTCAATGTTTTCCAGCCGCTTTGCCAACATCTCGTCCGGGGTGAGCGCGGGGGCCTGGGTATCGGTGTCAGACATGTGGAATCCTCCTTGCCATCATGGCGTACTGGGTGCGTTTTTTCGTTTTGGGTGTGTGCGGTTTCTGCCCTTATTGTAGCATAACGGGCGGCTATGGTATAGTAAGAAATATAGAAACAAGGGCACAGCTTTTGCTGCGGCTTAGCAAGGAGGCGCTTTAGGATGGAATATGATGCCAAAGAACTGGCGGCCCAGGCGGTAGAAGCCCGCCAGCATGCCCACTGCCCCTACTCAGGATTTGCGGTGGGGGCGGCTTTGCTGGGGGAAAGCGGCCGGGTATATACCGGCTGTAATGTAGAGAATGCCAGCTATGGCCTAACACTATGTGCAGAGCGGGGGGCCGTGATGCAGGCGGTGGCACAGGGAGAGCGGCAGTTTGTGGCCCTGGCGGTGGCCGGGGGCGGGGCGGGCGGCCTGGAGGCCGGGGTAAGCCCCTGTGGCGCTTGCCGCCAGGTGCTGAGCGAGTTCTGCCAAAAGGATTTCCCCGTAGTGCTGGTAAACCCGGGCGGGGAGCTGGAAACACATACCCTAGAGGAGCTATTGCCCCTGGCATTTTCACTGCGGTGAACAGAGCATAGGGGGCGCAAAAAAGGTTTCCCTGCGTTTGCTATTCTGCAAAAAATGGCCCGGCAGAATACGCCGCCCAAAGATTGTAATCGCATTGTAATGGCTTTTTGCTTGCTGGGGTGGAATACTGCGGGTACAATAGAAAAGAGTTTTGCTTTGGCACAGGCAAAAATAGGACGGCAAAAAGAAAGTTGGGCTGTGAAGAGGGGGGAGAGGCAATGAAGCGGAAAGTATGTGCGTTACTGCTGGGCGTGGCCCTGGCACTGGGCTGCTTGGCAGGCTGTGACACCGGCGTGCCAGAGGCCTCTGTATCCCCGGTGGCCACCACAGCGGGTAGCTTGGCGCCAGAGGCCAGCCCGGCCGGGGCCGAAATTGCCATGGTGCTTACAGAAACCGCAGCCGATAGCCCCTACGGCCAATCGGTATGGGCCACGGTAAGCCGCGTGGCAGGGGAATCGGCCGTATCCAGTGGGCTGTACCGCGCTGGCGAGGGTGACGATACCGCGGCCCGGGCCTCTATAGAACTGGCGGTGAAGGGCGGCGCGCGGCTGGTGGTGCTGCTGGGTGAAGAACTGGCTGGCACGGCCGGGCAGGTGGGCCGTTTTTATCCCGAGGTGGATTTTATTCTACTGGATATGCCCATTGACACCCCCTTGCGCCAAAACACGGTGATGGTGCGCTATTCCCCCGAACAAAGCGGCTGGCTGGCCGGTTATGCCAGCGTGTACGAGGAACTGGGCAATGTGGCGTTTGCCGCGGTGGAGGACGAACAGGCCCTGCGCTATACGCTGGGGTTCTTGTTGGGGGCAGACGCCGCCGCCCAGGACCGTAAGGCCGAGCCAGGCAGCCTGAAGGCTTTTGCGCTGGCCCTGCCCGAAAACCAGGCGGAGTGGCCCGGCCTTCTGCAGGAACTATACCAGCCGGACACAGCGAATGTGCGCAGTTATTTTGTGAACCAGGCGGTGCAAACCCCGGCGGCCTTGCAGGCAGCCAAAGAGGCCGGGGGCTATGTATCCGGCATGGCCCCCATGCTGGCAGAGGAAGCTGGCACACAGCAGGTGCTGGCCCGGGTGAGTTATGACCCGCAGAACATACTGGCGGTGCTGCTGGCGGGGTGGATAGAGGAGCGTTTCCCCGGTGGCGAGAGTGTGGAGGGCACGGTGGCCGGGGGCGAGATTGGCCTGGATTTGCCCAAGGAGGGCCTGGGCCGCTTCAATGAGCGGGTGTACCAGACCATATTAGACCGTTTCCGCATTGGCAGCCTGTCCACCCGTATCGCCATCGACACCGCCCCGAACGCCGAAGAGAACTTGCCTTTGCCCGAGGAACTGAACCTGGATGTGCTGGAAGTGTTGCCGCCCGCCGGCGGTGTGGCGGCCGTATCTTCGCTACCACCGGGGGCGCCGGACGGCACCCAGGCAAGCCAGCCTCCCCAAAGCGAGGGCACCCTGCCGCAAGATGAGACCACCCCCTCCACTCAAAGTGAGGCCGCCTTGCCCCAAAGCACAAGCGCCCCGCAGGGGGAAGCCGCTGGCGTTTGATACACAGGGGGCCCCTCTGCCCCAAAGCAGGAGAACCGTAGGTGACAGTGGCAGAGAAATCTGCTGCTGTTTTTTTGCCGTAGATAGGCGAAAGGCGGCGTGGCGCAACCGCCAGTTGACAGATTGCAAGGCGCCGGGTGGTGGAATGCAACCCCCCAAATGGGTACATTGGTGGCAGGCCAAACCACAACGAGGAGGAAGAAAGCTATGATTTTTGCAGATAAGCTGATACAGCTTCGCAAGAAAAGCGGATGGTCGCAAGAGGAACTGGCGGAGCAGATGAAGGTGACCCGGCAGTCTGTATCAAAATGGGAGGGGGCCCAATCCATTCCGGACCTGGACAAAATGTTGGCCCTTTCCAAACTGTTTGGCGTGAGCACCGATTATTTGCTGAAGGACGAGATAGAGGAGACGGGGGAGGCCTGCTTTACCGAGGATACACCGGTGCGGCGGGTGAGCATGGAGGAGGCGTCTGCCTTTCTGGAAGTGAAGAAAATCACAGCCAGGCACATAGCCTATGCCACGTTTTTGTGTGTGCTTTCCCCGGTGTGCCTGCTGGTGCTGGGTGGGCTGAGCGAGATTCCGGGGTCGGGTTTGCCGGAAGCGGTGGCGGCGGGTGTGGGGCTGGCCGTGCTGTTTGCGCTGGCCACAGTGGCCGTTGCCATTTTCATCTCCAGCGGCAGCAAAACCGCCCCCTATCTCTATTTGGAAAAAGAGACATTTGAAACAGAATACGGCGTAAGCGGCATGGTGAAGGAGCGGAAAGAGCAATATAAGGCCACCCACACCAAGTGCAATACCGCCGGGGCCTGCCTGTGCATTGGGTCTCTCATCCCGCTCTTTATTGGCCTTGCGTATGATGAAAACAACCTATTGCTGCTGGTGTGTATGTTGGCCATCTTCTTTACCATTGTAGGGCTGGGCGTGGTACTGTTTATCCGCAGCGGCATCATCTGGGCCAGCTTTGAAAAATTGCTGCAAGAGGGGGAGTACTCAAAGCAAGGCAAAAAGATTGCAAGCCTACTCAGCCCCGTTTCCCTGGTGTACTGGCTGGGGTTTACCGCTGTCTATCTGGCTTACAGCCTGCCGAATGATAACTGGGACGAAAGCTGGATTATCTGGGTGGTGGCAGGTGTTTTGTACCCCGCCGTTGTGGCCATTTGTAGCGCCATTGTGCAAAGGCGAAAACCCTAGGCCCTAAACACAAGCAACACAAGGCAAACTGGCATAAAACAGCCGGGGGCCTTGCCCAAAACCCGGCCATACAGAAAGGGGCGAACAGCCATGGCTGTTCGCCCCTATTATATTTTGTATGCGCTAGCGCAAGGAGATGGCCGAGATGGCACGGCATATCTCGGCCACGTTGGCGCTGCTTACAAACTCAAAGCGCACCTTTCCTATGCCCGAAAACCACAGTTCCAGTTCGCTATCCAAATCCAGTAGGCCGGAGGTTTCCACAGAGAAAACTTGGATTTTGTTGTAGGGCAAGGAGGTAAAATCCTTCTTTTTGCCCGTGAGGCCCTGCACGTTGACACTGATGATGCGGCGGCTGGTGAACACCACCCCATCGCGGATGCCCTTGTAGGTGGCTAAAATCTGCTCGCCTTCGGCAAACATGGGAAGAATCTGTTCGCTATAACTGCTGTTGTCCACCTGTTTCAGCTTTACGAATGTGGCGTTCTTAAAGTCTATCATAGTAGAAAACCTCCTGTACCGGGTGTTTGGGGCCTGCGTGGCAAAGCCGGGTGTGCTTTCCCGCACAGGGCGGGCTTAGCCGCTATTATAGCACGGCCCCCGCCAGAAAAAAAGCACGAATTGCCGGGTATACAAAGCCCGTACAATCCGGCGGGAAAACGCCGCCAAGCCATTAGGCCGGGGCGGCCCCGTATCTCGCTTCAATCTCCCGCATCATCATGTCCAGGCAAAGGCTGAAATAGGTGTCCAGTGCCAGGCCGTCACCGTTCAGATACTGCATAGAAGCGCCCATCATGCAAGAGATGAGGGTAAAGGAGAAACAGCGGGCCTCCTCGGGGGGCATCTGCGGGTAAAATTCCAGCAGGCTTTGGGTGAGGTGCTGGCGCCAATGCTCGAACGAACGGCTAAATAGCGCTTTCACACTCTCGTCGGATTGGCCCAGCACCCAGAAATCGAACTGGACCTTATCGTAGCGGGGATGGTTCAAGATGAAATTTTTCTTTTGCTGGAAGAAAAGGCCCAGCCGCTGGCGCAAGGTGCCGCCGGGGCTTTCCATCACCCCGGCGCGCGCGGTGTCGAAATAGTCTTGCAAGGAGGTGAGCAACGCGAGCAACAACTCCTGCTTGGTTTTGAAATGGTAACACAGGTTGGAGGTGGCCATGCCCGCCTCTTTGGCGATGAGATGCATTCTGGTGCCGCTGATGGAGTGCTTGGCCATCACGTTTAAGGCGGCGTCTAGGATGCGCTGCTCCTGCGGGGTGAACGGCATGAAGGGCCCCTTTCTGCCCTGGGCGGCCGCCCGGGGGTGAGGTGTGGTGCCTTGATTATAGGGAAAAACCGCCCCGAATGCAAGCGCCATGGCAGCGGGCGGGCCAGGGCCGCCTGCCTGCCGAATGGTGAGACAAACCCTGGCATATTGCACAAAAAAGCAAAGAGTTTTTTAACACCCGCTTGCCTTGACCAGATTTTTGAATTGGGGTATAGTAATTGAGACCAAAACTGAATGAACGTTCAGTACAAACAGGGCGCGTATGGAAAAATGCGAAAATACGATTGCTTTGTAGAAAAACCGCTGCGGCAACGGGGCTTTGGCGGCAAAGTGGAGGAGAGAACGGATGAAAAACGAGAAACCCGTCAAGCAGTATGAACTGAACGACAAACCACCCCTAAAGGAGATGGTTCCGCTTAGCTTGCAGCATGTGCTGCTCTTCTTGGCCAGCACCCTGGCCATCCCGCTCATCATCGGCTCATCTTTGGGCTTCACCAGCGCCGAGATTACCTTGATGCTGCAATGCAGCATCTTCATTGCGGGGCTGGGCACCCTGCTGCAAACCCTGGGCCTTGGCCCCATAGGCAACCGCCTGCCCATTGTGCTGGGTGCCACCTTTACCTTTGTCACCCCGGCCATTGCTATTTCTACCGCCTATGGGTTCCCCGCGTTTATTGGCGCCAGCCTGGTGTGCGGCGTGGCGGTGGCCCTGCTGGGCGCGGTAAGCGTGCGGTTTATACGCAAAATATTCCCCCCCATTGCCATGGGCTGCGTCATTTTGGTAATTGGCCTAACCCTGGTTAGCGTGGCGGTGAACTACTGTGCGGGCGGGGTGGGCGCGCCGGATTATGGCAGCCCCCAAAACTACCTGGTGGCCCTGTTCACCCTGTTGATTGTGGTGGGGCTTAGCGCTTTTGGCAAGGGTTTCCTGAAAGGTGGTTCGGTGCTGATTGCCCTGGTGGCCGGGCTGCTGCTTTCCATGGCGCTGGGCATGGTGGATTTTTCCAGCCTGAGTGAATCGGCCTGGTTTGCCTTCCCGCAGCCCTTGCATTTTGGCATCTCGTTCAAGCTGCCGGCCATCATCATCATGGCGCTGCTTACCCTGGTGAACCTGGTGGAATTTTTGGGGGATACCTCCACGGTGGCCTTCATTGCGGCCAACCGCGTAGCCACCAAGGAGGACCTCTCCCGCGGCGTGGTGTGCGACGGTGTGGCCAGCATTCTGGGGGCGCTGTTCAACTCAACCCCCACCATCTCATACAGCGGCAACATTGGCCTCATTGGCGTAACGGGTGTGAAAAGCCGGTTTGTGGTGGCTGTGGCAGGCGGGTTCATGGTGATTTTGGGCTTCATCCCCAAACTGGCCAGCCTGCTTTCCCTCATTCCCACCCCGGTGATAGGCGGGGCCACCCTGGTTATTTTTGGCAGCATTGCGGCCAACGGCCTAAAAATGTTAAGCCAGCAAAAGCTTGAAGAGCGCGACATGCTGCTGATTGGTGTGTCGTTGGCAGTGGGCCTGGGCTTTAGCGCCGCGCCGGCAGCGCTGGAAAACTACCCCTTCTATGTTTCGGCGCTCATCAACGGCATTCCGGGCACCGCGTTTACGGCCATTTTGCTGAACTTGGTACTGCCCAAGAAGAAGGGGCAACAGCCCCCGGAAGCGGCGGCGGAACAGGCCCCGGCCGAAGAACAGCCCGAAGGCTAACGGCCTGCCTGGCGCGGCTAAGCAGCAACCGCCAGCTCCTATTCGTGTAAAAGGAGTAGCCCCCAGGGCATTGTATGCAATGCGTGCAAACGCCGGGTGGCGTCAAGGATAAAAAGGGCCCCCTACGGAAAAATTCCGTAGGGGGCCCTTTTGGCGTTGCCCATTCTTTTCGGCATGTGCTTGTTACAACAGTTCCAGTTCCCAGGCCCGCTGGCAGCTTTCCCCGGCGGGCAGGGAGAGGAGGTCGCTTTTGCAGGCAAAATCCTCCGTGATATCCTGCCGGGAGGGCAGGCTACACCATGGCTCTAGGCAGACATAGGGCGCCGCTGTGTGGGGGGCGTGCCAGATACCCAGGTAGGGCAGGCCGGCAAAGCGAAGGCGAAGCCCCCGGGGCCCTTTTTCGCTGCGCAGCACCACTTCGCGGGCTACATCGGCCAGCACAATGGCGTCCTCGTTAAACAGGCTGTGTGCAAGAGGAAGGCGCACGCCATGTTCCAGCGGGAAGGGGCGGTATTCCCCGTTTAAAAAGCAGTTTTCTGTAAAGCCCACCCGGCTGGGCTGGTGGGCAAAGGGAAACTCCAGAAAATAATCGGTAAAATCCAGGCCCTCATCCAGCGGAAGATTGAAGCCGGGGTGCCCGCCCAGGCCGAAATACTGGTTTTCGTCCGAGAGGTTGAGCAGCTCATAGGCCACGGCCAAACGGCTGCCTTGCAGGGTGTAGCGGATGCGCAACTGGAAGTGAAAGGGGTACATGGCAAAACTCTCGGCGTCGTCTTCCAGCAAAAAGCAGAGCATGCCGTCTTGTTTGTCCTCCAGCGTGAAATCTTTCTTGCGGGCAAAGCCGTGAATCTCCAAAGGGAATTCCCGCCCATGCAGGCGGTATTTTCCCCCGGTAAGCCGCCCCACAAAGGGGAACAACACCGGGGAGCGCCCCGCCCAGTATTGGGCATCGCCCTGCCAGAGGTATTCGGTGCCAAAAGCGCGCAGGGAACGAAGCTCGGCCCCCAGGGTGGAGATGGTGGCGGTAACGAGGGCGCTGGAAAGACTGTATTCCATGGTTTTACTCCTTTACGGGGTGAGGATACATAATCATCAAAACCGTTTTCTAAGGCATGTCCATGCCCTTTAGTATAGCAGAGTGCAAAGAAATAGAAAACCGGTTATTGAATGGCCGGGGCCTAAGGTTCAAAAATAAAAAATCCACCGTAAAACGGTGGATTTTTGGTCCGAGTGGCGAGACTTGAACTCACGGCCCCTTGACCCCCAGTCAAGT
>CAYYLW010000114.1:0-8817 GCA_964472465.1 uncultured Oscillospiraceae bacterium | reverse complement strand
CCCTTACGGTGCCCGGCTTCCGTGAGATTTTTTCTTCGGTAGAGCACCCCTTGCCCATCACGGCCAGCCGGGATTTTGTGTTCACCTGCCAAAACAACAACCCCATTCTCACCCCGGGGCACGGCGCTTACTATGAGGGCGTGACCGGTAGCAAGATGGGTTACACCACAGATGCCCGCTATACCATGGTGACCACCGCCAAACGGGGCGACACCGAACTGATCTGCGCCGTGCTGCGCTGCGAGACGGATGGCGCCAAGTATTCCAGCACCCGCAGTTTGCTGGATTACGGGTTTGGCAATTTCACCCCCACGGTATATTCCATGAAGGAAGTGCAGCCCGTGGCCGTGCCGGTGTTTGGCGGCGGGGCCGAGCCGCTGGGCGAAATTACCGTGGTGGGCGGGCAGGATGTGACCGTGATGTTGCCCAACGGCTTGGGGCTGGAAAATGTGGTGGCTGAGTATGTGGTGCCCGAAAAATATGTGATTGGCCAACCGTTTAGCCCGGTACTGCGCCTGCTGGTGAACAATGGGGCCGGGGCCGAAGAACTGGCCACCGTGCCGCTAAGCTGGACGGGCTTTGATGAGATTTTTGCCGCCAACACCTCCGCGTGGGAGCGTGTGATGCAGGAATATCCCCCCATAGTGCTCATTTTGGTGGCCGTGCTGCTGGGCATTGTGGCCGTGGTGGCCGGGCGCATCTTCTATGTGCGCTACCGCCGCCAGCGCCGCCGCCAGGCCAGGCTGGAAGCCGCCCGCGCCCGCCAGCCCATCAGCATTGCACCCCGCCCCGAGGCGCAGCCCCGCCCGGCCGGCCGTACCCCGCCCCCCCGCCCGGGAAGCCGAAACAGTGGGCGGGTGGCCGCACTAAACAGCAGCCGCACGCCCTACGTGTATGGCAGTACGGCCACCCAGCCCCGCCGTGTGGGCCGGGCGGCCCGCTAGCCGGAAGCCAGGGCAAAAGGAAACCGGGTTTTGCGAAAAAACGCCTTTTAAAAGGCGTTTTTTCTGCTTTGAAGGGGGCGCTGCCCGGGGGCAGTCTTGTATTTTGCCCTATGGGCGGCTATAATAAAACAATATATACAGCCTGCGGAAAAGCGGCGGAAAGAGGAACAGAGATGAAACACACACTGGTGGGTTATACCGGGTTTGTGGGCCAAAATCTGGCCGCCGCACATACCTTTGACGCGATGTATAATTCGGCCAACATCGCCGAGAGTTTTGGCGCAGACAATGGCCTTGTTATTTACAGTGGCATGTACAGCGAAAAATTTTTGGCGAACGCCGACCCCGCGGCAGACCTTGCGCGCGCCAGGGCGGCGTTCGAGAACATCTGCCAGATGGCCCCCGAAAGGTTGGTGCTCATCAGCACGGTGGATGTGTACCCAAGGCCCCTGGGCGTGTATGAGGATAGCCCGGCGGGCGGGCCGGATGCCCCTGCCTATGGGGCCAACCGCCTGACGCTGGAAAACTGGGTGCGGGAAGCCTACCCGGAGGCTTTGGTGGTGCGCTTGCCCGGCCTGTTTGGAAAAGGGCTGAAAAAGAACTTTATTTTCGATATGCTCACCCTGGTACCCATGATGCTACGGGAAAACAAATATACGGAACTCTGCCAAAAAGAGCCCCTGGTGGCCGAGGGCTACCGCCGCGACGACACGGGCTTTTACCGTTTGGTGGCGGTGGGGGAGCAGCGGGCGGCGCTGAAGGCCTTTTTCGCCCAAAACGATTTTAGTGCCCTCTCGTTCACAGACAGCCGCTCGGTGTATCAGTTCTACAACCTGGCGAACCTGTGGGCGGATATCAGCCGCTGCCTACAAAAAAACCTGCGTACCATCAACATGGCTACCCAGCCTGTGGAGGCAGGTAGCCTGTACGAAGTGCTGTTTGGCCGGGAGTTTGTGAACCATTTAGACGCCCCCCCGGTGCGCTATGATATGCGCACCCGTTATGGGCGGGAGTTTGGCGGGCTGGACGATTACATCGCCGACAGAATGGAAGTGGTGGCGGGCATTGGCAAATTGGCCAGCGCCGTGCTGCAAGAGGAAAGCTAGGCCAAACCATTAGGAAAACGGGGGGCGAATGGATGAAACTGGCGGTGTCGCAAATCGCCTTTGATGCGGGAGTGGAAAACGAGGCCCTGGCCATGCTGCAACAGGCGGGCTATACGGGGCTTGAAATTGCCCCGCCGCGTGTGGCCGGGCCGCAGCCTTACGATAAACCCGCCGAGGCGGCCGTGTTTGCCGGGCGGATGATGGACGAATACGGCCTGCACCTGTGCAGCATGCAAAGCATCTGGTTTGGGCAGGCGGGCAGCATGTTTGGCGCCGAGCGCGCCTTTTTGCTGGACTATACCAAAAGTGCCATCCGTTTTGCCAAGGCGGCGGGTATACCCAGCCTGGTGTTTGGTTGCCCCAAAAACCGCAACCTGCCCGCCGGTGTGCCGGATACCGAGGCCGAGAGTTTTTTCCGTGAGCTGGGGGACTATGCGGCGGCGCATGAAACCTGCCTTTCGCTGGAGGCAAACCCCGCGCTCTATGGCACCAATTTGATGAACCGCACCGCCGAGGCCCTGGCCATGGCAAGGCGGGTACACAGCCCCGGTTGCCGGGTGAACCTGGATTTTGGCACCCTGGTGGCCAACGGTGAAAGCCCTGCCAGCCTGCGCGGGCACGTGGGGGAAATCCAGCATGTGCACATCAGCGAGCCAAACCTGCTGCCCATTGAAAAACGGCCGGAGCACGCCGAACTGGCCGAGATACTGCGGCAGGAGGGCTATGCCGGGTATGTCTCCATCGAGATGCGCCAGCAGCCGCTGGAACGGCTGGGCGAGGTGATGGCCTATATCAAAGAGGTGTTTGGATGAGGGAAGAAGTGGTTCAAGGAATAGACGGTGTGCCGGATTTTGAACTGGTGGAGTATTTCGAAAAAAGGCGGAAGTACTGCCTGCTGATTCCTGTAATCAACGAAAATGGCCGCTTACAGAAAGAACTGTACCGCGCTAAGCAGGCCAAGATAGACGAGTGGGCCGACCTTGCCATTTGCGACGGCGGCAGCACCGATGGCAGCACGGGCAACGAGGTTTTGCAGGCGGCCGGGGTGCGTGCATTGCTAACCAAAACGGGCCCCGGCAAGCAGGGCGCGCAATTGCGCACCGGGCTGTACTGGGCCCTGGAAGCGGGCTATGAGGGTATTTTGACGGTAGACGGCAACAATAAGGACAGCATTGAAGACCTGCCCCGGCTGATTAAAAAGCTGGAGGAGGGCTTTGATTTTGTGCAGGGGAGCCGCTTTGTGCCGGGGGGGCTGGCGGTGAACACCCCGCCTGCACGGCACCTGGCGGTGCGGCTATTGCATGCGCCGGTCATCTCGCTCACCGCACGCCACCGCTTTACAGACACCACCAACGCGTTTCGCGGCTATTCCCGCCGTTACCTCAGCCATCCCGATGTACAGCCGCTGCGGGACATTTTCACAGGCTATGAGCTATTGGCCTATCTCAGCACCCGCGCCACCCAGCTGGGGCTGCTGGCCTGTGAGGTTCCAGTGGCCCGCGTGTACCCAAAAGGGCAGGCCGCGCCCACCAAAATCAAGGGCATGCGCGGTAATTATGATCTGCTTCGTATCCTGGCGGCCAACGCCGCCGGGAAGTATCTGCCATAAATAACAAGCCGTGGGGGTAGTTTAGATTGCCGTACGATAAAATCATCATAGGGGCGGGGCTGTATGGCCTGTATGCCGCGCGTTTTTGTGGCCGCCGGGGCCAGCGTGTGCTGGTGCTGGAACGCGACGAAGCGCCCTTCATGCGCGCCACCACCATCAACCAGGCGCGGTTGCACATGGGCTACCACTACCCGCGCTCGCTTAGCACGGCACTGCGAAGCGCTGGTTACTTTGAGCGTTTTAACAAGGAATTCCCGGAGAGTGTGTACGCCGAATTTGACCAGGTGTATGCCACCAGCGCCAGCTTTAGCTGGACGGACGCCGGGGCTTTTCAGCGTTTTTGCCAGGCGGCCTCTATTCGCTGTGAGGAATTGCCCACTTCGCGCTATTTTAACCCGGGGATGTGTGACGGTGCCTTCCTCACCACCGAATATACCTACGACGCGGCCATTCTGCGCCACAAGTTACTGGAGGATATCGCCGTATTGCCGGGGGTGCAGATGCGTTTTTCCGAGGAGGTTGTCTCCATTGAGGAAAACGGGGCGGTGTACAGCCTGCGTACCTCGCAGGACCGCCACGAGGAGGCCCCTTTTCTTTTAAATGCCAGCTATGCCTCGGTGAACCAGGTGGGGGCACTGGCTGGGTTCGACCCCTTCAAAATCAAGTATGAGCTATGTGAGCTGATTCTTTGCGAAGTGGACGAGCGTTTGCGCCACTTGGGCATCACGGTGATGGACGGGCCCTTTTTCTCCATCATGCCCTTTGGCAAAACAGGGCTGCATTCCCTCACCTCGGTCACCTTTACGCCGCATCTCACCAGCCGGGAGGCCCTGCCGCGCTTTGCCTGCCAGCAGAAATGCGGGGGAATCTGCCGGCCGGAGAGCCTTGCCAACTGCAACGAGTGCCCCGCGCGGCCCAAAAGCGCCTGGCCCAGCATGGGGCAACTGGCCCGTAAATACCTAAAAGAGGAATACGGTTTTTCCTACAAAGGCTCCATGTTCTCCATGAAGCCCATCCTAAAAGCCAGCGAGGTGGACGATTCCCGCCCCACCCTGGTGCGCACCTTGCACGAAGGCCCCACCTTCGTCAGTGTACTCAGCGGGAAAATTAACACCGTGTACGATTTGGAGGATGTGCTGAAATGATGGAAAAAGATAAGAACTTTGTTTCGGCCGTGGTGTATTTGGGCAATGAGGCCGGCCATGCGGCGCCTTTCCTAAAAACCCTTACGGGGCAACTGACGGCCCGGTTTGAAAAATATGAACTGATTTTTGTGGAGGATGCCTCCCGCGATGGTACCGAGGCAGAGGTGCGGGCTTTCTTGGCGGAGATGGAGGAAACCCCGCCCGTCACCATGATTCACATGAGCCTGCGCCAAAGCCTGGAAATGGCCATGAACGCGGGGGTGGACATGGCCATTGGGGATTTTGTATACGAGTTTGATTCCATGCATCAGCCCTGGCCGGCCGAACTGGTGGGCGAGGCCTACGAGGCCTGCTTAAGCGGCAGCGATATTGTGGCCGCGGCGCCCAAAAGCAACCGCGGCTGGTTTTCCGGGCTGTTCTACCGCCTGTTCAATTCCTCCAGCGGCTCGCCCTATCTCTTGCGTACCGAGGCCTTCCGCCTGCTGAGCCGCCGCGCCATCAACCGTGTGCGTGCCGTAAGCGGCAACGCGCCTTACCGCAAAGCGGCCTACGCAGCCTGTGGGCTAAAAATGCAGCATCTGGAGTATGAGGGAGAGGCCGGTGGGCAGACAGAAAGCCTGCGCGCTTCCCGTGCGGTGGATGCACTGGCTATGTACACCAATATCGCGTTTAAGGTCTCGCTGGGCATTGCGCTGGTGATGCTCTTGCTCATGCTGGTGGCGGTGGTATACACCATCGTGGTGTTCCTGGGGGCTTTCTCCGCGCCCGCCCCGGGGTGGACCACCACCATGCTGGTGATGACGGGCGGTTTTGGCGGTGTGTTCCTCATTTTGGCTGTGGTGCTGAAATACCTCTCTCTGCTTGTGGAACTGGTGTTTAAAAAGCAGAATTACCTGGTGGAGTCTGTGGAAAAAATTGTATGATACAGCGATTTGAGCAAAAAAATATAGGTAGGGCGTGGTATCTGTGCATACTGGCCCTACTGGTTCTAGCGCGCCTGGCCATCCCGTTGGCCCAGCGCGTCTTTTTGATACCCGAAGGCTCGGCCCTGGACGATAGCCTGATGCTGAGCGCCGCCCAAAGCATGGCGGAGGGGCAGTGGCTGGGGCCCTACACGGGGGTTTCCATGGCCAAAAGCATGGGCTATGCGCTGTGGCTGGCGCTGGTGCACAAAACGGGCCTGCCCTACCTGCTGGCAAACGCGGGGCTGTGGCTGGCGGTGTGTGCTTTTGCGGCCCGTGCGCTGCGCCCACTGGCCCGGGGGAACCTGCCCCGGCTGTGCCTGTTTGCCTTTTTCGCCTTTTGGCCTGCCAGCTTTGCAGGCTTTACGTTGCGCGTTTACCGTGACGCCATCTTTCCTGCCTTCTGCCTGTTGTTGTTTGCCGGGGTGCTAGGGCTGGCTTTGCGCTGCACAGAAAAGGCCCCTGCCGGGCGCTGGCTTTCGGCAGGGGGCGCGGCGATGGGGCTTACCGGGGTGTTCCTACTGCGGGAGGATGGCCTGGTTCTGTTACCCTTTGCCCTCTGCGGCCTATTGCTGGTGGCCCTGTTTGCCCTTTTTGGCCTTGGGGTACAGGGCAAGCTGGCCCTGTTGTTGCAATGCCTGTTGCCCTTTGCCGCGCTGGGGGCCGGGGTGCTGGCCTTTAGTGCGGCCAACTACGCCTACCAAGGCGTGTTTTTGCCAAACGACCTCACCGGCGGCAGTTTCCCAAAAGCCTACGGGGCCATGGTGGCGGTAAGTGAGGCGGAAAGCGGCTACCAAAAGGGGGCCCCTGTGTCCGATGAGGCCTTGGCCAAGCTGCTGGAAGAGGTGCCCAGCCTGGGCGCCTTAGCGCCCTCGCTGGAAACCGGCGCGGCCCGCAGCGGGTTTTATAACCAGGATTTGGACGCGTTTGGTGGCAGTTTTTACTATGCGGTGCGCCTGGCCGCCTGGTATGAGGGGCTTACCCCCACCGCCCCGGCTGCCCAGGAATATTGGGCGCAGGTACACAGGGAAATTGAGGCCGCGGTAGCCGAGGGGCGTTTGCAAAGCCTAGCGCCCCGCACCAGCACCATCCCGCGATGGAATGCCCAATTGCTGAGCCCCCTTTTGCAGGAGAGTGCATCGGCGCTGCGCACCACACTATTGTTTGAGCAAAACAACCACCGCCCTGTTTTAAGCGTGGGTGACGCCGAAAAAATTGCCCAGCAGGCCGCCTGGCTGCACAGCAAGACCACCATAGAAAGCTACCTGCCTGGCACCGATATTGTAACCTACGGCGGGTTCCAAAAGCTGGTGTTTTTCTTTTGCGATGTGCTGGTGTGGGTATACCGTGTGCTCATTTGGCCCTTGCTGGCGTGTGCTCTTTTTGGCATGGGGCGTAGCCTGGGCAGGGGCCTTAGGCGGTTGTTTGCCAAACAGGGTTACAGCCCCCGGCTGCTGCTGGGGCTTTTGGCGCTGGGGCTGCTGCTTAGTTACCTGCTGCGCATGGGGGTGGCCAGCTATATGGAGGTGGCCGCCTTTGGCGTGGGCACCTATTTGATGTATTTGGCGGGGGGGCTGCCGGCGCTGATGCTGCTGTGCACTTTTGGCGCTTTGCTGCACCCGCCCCTGCCGGGGGAGGTGGCCGAAGATGCCTAAGTTGCTGGTGGTGGGCGCGGGTGCGGCGGGCCTGTTCGCGGCAGGCATAGCCCGGCGGGCCGGGCTGGACGTGACGGTGGTAGAACACATGGAGCAACCGGGGCGGAAACTGACCATCACGGGAAAAGGCCGCTGCAACCTCACAAACAACTGCGACGAAGCGGAATTTTTGAAGAATGTTCGCAGCAACCCACGCTTTTTATACAGTGCGCTGTATGGCCTGCCGCCCGCGGCGGTGATGGCCTATTTTGAGGGGGAACTACACCTGCCGCTGAAAACCGAGCGTGGGCGCCGGGTGTTCCCGGCCAGCGATAGTGCCGAGGATGTGGTGGAGGCCCTGCGCCGTGCGGCCCAGGGGGCGGAATTTTTGCGTGGCAGGGCCACAGGCCTGTTGCGCGGCGAAGAGGGCGGGGCGCAGGGCCTGGCGCTGGAGGATGGCCGCAAACTGCACGCGGACGCGGTGCTGCTGGCAACGGGCGGGGTATCCTACCCGGTTACGGGCAGCACCGGCCTTGGCCACAAGATAGCGCGCGGGGCCGGGCATACCGTGACGCCCCTGCGGCCCAGCTTGGTGGCCATGGTGGAAAAAGGGGGCCTGGCAAAGCGGATGCAGGGCCTTAGCCTGCGCCACGTAAACCTGCGCCTTTTGGAAGATGGCAAAGAGGTGTTCAGCGAACAAGGGGAGATGCTCTTCACCCATTTCGGGCTTTCGGGGCCGCTCACCCTCTCGGCCAGCGCCTTTGTGGAGAACCTTCAAAAGCACCAATACACCGCCGAGATAGACCTAAAACCGGCCCTCTCACACGAAAAGCTGGAAAACCGCATCCAGCGGGATTTCGACGCCTTTCCCGCCCGCAGCGTCCCCAGTTGCCTGGAAAAACTGCTGCCCAGCTCCCTGCGGGAGCCAATGGCCGAATTGTGGGGGGTGCCCCCCCAAAAAAAAGCCGGGGAGTACACACGCGAAGAGCGGGCCCGCCTGGCCCGGCTACTCAAGGCCCTGCCCATCCCCATTGCCAGCCTGGGAGACCTGCGCCACGCCGTCATCACGCGCGGCGGGGTGGCCGTGAAAGAACTGAACCCCAAAACCATGGAGAGCCGCCTTTGCCCCGGCCTGTTTTTTGCCGGGGAGATTTTGGACGTAGATGGTTATACGGGGGGGTATAATCTCCAAATAGCCTGGTGCACGGCCAACGCGGCGGTAAATGGCGCATTGCTGCGTTAGCGGCGCAAAAGTGCTGCGGTCACATACAAAATGTATAGTTCCCTAGCACTTTTTCTGGCTGCCTTGCACTGCATCCATTTCCCGCGCGCAGGTGAAGGTGGTAAATGGCGCATTGCTGCGTGTAGGTTTGTCAAACATATTGGACAGTTTGGAAAGAAAAAGAGACTAAAAGAA
>CAYYLW010000113.1:0-8972 GCA_964472465.1 uncultured Oscillospiraceae bacterium | reverse complement strand
AATCTCCCTTGCAAATGGCAGAGCTATCCATTACGGCTTAGTATACAGCAAATGCAAAGAAAGAACCAGTTGGCTAGTGGCTAAAGCGGCATAAGCCAAACCAATATTGGAAGACACCTATGCCCAAAACCATGAAAAACACAAGGCCCGACCTTATCATCCTCAAATTGGAGTTCATCATGTCGCTGTGCGAGCAGCTGATGGGCGGCGGGCTTATTGCGCATCCCTGTCGAGTATGTAAATAGTTACTAACATTTGTAGTGTGCTTCTAATTCGGACAAGACTAGATTCAATTTACACTCGATAGTCCTAACTAGTTCAAAATAGTCAATACTAAAGTATTTTTCTATTAGCCCATATCCGGTAGCAGAAGCATTTATTTCAGTACGGCCAATTTTTTGGTATAGACTATAATGTGCCATACAGTTTCTAAAATTTTTATCAAAGCAATTCTCGAATATATTACTACAGTCCATTTTCATATTTTTAAGTTCGCTTTTCAAACTATAGAATGTAATATAAATTAAGCGAAGATACAGCATTGAATCTTGCGGGCACATTTTCTTGAAAAAATTTAACAAAAAGTTTATTCTGCAAACCAAGCTAAACATCAAAACGTTGTTGGTTTCTTTAAATTTATTTTGAAAATTAAAATCCTTATATGTATGTGATTGGGTTGTATACATCGTTTGTGGTATTTTATAGGCTTTTCCCGTTAATGCTACAATTATTTCTTGAAGCATTGAACCTATTTCTGCTGAAAAAGCCTTAATTTCATCGACTGATTCATATATTGACCTATTCGGCTTGGAAAAAGGATAAAAATCATATGCATACTGAATCGTGTTTCCTATGTAGCGATTATTCAGCAAGTAGGTTCCGACATCATCTATTAAAAAATTTGCACAGCATTGTTTTGCTAGCTTTTCATAGTAAGCATGTTCTATTTTAATTATATTTTCTATGATTAACCGTTGGTCATTAAACCGTACTATGGTATCATTGCTAAATAATTTAGCCCTTGCTCTTATGTTTTCTAAAAGTTCTTTAGATAGAAATGGGTTCAGAGAAATTTGAGATTTTTTACACCACTCATATGCTTCGTTTGTAACCAAGCACATATACGGAGCGGACGCCAAAACAAAAACTGGCCTATCGCTTTTAGAAACACCAAAGACCGCATTCAACAAATCCATGCAATCCTGAACCAAAAGTACCTTTGCTATCTCTTTAACTTCATGCAAATTCCTTCATCTCTTTCACAAAATACTATTTATCGTTGCATAATTTGTTATCTGAGTAGTTTGGGCTGCTACACATTATTCACAAATCACAACCCATCACCATCTAACCCCTACTATACCCCACGATGCAAGCAAAATTTGCTAAAGCCCTATATTTCTCTCATTATACCTTATTTTTTCTGGCTATACCGGCTAAAATATAGGGCAAATCCCCCTTCTCATCCTTGTTATTCCCATTGTAGCAAACTATGTCACCAAGTTGTAAAAAAAGATAAAAAGGAAATGAATTTCCCACGGGAGCGCGTTTATCTGCATCAGAAAACCGGCTATGCTGCTTTTGGGGTAACACGCAACAGGAGGACAAACGCGAAAAGTTGGAAGACGCCGTAGACGGCCTGAACAAACGCTGGCCGCACTGTGTTTCCCGCGCGGTGACCATGCCCGCCAGGGGTGAAGATCACACCACCAAGGAGATGCAGCGTCTGTTCAGCCTGCAGGGCTGGCACTTTTTACCAGTTCACTTATATTTTAGAGCATTATTGTGTTTATATAGGAAAGTTCGACAGTTTTCCAAAAGGAACCATAGTACACTCATAATCAAGCTATACCCCAGAAAAAAAAGGCAGCTCTAGGACGCTGGCAAAAGCCCCTACGCGTACGGGCAACCGGTTCGAGATTTCCGGGCACCTGGGGCAAGCCCGCACATGTGATAATGCCATAGCAGAATTTGCCCATGCCTATGCAGACCAAAACGAAGCAGACCACCATATGTTTGTGGAGGCGCTGGCCAGCGGCGCCCTGGAGCACGCCACTTTGATAAGGAGGCACACTATGAACGAACAACCGTTTCCCGAAGGCATGGAGGCCCTTGAAACACTGCGGCAAGCTTACCTGTATGCGTACCCTTTGGTTCTGCTGGAAGAGACCAAAATCATGGTGACAAACACCGAGTACCCCACGGATACACAGGCTCCTCTCAACCAGCTGTTCCACGCCAAAGAACTGGCAACGCCTGCACTTATCAGCCTCACTCGCCCCAATGTTGACACCGTCTATTCGCAGGCCTATTTAGACCTTGGCCCCGAACCCTATATTCTGTATAAACCCAAAACTGACCGCTACTGTTCGGTGCAGCTTTTCAATGGCTATTCGGTTACTCCTGTGGTACTGGGCACTGGGGCACTGGGCGGAAGCGATGAGCACCATTTTGCCTTTACCGGCCCCTTTTTTCAGGGCACGCTTCCAGAAGGGGTAATACAGGTCAAGGTATCCACCAACTTTTTATGGTTGCTCATACGCACCAAGACCTTTGGCCCAGACGATATGCCCGGTGTTTATGATGTGCAGCAACGCTTGCAGCTTTATCCACTTTCTGCTCATGGGAAGAATTACACCCCACCGAAGGGCAGTTATCTAAAAGAAAACGATTTCGTCGCACTGGAAAAAGTGGGAAAGATGCCAATAACAGAGTTTTTTGGCCTGTTCAACCAGCTGGCTAAAAACAACCCCGGAACTATAGAGGACGCCCCGGCACTGGCTTCCTTCAAGCCGCTTGGCATAGGCACGGGAGAAACCTTTACTCTGGACGCTTTGCCAAAACCACTGCAAGACGAGGCAGAAAAGCTTTCCGCCATCTTTACCCCAGAGTTTTCCGTAAAACATGCACAGGTTCGGCTGGTGAACAACTGGGTTTTCATGGGAAACAATGTGGGCGAGTTTGGCACAGACTACGCATTCCGTGCTGTGGTGGCCTATGGTGGCTATACCAATCCCGTCAGTATGGCGGTGTACCCCTCCATGTCGCACGATGCACAGGGCAATGAGCTACGCGGAGAGAAAGCATACCGCCTGCGCTTCGAACAAGGGATGCTGCCGCCGCATGAAGCGGACGGTTGGTGGTCTCTTACTGTATACAATCAGGCGGGATACCTGATTGAGAACCCCCTCAAACGTTACAACATAAACGAGCAAAGCAACACGGTGTTCGGTGCGGATGGCTCACTGGAGCTTTATCTTCAGGCCGAATCACCCGGAGGAGAAAAAGAGCGCAACTGGCTTCCCACCAGCCCTGGGCCCATCTCGCTCACCATCCGGATTTATCTGCCCAAGCCGCCGGTGCTGGATATGTCTTGGAAACTTCCCCCGCTGGAAGAGCTGGGCTAGCCACACCGGAAAGCCTAAAAAATCTACACCGGTAATGGGCCGGCGGTGTTCACACCTCTCCAAAAGCGCAGGCCGAAAGGCCTGCGCTCAGCCTGTCAAAAAAGGTCGCCTATGGCGGCTTTTCTGGAACAAAATCCTTGCCAAGCTCGGCAGTGCCCTAAAAAAGGCCGGACGCCATCACACGCATCAAGCGGGACAGTTTCCGGCAGCAGATTCGGCCTCTGGTGGAGCAGGAGCTTTTGTATGTGGGCCCGGCCACCACCCGCAAGTTGAGCGGCACCGCTGTGGACACCCCCGAATCTGCCTGACACCCAAATTATAGAAGAAATTTTAGAAAACTGCTAAAAAGCGGGTATTTAAAAAGAAAAAACCCACAGAACGCGTGATTTAAAGCGTTATTCTGTGGGTTTTTTGGAGCTGGTGGACGGATTTGAACCCCCGACCTGCTGATTACAAATCAGCTGCTCTACCAACTGAGCTACACCAGCCTAGGGCCAAAATGCTTTGCATTTTGGCACTTTTTTATCTTATCAAATTTTACCACCTTTGTAAAGGTAGTCCTAGTTTCGCCATTAAGTGGCAAAAGCCGCCTGCCTAGTAGCGCTCTATGCGGCGCTGTTTGCGTAATTGGTAGCGCTTTTCTCCCGCCCGCCATGCCTCTTTTTCCTTTTCGCTGCACAGCCGCACCGGCGGCACGCCACAGGGCACGCCATTTTCATCCAGAGACACCATCACCAGATAGGCTTGGTTAATCATCTTACGCTGGCCGTCTGCCGCCTCCACATAGGTGTCCACCTGCACCTCCATGGAGGTTTTGCCAATGTAGGTCA
The DNA here is from genome assembly GCA_964472465.1 of uncultured Oscillospiraceae bacterium. GTDB lineage: Bacteria > Bacillota > Clostridia > Oscillospirales > Ruminococcaceae > JAAYCI01. The sequence goes on along the minus strand of CAYYLW010000113.1, from coordinate 4,735 downwards.
ATCTGCCTTTCAGCACCACTAAGTCGCCCAGAAACGCGGGCTCTTTGAACACCAGGTTGTCTATGGAAGCCGTGATGACCTCGCCGCCGGTATGGCGGAGCGCCACCGCCCCTGCCAGCTCGTCAATCCACTGCATCAGCATTCCGCCAAATAGCCTTCGCTGCCCGTTTAGGTGCTGGTAGCGTATCAGGTGCATCTGCTCTGTGGCAGAATCTTTTATCGTTTTCATTCATCCGCTCCTTTGTAAGGGTAGGCAAAACAGCCGGGGCTTTTCCGCCTTACTATTGTACCCGCCCCGGGGGTGCAGCGCAAGGGGGCTTAGATACAGCACCGGAAAACAAATACGCCTGCCTCATGCACAAGAGGGTATGGGTGAAAAATACACCTTTGCCGGTGAGAGGGTGAGCGGCCCGCGGGACCCAAGATGTGCGCCTTGAAGGCCGCCATTATACACTATTTTTAGCAGGCGAAAGGCCCCTGCCCATTGGCAGAGGCCTTTCTATGCAGGAATTTTATGCCGTTTACCCCTGGGTATCTTCGGGCGGCCCCTTCTCCATCTCTTCTTGGGCTGTGTATGTTTTCCCGCGCTTTGGCCCACGGCGGGCCCTCACGCATTCGGTCAGCAGGTACTCAATCTGCCCGTTTACCGAGCGGAACTCATCCTCCGCCCAGGCGGCCAGCTCGTTGTACAGCGCGGCGGAAAGGCGCAGGGGCACCTGTTTTTTTTCTTTACTTTCCAGGCCCGCCACCTCCCTTAGGTTCTTTTGCTTCTATTGTACTGGAAAATACCAAAAGGGGAAGCCCCCCTGCCCGCTTTGGGCCGCGCCGGCACAGCTTAGTAGATGCTGCCGCTGTTCACCACGGGCTGCGGGTCCTTGTTGCCGCACAGCACCACCAGCAGGTTGCTTACCATGGCGGCTTTACGCTCTTCGTCCAGCTCCACCACCTCGTGCTCTTTCAGCTTATCCAGGGCCATCTCCACCATGCCCACCGCACCGTCTACAATCAACTGGCGGGCGTCTACAATGGCGCGGGCCTGCTGGCGCTGCAACATGGCAGCGGCTATCTCCTGCGCGTAGGCCAGGTGGGTGATGCGGGCTTCCAAAATTTCCAGCCCCGCCAGGTTCACTTTTTCCTGGATGGCGGTTTTGAGGTTTTCGGCAATCTCCACACTGCTGCCCCGCAGGCTCTTTTCGTTCGCGCCGTCATCGTCGCTGCTATCATAGGGGTACAGCCGCACGATGTTGCGCAAGCTGGAATCGCACTGGATGGAGAGAAAGTCCAGGTAATTGTCCACACTGAACACGGCCTTAGCGGTGTTGGTTACGCGCCAAATCACCACAATGCCAATGTTGATGGGGTTACCCATCTGGTCGTTGATCTTCTGGATGCCATTGTCCAGTGTCATGGCTTTGAGGGAGATTTTCCGGCTTTTTTTCACCACCTGTGCGGAACTCACTTCCCCCTCTTTGCCCTTCTGGGGGGCCATTTGAATAAGGCTATCGCCCGCCACGCCCTTCACCGGGGCCCCCACCGCGGCCGAGAACGGATTCACATAGTAAATACCCTCGCCTTTCAAGGTGCCGGAATATTTGCCAAACAGGGTAAGCACCATGGCTTCGCCCGGTTTGATTACCTTGACGCCGGCAAAAAGGATGGGCCCCACGAGGAAGGCATACAGCCCGCCCAGTGTCATCAGCAAAACACCCATCGCCGCACTAGCATCCGCGTCCAGCAACACCGCGCCCCAAATGAAGAGCCCCAGCCCTACTAAGCACAGCAGAGTATTCAGCATCAGGGCCAGCAAACCGTTGCTACGCTTTGCGGCAAACTCCTCCAGGGGGATATTGGCCTGCACACTATTTTCCATGTTGTTCATACAATGACGCCCTCCTTTGGCCGCCGATATTTTAATGATATCGTTTTGATATCACAATCATATTACCACGGCCAATAGGCCTTGTCAAGCATTTTTGCCCGGGTCCGTTCCAGCGTGCAGGGTATAAAAAAACACAATCTCCTGGCTGCTGTCTACCATTGCTTGCAAGCGGGCCAGTGCTTCTTCCCTCTGTATTTCTTCTATACGGCATACAAAAAACCCGCTGACAGTGGCCTGCCTGCGGGTCCTCGGGTTTTGGGTAAACGCGGGGGGCGCCGGGTAAGGCCGCCCGGAAGCCCCGGAGCCTTTCCTACTTCGCCTTGCCTTGGTTGGCCACACTGGCCATTTTGGCCTCCAGCGCGGCCTGGTCGCCAAGGTAGTATTTTTTCAGCACCTTGAGGTCATCGTCGAACTCATACACCAGCGGCACACCGGTGGGGATATTCACGCCGATAATCTCCTCGTCGGAAAGACCGTCGAATTTTTTCACCAGCGCGCGCAGACTGTTGCCGTGGGCGGCGATGAGCACGCGCTTGCCCGCTTTCATCTGGGGCAGAATGGTGCCCTCGAAGTAGGGCCAAGCACGCTCAATGGTGATGGCCAGGCTCTCGGTAAGGGGAAGCTGGCTGGCTTCAACACCCCGGTACTGTGCCTGGGTGCGGGGGTTGCGCTCGTCGTTCTCCTCCAGCTCAGGCGGGGGCACATCAAAGCTGCGGCGCCACACCAGCACCTGCTCCTCGCCATATTTGGCGGCGGTTTCGGCCTTGTTCAGCCCCTGCAAAGCGCCGTAGTGCCGCTCGTTCAGCTTCCAGTCCAAAATCAGGCTCAAGGTGTTGATGGCGCGGCGCAGGTAGGAGGTGTAGCAGAGGTCAAAATCAAAGCCCTCGGCCTTCAGCAGGCGGCCACCCTCGGCGGCTTCCTCCCGCCCTTTGTCACTCAGCGGCACATCCGTCCAGCCGGTGAAGAGGTTTAGGCGGTTCCACTCGCTCTCGCCATGGCGAACCAATACCAGTTTCATCATACGCAAAGCCCTTCTTTCTTTTCTATATATAAATGGTGTCTTATACCATAACAGGCTGTTCTGCCCCCCTGGGGCCAGAACACCAGGGGAAAGCCTACACCTTTTTTATATAGTATACCATCCAAACCCTTTGGCGGGCAAGCGCCCAGGGCAGCTTTGTGGTTCTGGTGAGAAATCCCCCCGGCAGGGGGAAGGCTTTTGTGCAATGCCGATTGCCGTTTTTGTGTAAAAATGGATTTAAAAATAAATACCCCCGGGGGCAAAACCAGCCAAACCGCGATGCTAGAACCTTTCACGGCATGTACCTTGGGATATGCCACAAAATCTATGGGCAATATTCGGCCATAATGCCCTTGACGCACCATATGTTGTGTGCTACTCTTGAATACAAACGGGGTACTGAGAAACATAGGTTTACGCTCATTTAACCGCTTTCAATTTCTTTGGAGGTTTAGGAAATTATGCAAAAGGCCGGGGTGCGCACCATCACCAAACGCGACGGGCGGGTGGTGCTTTACGACGAGACGAAAATTGCAAGCGCTATTTTAAAAGCCCTGATTGCCACCGGAGAGGACGACGCCGCGGCGGCCGCCCGCTTGGCAAACGAAGTGGGCGAGGCGCTGGCAGAGCACCACGGGCAGGGTAGCTACCGCATTGAAGATATTCAAGACGAGGCGGAAAAAGCCTTGATGCGCAGCGGCTTTGAAGAGGCCGCCAAAAAATACATCCTGTACCGAGACCGCCGCACGCATGTGCGCGAAAGCAACACGGCGCTGATGCGTGCCTGCGACGAGATTACGAACGCCGACGCACGAAGTTCCAATTTAAAGCGCGACAACGCCAATGTGGACGGGAACACCGCCATGGGCAGTATGCTGCAAATTGGCTCTGTGGCGGCCAAGACCTACAACGCCAGCCATCTGCTGGCCCCCCAGCACGACACCGCCCACCGCGAGGGCTATATCCACATCCACGATTTCGATTTTTATTCCCTCACCACCACCTGCTGCCAAATTGACATTCTGCAAATGTTTGACGGCGGTTTTTCCACCGGGCACGGCTACCTGCGCGAGCCGCAGGACATTCAAAGCTATGCCGCCCTGGCCTGCATCGCCATCCAATCCAACCAAAACGACCAGCATGGCGGGCAGAGCATTCCGAACTTTGATTTTGGGCTGGCCAAGGGCGTCTCTAAAACCTACGCGCGGGTATTCCGCGAGAACCTGGGCAAGGCCCTGGAACTGCTGGCACCCGAGATAGGGCACGACAAAGACACCCTGACCACCCTGTGCAGCGAATGCGAGGCTGAGGCCGGCATTGGGGCGCAACTGGAAGGGGACGGGGCCTTCACCGAGGTGCTGGCCAAACGCCTGGCCGCCAAAATCGGCGAAGACCTGGCCCAAAAAATGGTGGATTTTGCCCGCCGGAACGCCCGTAGCGAGACCGAGCGCCGCTGTTTCCAAGCCATGGAGGCCCTGGTGCACAACCTAAACTCCATGCATTCCCGCGCCGGGGCCCAAACGCCGTTCTCGTCCATCAACTACGGCACCGACACAAGCCCCGAGGGCCGCATGGTGGTACGCAACGTGCTGCTGGCCACCGAAAAGGGCCTGGGCCATGGCGAGACCCCCATCTTCCCCATCCAAATTTTCAAGCTGAAAGAGGGCGTGAACTACCACCCCGGAGACCCGAACTACGACCTGTTCGAGATGGCCTGCCGGTGCAGCGCCAAACGCCTGTTCCCCAATTTCACCAACCTGGATGCGCCCTTTAACCTGCAATACTACCAGCCCGGCCACCCGGGGACCGACTTGGCCACCTTGGGGTCCCGCACC
>CAYYLW010000112.1:0-8994 GCA_964472465.1 uncultured Oscillospiraceae bacterium | reverse complement strand
CACCCCCTCTGGCCGTTGTGCCAAAGTGACCCATGCCGTGCGCATGGAAAGCCTGCAAGACGCCTTTAGCGAGGAAGAGATGTGGGAGTTTGACCGGCGGGTGAAGGCGGTTTTTCCAGATGCCCAGTATGTGGTGGAGGCAAAAATAGACGGCCTTTCAGTGAGTTTAGAATATAGGGACGGGGTATTTGTGCGTGGCTCCACCCGGGGGGATGGCCTGGTGGGTGAGGATGTGACCGAAAACCTGCGCACTCTGCGAGATATCCCTGCGGTTTTACAAGATGCACCGTCTTATTTGGAAGTGCGGGGAGAGGTGTATATGCCACGGGAGGCCTTTTTAGAACTGGTGGAGCGCAGCCGCCAAGAGGAAAAACCCCTGCCCAAAAACCCGCGGAATGCGGCGGCAGGTAGCCTGCGGCAGAAAAACCCGGAAATCACCAAAGAACGCGGATTATCTATCTTTGTGTTCAACGTGCAACAGATGGAGGGAAAAAGCTTCCAAAGCCACAAAGAGAGCCTAGACTATCTGGCGGCCCTGGGTTTCCCGGTCAGCCCGCGGCACAGCCTTTATGGTGGCATGCAAGAGGCGCTGGAAGAAATACGGGCCATTGGCGAACAGAGAAATGATATTTCATTTGATATCGATGGTTCTGTAGTAAAGGTTGATAACTTTACACAGAGAGAAGCGCTGGGTAGCACCAGCAAGTTTCCGCGTTGGGCCATTGCATTTAAGTACCCTCCCGAAGAAAAAACCACAGAATTGCTGGAGGTGGATGTTTCTGTGGGACGCACCGGGGTACTGACCCCTACAGCGGTGTTTACCCCCATTTTATTGGCAGGTAGTACGGTGTCCCGGGCGATATTGCACAACCAGGACTATATGGATGCCTTAGAGCTGTGCATTGGGGACGAAATTGTGGTGCGCAAGGCCGGTGATATCATCCCTGAGGTGTTGCAGGTGGCTCGCCACATGGGCCAGCACCCGCCTTTCCAAATGCCCAGTGTATGCCCTTCCTGCGGGGAAGGTGTGGTGCGCCTGCCAGACGAGGTGGCCCTGCGCTGCCTGAACCCAGAGTGCCCGGCACAATCTTTGCGAAACATCATTCATTTTGCCAGCCGGGGCGCCATGGACATTGAGGGGCTGGGCGAGGCGGTCTGTGCCCAGCTTGTGCACCTGGGTCTGGTGGAAAATGTGGCGGAAATTTACGAATTGACACTGGAACAGGTATTAACGCTAGACAAGTTTAAAGAAAAATCTGCCCATAACTTGATGGCGGCAATTCAGCGTTCGAAAGAAAACAACCTGGACCGTTTGATTTTCGGGCTGGGTATCCGCAATATTGGCGATAAGGCGGCAGAACTGTTGGCAGAACGCTTTGGCAGCATGGAAGCCCTGAGCCGGGCCAGTGAGGAGGAAATTTCCGCCATTGATGGTTTTGGCGGTATCATGGCCAAAAGCGTGGCCGATTTTTTCCACCGCCCCGGCACGGCCGATTTGCTGAACCGCCTGCGGAATGCCGGTGTTACCATGCGGTATACCAGCACAAAAGTGGCAGATAAGCTGGCGGGGAAAACCCTGGTGGTAACAGGAACCCTGCCCACACTCTCGCGGCAGCAGGCCGAGGCGCTCATCACAAGCAACGGCGGCAAGGCAGCGGGTTCCGTGAGCAAAAAAACCGACTATCTGGTGGCAGGCGAGGCGGCGGGTTCCAAGCTGGCCAAGGCACAGCTACTGGGTGTGCCGGTGCTGGATGAGGCGGGATTGCTGGCTTTACTAGCGAATTAAGGGGGCTCATTGGGCGCGGTAAGGCATGGGAAAACCCATGCAACCAAGTGAAAAAGCGGAAACCAGCAGAAAACAGGGTGTTTTTGGTCAAGTAAACCCTTTTGGCCACTACTGCCCCACGGAGAGGAAAACATGAACGGGCAATGGGAAACGGTGGTGGGGCTGGAGGTGCACGCGGAACTTTGCACACCGCAAAAACTGTTTTGTGGTTGTGAAAACCGTTTTGGCGCCCCGGCGGATTCTTTGAGCTGCCCGGTTTGCCGGGGAGAGGGGGCGCTGCCCCAGCTCAACGGGCAGGCGGTGGCTTTTGCTGTGCGTCTAGGCCTGGCGTTATCCAGCGAAATCAACTCTCCTTCGTATTTTGACCGCAAGCATTACCACTATCCAGATCTTCCCAAGGGCTATCAAATCACCCAGCAACGGCTGCCTATTTGCCAAGGGGGCTATCTGCCATTTTTGTGTGACGGGGAAGAACGGAGCGCCGAAATTGAGCGGGTACAACTGGAAGAGGATACCGCAAAACTTTCCCGGGGGCCGGCGGGTGAATGGCTGGTGGACCATAACCGCTGTGGGGTGCCGCTTGTGGAAATCATCACCCGGCCACAGCCAGGAAGCGGCCGGCAGGCCAAGGCGTTTTTGGAGGCCCTGGCCGCCACCTTGGTGGCCCTGGGCATTTCCGATGGGCGCGCCCAGGAGGGGAGCCTTCGTGCGGATGTGAATGTGTCGGTGCGCCGCTGGGGGGAAGCCCAGCTAGGCCCCCGCTGTGAACTAAAAAATATCAGTGGGTTTCTGGCGGTGATGCATGCCGTGGAAGCCGAGGCGGAGCGCCAGGTTTCCCTGCTGGAAGCCGGTGGCGCCATACAGCCGGAAACAAGGCGCTGGAATGACCAAAAGAGGGAAAGTTCTTTCTTACGGCGCAAAGAGGATACACTGGCCTACCGTTACACGCCCGAGCCAGAGCTTCTCCCCTTGGTGCTGGATGCCTCGATTTTGCAAGGCCAAAAAGAAACACTGCCCGAGCTGCCCTGGCAGAAAATGAACCGGTACCATACAGCTTACGGCATACCGCAACCATCCGCCCAGGCACTTGCCTATAGCGTCAGGGAATCTGATTATTTTAAACGTTCCATAGAATATAATAAATGTAAAGTAAGAACGCTTGCCAATTGGGTTTTGACCGAACTGCCGGCTGCCAAACGGGCATGCCCAGCCGAGAGTATAGAAAAAAACCTGCCTCCCCAGCGTTTCGCGGCGCTTGTTCAGATGGTGGAGCAGGGGGAACTTTCCGCACAGGCGGGGAAGAGCCTATTGCCTGAAATGCTGCGAAGCGGCCTTACGGCAAAAGAGTTGGCCGCGCGGCAGGGGTTGTACCAAACCAGTGGGCAAGAAGAGCTGCATGCGGTGGCCTGCCAGGCGCTGGCGGAAAATCCCCGCGCGGTACAGGACTTTTGGGCAGGAAAAAGGCAGGCGCTTGGCTTCCTTGTGGGCCAGGGCATGAAAATGAGCAAAGGGCGGGCCAACCCTGTGCTTTTGCGGCAAATTATGGCAGAGATGCTGGCGGAAAAGGGCCCCGGCGGCTCTTGTGAAGCCCCGGTAAAACTGGTATAATATACTGTATTCAAGTTGCTAGGTTGTAAGTCTCTGCTTATAGGTGCGGGCATAGAACTGTTTGTGGCCACACAGTGGCAGAAAGGAGAAGCCGTATGGAAGGCGAAAATCTGCATACCACAGAGGGACATTTGAAGATATCCGGTGAAGCGATAGAAAAAATGGCGCGTTTGGCGGCTTTGGAGGTGCCGGGTGTGGCCGATGTGCGCTTGCCTGCTTGCCCGGCCAATAGTTTGCGCTGTGTGGTGGCTGGTGCAAAACCCGCGTTGGTAGAAATAAACAATGATGTGGCGGACGTAACCATTGCCGTTGTGGTAGAAGAGGGTTCCAGTATCCCAAACGTATGTGAGAAAGTACAGCAAAATGTTAAAACATCCATCCAAAACATGACCACCATTGCCGTGGGTCGTGTCAACATCACAGTAGTGGGGCTGGCCCCCGGCAAGGAAGACGCATAGATGAGTAAACCGACCCGTAGAGAATCACGTGAAAACGCCTTTCTTTGCCTGTTTGCCGCCACTTTTAGTGGCCAAGGGCCCGAGGCCGAGGCCGCCTGGTTTGTGCAAGATGATGAACACCCAATGGATGACTACATGGCGGCTTTGCTGCAAAAATGTTGGGAAAACTTGCAGGAAGTGGACCAAAGAATTGTACCTAAGCTCAAGGGATGGACGCTGGAACGTCTGCCCAGGGTGAGCCTGCAAATATTGCGCCTGGCTACCGCCGAGATGCTGTATGGTGATGAAGACATGGACAGTGTGGTCATCAACGAAGCGGTGGAACTGGCCAAGCGCTATGGCGATGAAGGGGATTACCAGTTTATCAACGGCATTCTGGGCAATATCGCCAAGGAATTGCGGGGTACGGCCCCTGTGGCCGCCCCGGCAGATGAGGCCTAGAGGAAAACCACAAACGCGCCAGACCCAAATTTTAGGAAGAAAAGGCAGATTCACATGATTGCCCTTGGCGTAGATACAAGTAATTATGCAACCTCTATGGCGGTGGTAGATACCAGCCGCATGGAGGTTGTTTGTGCGAAAAAAGAGTTTTTGCAAGTGCCGCAGGGGCAGTGTGGGCTGCGGCAGAGCGACGCTGTCTTTCAGCATACCAAGGCCCTTCCACTGCTGTTTCGGCAGATGGAAGAAGAGGGCGTTTTGTGCGGAGTGCAGGCGGTGGGTGTTTCTGTACGACCCCGGCCTGAGGCGGGTTCTTACATGCCCTGTTTTTTGGCTGGGTACAGTGCGGCCCTAGCTGCGGCAGGGGTGGCGGGGCTTCCGCTTTACGAAACCAGCCACCAACAAGGGCATATGGTGGCCGCCCTATTTGGCGCAGGCAGGTTACAATCAACGCATGAGGAGAGCCTTGGGTTTCTGTTCCATTGTTCTGGTGGCACCACAGAACTATTGCTCACCCAGGGGTTCAAGGAGCTGCAACTTGTGGGGAAATCGCTGGATTTGTATGCGGGGCAGGCCATCGATAGGCTAGGGGTTGGCCTGGGCTTTGGTTTTCCGGCCGGGGAGGAAATCTCTCGCTTAGCGCTGGAATGTGAAGAGCAGATTATCCCCAAAGTAAGCCTTGACGGGCCAAATTGCCACCTTTCCGGCCTGCAAAACCAGTGTGAAGCCCTGCTGGCCCTGGGGAAGCCCCCGGCCTATGTTGCCAAATATTGCCTGCTGGCCGTGGCGTACTCTGCCCTGGGAATGATTCGCCAGGCGCGGAAAACACACGGTTTTTTGCCTGTATTATGCGCAGGTGGTGTCATGGGCAGCGCCGTGATACGCCGGGAGATGGAAAAACAGGAGAGCGAGCTACATTTTGTGCCGCCGGAGTTTTCTAGTGATAACGCGGTGGGCGTGGCCTGCATTGCGGGATTGGAGGAGTGCCATGGCGGTGATTTTAGAAATATCGGCGCTGAATAAATATGTCCGTTCTTTGCTGGATAGCGATACGTTCTTAAGCGATATTGCCGTGCGGGGTGAGATTAGCAATTTTAACCGCAATTATAAAACAGGGCACTGCTACTTTTCTCTCACGGATCCAAAATCCAGCTTAAAAGCTGTGATGTTCCGCGCAGAGGCCGAACGGCTTGCCTTCCGCCCAGAAAACGGAATGGTGGTGGTGGCCAGGGGCCGGGTGAGCCTTTACGAACGTGACGGTGCCTATCAAATTTATGTGGACGCCCTATTTGAAGAAGGGGCGGGGGCGCAAAAAAATGCGTTTGATCTTTTAAAAGAGAGGCTGGCACAAGAAGGCCTGTTCGATGCAAAAACAAAAAAACCGCTGCCGGCCATGCCTTGGAAAATCGGGTTGATTACCTCCAAAACCGGGGCCGCCCTGCAAGATATTGTGCAGGTTTCCCAGCGGCGCAACCCCTGTGCCCGTTTGGTGCTGGCCCCTGTACGTGTACAGGGGCAGGGGGCCGCAGAGGAGGTGGCGGCGGCCTTGCAAACCATGGATATAGCCGCGCTGGATGTGATTATTATCGCGCGGGGGGGCGGCTCTGCAGAAGATCTATCCGTCTTCAATGATGAAAATCTGGTGCGCAGGGTTTATGCGGCGTCCACCCCGGTGGTGTCTGCCATCGGGCATGAAATCGACTTCACTCTGCTAGATTTTGTGGCCGATTTACGTGCACCCACCCCCTCGGCGGCGGCAGAACTGGTGCTGCCCAGCTTAGCGGCCATGCTGGCGGAAAAAGAAACTTTATGCATGAATCATGGCAGAAATATTCATAATCTGTGGCAACTGTGTTATAATCAAATGCAAGGTGCCCTGCGCCACCCAAGCCTTCAGGTGCCAGCAAGCAGAGCCCATGCCATGGAGATGGATATACAGCGAAAAGTGGCTGAACTTATGCGGCATATGAAGGAAAAAATGGATGTGGCAAGCGGCAGCCTGCAAGAATGCATGCATTTGGCCGGCAGCCTAAACCCCTATGGCGTGATGCAGCGTGGCTATGCGGTGGTGAAAAAACAAGGCCATACCGTTGCCACGGCTGCCCGCTTGCAAGCAGGGGATGCCATTTCTATCCAGTTTTGGGATGGGGCGGTGCAGGCCGCCGTTCAGAACACCCTATTAGAAGGGAAGGTGGCGGCAGATGAGCAAAAAGACACCCGGGATTGAAGCATTGTTGCAAGAGTTGCAGCACACGCTGGACCTCATGTCCTCAGGAGACCTCAGCTTGGAGGATTCCATCAAAGAGTATGCCAAGGCTGCCAGTTTGATTGAGCAATGCCATGGCCGTTTGCAGGAGGCCAAGCTTCAAATAGAGGATATTGAAGAACATCTCACGGCGCTGGAGGGGGAAGATGAACTTTGAAACCCGCCTGGAGCAATACCGTGCCAGTTGTGAACAAGCCCTGGTAGACTATGGCAAGCCCCTTTTACAGCCCCATTCTGTGGTAAGCGAGGCCGCCGCCTACGGTCTTTTCAGTGGTGGCAAACGGGTGCGCGGCGTTTTGGTGCTAGCCGTAAACAGGTTGCTGGGCGGGGAGGAAGCCATGGCCTTGCCGCTGGCGGCAGCCATTGAAATGATGCATGCTTTCTCGCTCATTCATGACGATTTGCCCTGTATGGACAATGATGAAATGCGGCGGGGAAAGCCTTCGGTGCACATGGTGTACGGGGAGGCCAACGCCTTGCTGGCTGGCGATTTGCTGGCGATTCAGGCGTTTGAGGCAGCCACGGCGCCAACCTTACCCGCCAAGGTGGCGGCCCGTGCGGCCAATCTTTTGGCGGCGGCGGCGGGTGCACGCGGCATGATTTACGGCCAAGAGCTGGACAAACATTATGAAACCACCGCTGCCGATGAAAATGCCCTGTACACCATCCACCGGCACAAGACCGGCGCTTTGATATCCGCGGCCGCCAGCCTTGGCATCTGCTCGGCAGTCAATGCAGAAAATGAACAAATTGAAATACAGTTATATGCAAAAAATGTGGGGATTGTATTTCAGATTGTGGACGATATTTTGGATGTTGTCTCCACGAGTGAGACACTGGGAAAACCAGTGGGAAGCGATTCCCGTCAAGGCAAAACCACCTTTGCCAGCTTGCATGGGGTAGAAGCTTCCCGCCTAGAAACACAATGTTTAACACAGGAAGCTGTGAAAACTTTGCAGAATAGGTATGGGAAAGACGCAGATTTTTTGTCGGAATTTGCCATGCAATTGGCGAGCCGGGTTTTTTAATTCTTTCCCCGGGAGGATAGGATGATTCAAAAACTTTTTTTCAACAATTATTTGCTAATGCTGCCCATTGTATCGTGGTGTATCGCGCAGGTGTGCAAAACCGTTTTGGATTTTTTCATCAATGGCAGTTTCAGCCCCGAGCGTTTGGTGGGGGCTGGCGGCATGCCCAGCGCCCATTCTGCGCTGGTATGTTCGCTCTTTGTGGGTTCGGCCCGAAAATTCGGCCTAGATGACCCCATCTTTGCCCTCAGTTTTGTGCTTGCAATGATTGTGATGTATGACGCGATGGGCGTGCGGCTGGAAACAGGCCGCCAGGCCAAGGTGATTAACCGCATTGTGGACGACCTGCGGGAAGAGGGAATTGAAAACAACGAAAGCCGTCCGCTGAAAGAAATGGTGGGGCACACCCCCTTGCAGGTGCTCAGTGGTGCACTGCTTGGGGTTCTTATCGCGGTCTTGATCCCTGTTTTTTGAGGTGCTTGTATGGAAACCAAGTTTTTAGATACCATCCAGAGCCCCGAAGATTTAAAATGTTTGGATTTTCGGGAACTAGAACAATTGGCCGATGAAATACGTGAATTTCTGATTGAGAATGTCTCCTGTACAGGGGGGCATCTTTCGTCAAACCTGGGTGTGGTAGAACTTACCCTGGCCCTACACAAGGTGTTTTCCTCACCGGCAGATGTATTCGTTTTTGATGTGGGGCATCAGTGTTATACACATAAAATATTAACTGGCAGGCGGGAAATGTTTCTGAAACTGCGGCAAAAGGATGGTCTTTCGGGTTTTCCTTCCCCGCCGGAAAGTAAGCATGACCACCTGCGGGCCGGCCACGCCAGCAATTCTATTTCCGCCGCAGTGGGGATAGCACGCGCTAAAAAGTTAAAAGGGGAGCCCGGCTGGGTGGTGGCTTTGGTTGGAGACGGCGCTTTCACGGGTGGGCTTGCCTACGAGGGCATGAACAATACGGGAAACCTAGACAATCTGATTGTGATTTTAAATGACAATACCATGTCTATTTCCAAAAATGTGGGGGCGCTGGCGCATTATTTCACCCGTCTGCGCACCAGCCCCCAGTATTATAAGGCAAAAAGCGATGTAAAAAGCATGCTGAACTATACCCCCGTGATTGGACGGGGTATGCAGCGCAGCATTCACACGGCAAAATCGGTTTTAAAACGGGCGATATATAAAACCACCATGTTTGAAGAAATGGGTTTTTTATATATTGGCCCCCAAGACGGCCACAACCTGCCGGAACTTTGTAACCTGCTGGAAAATGCCAAAGAGGCCACCAAGCCCTTGATGCTGCATCTGGAGACCAAAAAGGGAAAGGGCTATACCCCGGCCGAGCAGAACCCTGGGGCTTTTCATGGTGTTTCGGCCTTCAACCGGGAAACAGTGCGAGAC
>CAYYLW010000111.1:0-9023 GCA_964472465.1 uncultured Oscillospiraceae bacterium | reverse complement strand
TCTCCACGGCGGTAAGCCGCCACACCTCGCCGCCATAGTTCCGCGCGGCCTGCAAGGGGGTGAGGAAGGCCACCGGGGCCACCATGAAGAAATAGAGCAGGCAGAGGATGAAATAGTTTTTCAGGTAGGGGCTTTGGCGGATATAGCGCAGGCCCAGGCGCATATCGTGCAGCCAGGCGCGGGAGCTGGGCGGGGCTTCTTCGCCGGGCACTGGGGCGGGCGAAGCCACCACACGGCTTTTGGGCAGGCGGAAGAAGCCCAGCAGCACCACTATGGCCAAGGTGGCGGTGATGACGTCCACAAAAAACACAATCTCCAAGCTGGCCAGCCCTAGCAGCGCGCCCGAAAGCATGGGGGAGGCCAGGGTAATGAGGGATTGCAGCGTGCCGTTTATGCCGTTCACCCGGGTGAGGTGCTCTTCGGGCACCAGGTCTGGCAACATGGCGCCCACACAGGGCGTTTGCACCGCGCCCCCCACCGCGCGCACGAACAGCGCGCCATACAGCAGGGGAATGCTGCCGTGCCCACCCAGGAAGAACAGCGCGATGACAAGGGTGCACAGGGCAATGCCGCCGTCGGCCAGAATGATGAGGCGTTTGCGGTCGTACCGGTCGGCCAGAACACCGGTAAAGGGTGTGAGGAAGAACATGGGCAAAATGCCAAAAACAATGGATAGGGTGGAGTGTAGGCCAGACTGCATCTGGAGAACGATGTACCAGGTGATGGCGTATTGCGCCAGCGAAGAGCCGAAGAGCGAAATGGCCTGGCTAGACAGGAAAATGGCTGTATTCTTTTTCCAGGAATAAGTCATAAATGGGGGAACCTCCATGGTTTGTGAAAGGGGATAAAAAGACAAAAAAGCCTTTTCCACCAAAGGCGGAAAAGGCAAATAGGCCGTTTTCTCCCCAAGCTGGTGAATATACTATGGTGTTGTTGCGGCAAAAAACCGCATGGAGCGGGCAACAGAAAAGTAAGAACACATGGGGGAACCTCCTAAAAGCGTGGGTGAAGTAAGGAACAGTATACAAGACAAAGCGGCAAGATGCAAGCACTTTTTTACAATTCACTGTAAAAAAACGGAAATTGGGCCGGTGGGGCTTTATTACCCTTAATAAGAAGAAAAGCAAAATTTTTTGACCCGGATGAAGACAGAGCGGCGGCCCTCTCGTTCTTATTATCAAACGCACAATATAAAAAAGTTTATAATAAGAATTGACAAACAATATTATACAAGCTATAATATTGTTAACAGAAAAGAGGAGCATAAGAAAAAGCGACGGTTCGGAACAAAGAGGAATTTAACAAAAGGCGGGAGATGAAGCGTGTGACATTCAACACTGGAGCAGCCCTGCTGGATGCCCTGGTACTGAGTGCGGTGAGCAAGCTGGACACCTACGGATATAAGATCACCCAGGATGTACGGGAGGTTGTGGAGATCAGCGAGAGCACTTTATACCCAGTGCTGCGGCGGCTGCAAAAAAATGGCTACCTGGCAGCGTATGACCAAGAGTACGCGGGGAGGAACCGCCGGTATTACACCATTACCCCAGAAGGGGAGGTTCAACTGGAAAAATACCGGGAAGAGTGGAAGGCGTATCGGGAGAGGATAGAGAATCTGTTGTTCGGAGGAACGCATGATGAATAAAGCAGAATTTATAGAGAAGTTAAAAGAGGGTTTGCAGGAGGTTCCGCCCGACGAGCGGGTGGCGGCCCTGCAATACTACACAGAATATTTTGATGATGCGGGCCCCGAACGCGAAGCCGAGGTGCTGGCCGAACTGGGCAGCCCCGAAGAGGTGGCCGCCATGGTGCGGGCCGAAAGCGAGGCCGACGGCTGGGTGCCCCCGGAAAAACCGGTGGCGGCAGAACCGGTGCTGGAAATGCCAAGCGCGGTGCAAGAACCCCCGCCACCCCCGGTGCAACCCGTGCCCCCGCCCACAGAAGCGGCATTTGGCATGGGCGCGGCGCCAAACGCGCCACCCCCGCCGGGCAGCCAGGGCTGGGCGCCCCCGCCCCATGGCTATGGCAACACGGTACCGCCGGCGGGTATGCCGGTGGCGCCCCCGCCGCAGAAGAAAAAAATGAATGGGGGGCTGGTTGCCCTCATCGTGATTCTGTGCATTTTGTTCAGCCCGGCCATTCTGGGGCTGGCGGGCGGTTTGTTTGGCGCTTTGGCAGGCCTGCTGGTGGCCTTGTTCATGACCTTGCTGGTGCCAATCATTGTGGGCGTTAGCCTGGTAGCGGGTGGTGTTTTGGCCATTGTGGTGGGCAGTTTTGGGTTTTCCATCTCTCTGCCCACGGGTTTTGCCTCGGTGGGTATTGGCATTTTGCTGTTGGGGCTGGGGCTACTGTGCACTGTGGCCGGCGGCTTGCTAATTGGCAAGGTGATTCCGGCGGTATTCCGCGGGTTAGCCGCCTTGCTCCGCAAAATTTTTAAACGGAATAAACCGGTGCAAGAGCAGCCCTAAGCCAGATGCACCATATAGAATTAGGTAAAGCGGCCCACTGGCCGCAGAAGAGAAAGGATACTACCATGGGTAAGAAGGTTGTGCTGGCGGTATTTGGCGGTATTGCGCTGCTTGGGCTGGTGATGAGCATCGTGGGCTGGGCCCTGGGCGGTGAAGTGGGAAGCTTGCAGGTAGAAGAAGGCGAGATGGTGTACCACACCAGCCAGAAAAGCATGAATGTGGGCCCGGCCCCCTATTGGATGGGGAATGGTTTCCAGGTGATGAACTTAAACTGGAGAGATGGCTGGCGGTCCTTTTGGGAGGATGTAACCACCCACCGCGAGATAGCCGAATATATCGCGGAAGGAACGGCTTCTGCGTGGGACGGTGTATCGGACGATACCAACTTCATGGGGAAAACGGGGGAGACAATCACCGTGGAGGGCCCAGAGCAGGTGGTGAATATTCCCGCAAGCGTGGAGCAGATGAACCTCCAAATAGAGCTGGGCTATCTGGTCATCAAGCAGGGCGATGCCCTGGGCCTTACAGTGCGCGGCCCCCTGGCCTATGAAAGCGATGTGGACGGTTCCACCTGGAATTTTACATCGGATACAGACGAAGAACACAATATTTCCACACGAAATATAAACGGAGAAACGCACTATTTCCGCGGGAACAAAGATTTGACCACCGTGTTCATCCTCACCCTGCCCAGCGCAATGCCAGAGCTGGAGGCGAGCATGAACCTGGGCCAGATGACCGTGAAAGATATTCAGACCGAGAGCTTGGATTTGAGGATGGATGTGGGTAGCATGCTGGTGAATAATGTGGTGGCCGACGAGGCCAATATCAATACCTCGGTGGGCGCGGTAAGCGCCCAGAGCATCAGGGCCAATACCTGCTATCTGCACACCGAGGTGGGCAGTATAGAATTTGCCGGAAGCGTGAGCGACTATCTGGATATTAACAGTGAGGTGGGAAGCGTGAACGCCCTGCTGGAACGGCCGGCAGGCGGCTACTATGCCACAGCCGAAGCAGATATTGGCACCATATCCGTGGATGGACAAAACACCCGGCCAGGCAGCAGCCGTGAATTTGGAAATGAAGAAAACTATACCTTGGAAATGAACCTCATCAGCGGTGTGGGCAGCATTGATGTGCAATTCGCCAGTGTTACGGAAGCGGTGGCTTCGGGAGCCGCAGCCCCCGCGGCCCCTGAAGCTCCTAAAGCCCCTAAAGCCCCTGAAGCCCCCGCCCTGCCCAACCCTCCCGCCACAGCGGAAGCAGCCTAGAATATAAATACTATTTGTAATATTTTAACGAAATGTACGAAATGGAGTGTATAAAATGGAAGCGAAACGTTTGTATAAAAGCCATAACCGCATGATAGCGGGCGTGTGTGGCGGTATAGCAGAATACTTCGGTGTAGACCCCACCCTTGTGCGTTTGGCGGCGGTGTTGCTTGCCTGTTTTGGCGGCACGGGCATATGGGCCTATATCATTGCGGCCATCGTCATCCCCAACCAATAACGATGGCGCGCTGCTCTTCGTTTTTCCACGGTGAAGATGTGGCGGGGAGAGAAATGTGGAAAATGGAAAGTGAAGGGAAAAGGCCCAAGCAGTGGGTGGATGCCCTAAAATAAGGAAAACACAGGAATTGTGTTACAGTAAAAGCATAAAATACTCACGTATATTTTTAAAAGAATAGATATACAGCATAAAAACACCGCAAACCGAGGTTTGCGGTGTTTTGTGCTACTCAATGCATATTTTGCACAATATAACCCTAAAATTATAAGTTATTATGCGTATAAATCTGAACCAACTTTACAAGGAGGCCTCAGTGAGCAGGCGCTGGCGTTCCTCCCACAGCTTTTGCGAAAGGTCTACATAATAACGGTGGGGGTATTCAAAACGCTTCACCTCTTCCCAAAGCTGGGCCACCTGGTTTTCGCAGCGGCTGCGTATCTCGGCCAGCGGCGGGCACTGGTACACCAGTTTCCCCTCCTGGTAAATGGGGGTGGACAGCAGCTTGGCGGTGCAGTTTTGGAAGGTACGTCGTTTCCAGGTTTCCACCGGGTCAAACAGGGTGATGCCGCCCGCGGTATCCACCGTTTCATCGTACATGGTAATGTAATCGGCCATGGCTTGGCCGCTCTCGTTATCGTAGATGCGCCAAAGCTTTTTCAGGTGGGGGGTGGTGATTTTCTCCACCGTTTCACTCAGCTTGATTTTGGGCAGGTATTGCCCGTTTTCCTTCACGGCGGCCAGCTTATACACCCCGCCAAACACCGGGTCGCTTTTCGAGGTGATGAGGTTTTCGCCTATGCCAAAGAAATCCACCGCCGCGCCTTGCAGCAGCAAATCCCGCACCAGATACTCATCCAGGGAGTTGGAGGCGCAGATGGAGCAATCGGGGTATCCGGCGTCGTCCAGCAATTTGCGGGCCCGCTTGCTGAGGTAGGCGATGTCGCCGGAATCGATGCGGATGCCCTTGGGGCGCAGGCCCAGGGGTTTCAGCACCTCGTCGAAAACACGGATGGCGTTGGGTACGCCGCTGTGCAGCACGCTGTAGGTATCCACCAAAAGCAGGCAGTTTTCGGGGTATTGTTCGGCATAACGCTTGAAAGCCTCATACTCGCTGGAAAACATTTGTACCCAGCTATGGGCCATGGTGCCCGAGGCGGGAATGCCAAACTCGCGGTCGGCCATGACACAACTGGTGGCCGCACAGCCGCCAATGTAGGCCGCCCGGGCCCCAAAAAGGGCGGCGTCGTAGCCCTGGGCGCGGCGGGCGCCAAATTCCAGCACCTTCCGGCCCTGGCAGGCGCGCACCACGCGGTTTGCCTTGGTGGCAATCAGGCTTTGGTGGTTGAAGGTGAGAAGCAACAGGGTTTCAATGAGCTGGGCCTCGATGCAGGGCCCCTCCACCGTCACCAGGGGCTCGCCGGGAAAAATGGGGCTGCCCTCCTCCACCGCCCACACGTTGCAGTGGAAGCGGAAGTGGCGCAGATACTCAAAAAACTCCTCCGAAAAACCGCCCGCAGTACGCAGGTAGCGGATGTCCTCCTCGGTGAAGCTGAAATTCTCCATCGCCTCAATGAACTGTTCCAGCCCGGCCATGATGGCAAAGCCGCCGCCGTCCGGCACGCGGCGGAAGAACATGTCAAATACGGCAATCTTGTCCTGGAAGCCCTCTTTAAAGTATCCGGCGGCCATGGTCAGCTCGTACAGGTCGGTCAACATGGCCAGGTTGCGGCCGGGCAGGGAGGATGCCATGAAAATTCCCTCTTTCCTCACATATAGTTAACATACAAAACTGCCATTACAGATAGCGGGCAAGGGCGGATAACCGGCCCATGCGGCCGGGGTGTTTAGCGTTTTCTGCGCCGGGCTCTTTTGTGCTTTTTCTGGCTGGCCACCAGGCCCACCAAAATAACCGCTACGGTGTACAGCAACACAACCCCTAACAAAATGCCAACCAACACTTTAAAAAAGACAGAATCAAAAAACTCCTGCACCCGGCGAACTATATACAAAGTATTGTTGCGCTGCGCCCCGGTTTCGGCCACCAGGTCCGAACTGCCAATGGTGCCCATGACGGCGCCGTCCAGCGAGAGGCTAACCGTAACACTGCCTATGGCGTCGCCCTGCTGCACCGGGGCCGAAATTGACTCCGGCACCTGGAAATCCAGCTGGGTTTCCACCGCGCAGCCACTGTCCTTCGAGGGGAGAAGGGTGCGCATGTCCGAAAGGGGCACCAGCTTCATCACGTCGGTTTCCATGCAGTAGCGCAGTTGCACCTCGGTGATGGGCAGGGAGGTGTCCAGCACGCCGCTCACCTGTAGGTTTTGGAAGGCCCAGTCATATAGCTGGGCGCTTTCGTACAGGGCGGGGCGGGCCTGGGGCACTTCAAAGGTGGCGCCCAGCACGTCGGCGGCGTTGGGGCTGTTCATCACCGCGCAGATATAGCGGCCATTTTCCCCTTCGGCCACCGAGGCGAAGTTCTGCCACTCGCCCAAAGAGCCGGTTTTGCCGCCCAGAATGGTGCCCGCACTGGCGGGAAAAGCCCCGTAGTAGGGGCTGGTTTCGGCCAGCAGGCGGTTGGTACTAAAAATATTGTAGGGGGCGGCATGGGCCTCGTGCGCGGCCATTTCATACACGGGGGTGGCGGCAATTTCCATCAGCACAGGGTACTGGCTAAATTCCCGCATGATGCGGGTGATATCCCGCGCGGTGGTGATGTTCCCCTCGGAAAGTCCGTTTGGGTCTGTAAAGGTGGTGCCGGTGCAGCCCAGGGCAGCGGCACGGCTGTTCATCATAAAAAGAAAGTTTTCCACATAACCGCCCGACACATAGTCCGCCAGCAGCAGGGCGGCCTCGTTGCCGCTGGGCAGCAGCATGGCGTACAGCAGCTCCCGGATGCTCAAGGTTTCGCCCTGGCGTATGTCGGCCACGGAGGCATTTTTGCCGTATAATGCGTCGAATACCCATTGCTGATCGGCGGTGACGGTCTCGGCGTCCAGGTCCTGCACCTTATCCATGGTTAAAATAGCCGTCATCAGTTTCACAAGGCTGGCCGCCACCACGGGGGCGTCGGCATTTTTTTCATACACCGTTAGGCCGGTGTCCTCATTCACCAGGCACACCGCGGCGGCGGCTGGCTCAAACGGGGGCAGATACAGCCCTTGCCCCTCGGCGGCGGGGCGCACGGAGGAAGGGGGCTGGGCGGCTTCGGGCGGGGCGCTCTCGGCAGTTTGGGCCGGGGGCGGGGCCTCTTCGGCCAGCACGGGAAGGGGCAAAAATGTCAGCAATAGAAGCAGGGAGAAAAGGGCGAGGAAACGGGTATACTGTTGTCTCATAGGCAGAATGTAATCCTTTACAGATAGCGGGCAAAGGGGAAGCAGGCGGGTAGGCCTGTGGCGGCCATGAAGGGATTTGGCGGCCCCATGCGATATGCCTGCTATTATACCTTCTTTTCCCGCATGGTACAAGGGCAGTGAGGTTTGCCGTTTTTTATAAAGGCACACAATGTGTAGAAATGCTGCTTGTTTTTTGTAATATGTTGTAGTATCATTATCCACAAAGTATGTTTTGCCGTTTTTCTTTTGTTTCGCGCGGCAATAGGTACTTTTGATAAAAAGTAAGGGTTGCGAGGTGAGCCATTTGGCATTGGATGCGATTGATGCGGTGCGTGCCGCCGAGTTAAAGGCGGACGAGACGGCAAGGGCAGCTTCACAGAAAGCGTCGCAGATGGTAAGCGAAGCTGAAAAGGAAGCCGCCCTTGTTCTGGCTGAGGCACAGGACAAGGCACGTAGCGACGCGGCGGACAGAGTGGCCGCGGCGCATGAGGAAAGCCGGAAGGTGCTAGAGGCCGCCGGGCAAGACTTAGAAGCCGAGATGCAGGCTTTGCGCAGTGCCGCACAGGCCCGCCAAGCCGAGGCTGTGAAGGCGGTTTTACAGGCGCTGGCCTAAGCCCGCCGGGGTAGGGCAGCGCAAGAATAGGCAGCTTCGAAAAGGAGGGATCATAGCAATTGGCCGTACTAGAAATGGAACACATTGAGTTGTGCGCCATGAAACGAGACCGCAAAAAGATTTTGGAGCTGTTACAGCGGCGTGGTACCGTGGAGATACGGGATTTGAGCGTGGACGGCGAGGTCTTTGAGAAGGCCGACACCACCGCTTCCTGCAATCTTTTCGAGAAAAACGCGGAAACAGCCAAACATGCGGCCGAAACGGTGAGCCGCTATGCGGGGCAAAAGGGCGGTGGCCTGGCATTTTTGCAGGGCCGCAGCGTGCTTTCGGTGAAGGAGCACGAGGACTTTTGCCAAAAGCGGGATGATATCCTGCACACGGCACAGCGCGTACAACTGCTGGAGAGAGAAATAGGGGAGGCCAAGGCGGATATCCTGCGCAGCGAAGCGCTGGAAGAGGCCCTGCTTCCCTGGCTGGAGTTGCCGGTGCCCCAAACCTTTAAAGGCACCCGCAAAACCGCCGTATTCATTGGCACTTTGGACGGCCTGCAAAGCCAGCAAAGTGTGTTAGAGGCCCTGGCTACCGCGGCGCCCGGGCTGGACCGGGTACATGTGGAGATTGTTTCGGCGGCAGCCGAGCAAACCTGCCTGTATGTGATGGTGCCAAAAGCCCAGGCCGCCACGGCCGAAGACGCCCTGCGCAGCATGGGTTTTGCGCGGCCGGCCTCGGCCACCCACCACCTGCCCAAGGAAAAGCAAAAGCGCCTTAGGCAGCGGCGGGAGGACGCACGAAAAGAGATAGAGAGCAAAACCGCCGAGATTGAAGCCGCGGCCGGCATGGTGGAGGATTTCCACATGCTGGAGGACCATATGCGGATGCGCGCCGAGAAATACGGCGCCATTGAGCGGCTGGCCCAAAGCCGGCACACCTTCATTCTGGAGGGCTTTGTGCCGCAGAAGCATGCAAAACAACTGCACAAAGAGCTGGAAGAAACCTTTGGCTGCGCGGTGGATACCTACCACGCGGGCTACGACAACGAGGAATGCCCTACCGCCGTGGAGAACAAATGGTTCCCCCGCCCTGTGGAGACTGTGCTTGAGA
>CAYYLW010000110.1:0-9213 GCA_964472465.1 uncultured Oscillospiraceae bacterium | reverse complement strand
GCATCTGGCTCATACATGCCAAACAGCATGCTCATCAAGGTGCTTTTTCCGGCGCCATTTTCGCCAAGCAGCGCGAATATTTCCCCTTTGTTAATCTCAAGGGAGATATCGTCGTTGGCCACAATACCGGGAAAACGCTTGGTGAGATGCTCCATTTTTACAATGCACTCGCTCATGCTTGCCTCCCCACCTCTTTTCGGCTGGAAATGATGAATGGCCTGTTCGCCATTTTTGGAAACCCATGGTGTTTGGGCTTTTTGCAGGCCGTGCGGCTGTGTGCCGTGTGCCCTTGCCCCGGAACGTTCCCCGTTCAACGTTTCATTTGTAACTAAACAGTGGCGTGCGCGGTATCCAGCGCTACCTCCATCATGTCGTTGAAGCTTTCCTGCCGTTCCTGGGCGGTTAGCTCAGCGCCGGTAAACACATGGTCGGAAATAGTGAGGATGCTGAGGGCCTTCTTGCCCGCGCGCTGGGCGGTAACATAGAGGCCCGCCGTTTCCATCTCCACGGCCAGGTGCCCAAGACGGCGGTACTCCTCATTGGCGCTTGGCAGTTCGCTGTAAAACGCGTCCGAGGTGAACACCGGGCCCACCTGGGTGCGCACGCCTTTTGCCTCGGCAAAAGCGGCAGCGGTGCGCAGCATCTGAAAATTGGCGCAAGGGGCCAGGGTACCGGGAAAATCGTGTGGGCGGGTGATGCTGGAATTGGTGGAAGCGGCGGCGGCAATCACCAGGTCTCGCAACTGGATATCCCCGGTAAGCCCGCCGGCAGACCCAATGCGGATGATGGCCTCCACTTCAAAGAAATGGTACAGTTCATGCGCGTACAGGTTCATGGAGGGGATGCCCATGCCACTTCCCATCACAGAGATAGCCTTGCCCTTATAAGTGCCGGTATACCCCAGCATTCCCCGCACCTCGTTGAACAGCACCGGGTTTTCCAAGTAGGTTTCGGCCACGTATTTGGCCCGCAAGGGGTCGCCCGGCATCAGTACCACTTTGGCAATATCGCCCTTGTTTGCGGCGTTGCACGCGGAAGGTACAATCATGGTCTTGTGCTCCTTTTTATAAAAGAAAGTCCCCCGCCCAAGTGAAGGGCTAACCATTCAAAAGGACGGGGGCTTCTCAAGCGGCAGGCAGCGGCGCATCGCCGCGTCATCTGCAAGCGCGCGCATCGGTTACGTATCAACTATACGCGCCCTCACGCTCGCTTTTGATTCCTTGCGCTGCATCCACTGCCTGCGCTTGTCTTGTTGCGGTCATCAGCGGCGCATCGCCGCGTCATCTGCAAGCGCGCGCATCGGTTACGTATCAACTATACGCGCCCTCACGCTTGCTCTGGTTTCCTTGCGCTGCATCCGCTCTCTGCGCTTGAAAGGTGCAGCAGCCAGCGGCGCATCGCCGCGTCAACTGCAAGCTCACGTTTCGGTAATGTATATTTTATACACGCCCTCACGCTCGCTTTGGTTTCCTTGCGCTGCATTTACTGCCTGCGCTTGATATTTTGGGTTTTGGGTTCGCTTGGCTCTTACAGGCCAGGGAACTCGGTGGGGGTGCTTTCGCTGAAGTTGTCCGGGGGCACGACGGTGCCATCGGTTACCAGGGCCATCACTTTTTCCAGTTCGGCAATGGCTTCGGCGCTCAGCTGTTGGCGGCCGTCTTCCAGCACGATGCCGGTGGCGCCTTCGGCGGCGCCCAGGCGGGCGTTTTCACCCTTGAAGGTGCCGTCTTGAATGGCTTGCAGCTGTGCAGCCACCTGGGGACGCATCAGTTTGAGGGCGCTGGTGAGGACGATGTTCCGCCCACCGGCTTCGCCGTCGTCATACTGGTCCACGTCGCAGCCGATGACATACACATCCTGCGCCTCTTTGGCGGCGGCAAACACGCCGTTGCCGCTATCGCCCGCGGCCACAAACATGATGTCCACACCTTCTGCGATGAGGGCCTGGCCCACCACTTTGCCGGTGGCTTGGTCTGCAAAGGCGCCAATGTAGTTGCCGCCTACGCTTTTATTGTTCACATCGGTGCCAGCGTAGCTGGGCAGTTCCACGTATTCGGCTTTGGTGCCCAGGCTTTTGTTGGCGTAGTTCACGCCGGCCATAAAGCCGTACTGGTAGTTCACGTTAGAGGGGAAAGCGATGCCGTTTACCACGGCCACTTTACCGGTTTTGGTGCTCATGGCAGCAGCCACGCCAGCGTAGAAACCGCTCTCTTGCTCTTTAAACTGCATGGCGTACATGTTGTCCAGTACAATCTCGGCGCCCTCTGCATCGGTGGGGAAGGCGTCCACAAGAATAAAGTATTTGCCGGGGTTGTCTTGGGCCGTTACGCCCACGGGGGCGAACTGGAAGCCGGGCATAACCATGGCGTCATAATCGGCCACAATATCGGCCACAGCCTGTACCACTTTGCCAATATCCGGCTCTTTCACGTGGTTTTCGGTGGCGCCGGGGTTGGCCTTCAGGTAGTCCAGGATGCCATTATAGCAGTCCTGCCCAAAAGAGCCATCGTCTACGCCAGACGAGGTGACGATACCCACATGCAGGGTGGCGCCATCGGTGCCGGTAGCGCTGCCAGAAGCGCTTTCGGGTGTTCCAGCGGGTGCGGAAGTGGAAGCCGAAGCCGAGGGGGCTGGGGCGCTGCTGCTGGTGGCGCCGCCACACGCCGCCAGTGCGAACGTGAGGACAAGTGCCAAAGCAAGGGCCAAAATAGATTTCATTTTCATTGTGCGGTCACTCCTTTTTTTATATGTATGCCCGCTGCCAACTTATTGAAACAGCGCGGCAATACTATCGGTGTAGGGTGGGCGGCAGATGCCTTTTTCGGTTACGATGCCAGCAATCAGTTCGTGGTCGGTCACATCGAACGCGGGATTATAGCATTTGGTCTCGGGCAGGGCCATGGGCTCGGCGTACCATTTTTCCTTGATTTCGGAGGGGTCGCGCAGTTCTATCTCAATGTCGGCCCCGGTTTTGCAGTTCATGTCAATGGTGGAGGTGGGGCCCAGCACATAGAAGGGAATGCCGTAGTACTTGGCCAGGATGGCCACCCCGGAGGTGCCAATTTTATTGGCGGCGTCGCCGTTGGCAGCCACCCGGTCGCAGCCCACAAAGCAGGCCTGCACCCAGCCGTTTTTCATCACGATAGAAGCCATGTTGTCGCAGATGAGGGTGACGTCCACCCCGGCTTTTTCCAATTCATAGCTGGTAAGGCGGGCGCCTTGCAGTAGCGGGCGGGTTTCGTCGGCAAATACCTTGAAGTGGATGCCTTTTTCCTTGCCCAGCAGGATGGGCCCAAGAGCCGTGCCATAGCGCGAGGTGGCCAGGGGACCGGCGTTGCAGTGGGTGAGGATGCCGTCGCCCTCTTTTACTAGGCTGAGGCCATATTCACTGATGGCCCGGCACATGGCGATGTCTTCCTCGTGGATTTTGAGGGCCTCAGCCTTCAAAAGTTCCAAAATGTCCGGCAGGGCCTTGCCTTCGGCTGCTTTCACCACGCCCTCCATGCGGTTAAGCGCCCAGGAGAGGTTCACCGCCGTGGGGCGGGAGGAATTGAGATAGTTCTTTTGTTTCACGAATTCCGCGTAAAAGCCCGGGTAGGCGCTTTCCCCAATTTGCAGGGCCAGGCAGTACATGCAGTAGGCCGCGCAGATGCCAATGGCGGGCGCGCCGCGCACGCGCAGAAGGTAGATGGCGTCGTACATTTGCTGTGCGGTTTCCAGGCGCAAAAACTCGGTGCGCCCAGGTAGCAGGCTCTGGTCCAAAATCACCACAGCTCTGCCGTCTTTAGTCAGTTCTACGTTGTTTACATGGGTCACAGTACTAATATCGGTACTCATGGGTACAAGATCCTTTCCAAAAAAGGGCCGTATGGCATTTCCCACGCATTTAATACTATACCACAAATGCCGCAGAAAAAGGCAAAAATATGGTTACAAAAGGGAAATAACGGCCGGTGTGAAAGCGGTTTACAGTTTTTCCACAATGCCACGCAGCAGGGCGATGAATTTTTGGCTGGCCTGCCCGGCGGCTTCAATTACCTCTTCGCCCGAGAGCGGCACATCCAAAATGCCCGCAGCCAGGTTTGCAATGCAGGCTATGGCCAGCACCTGCATGCCGCAGTGAGCGGCCACAATGGCCTCCGGCACGGTGGACATGCCCACCGCCTGGCCGCCAAACTGCTGGAACAGGCGAATTTCGGCCGGGGTTTCAAAACTGGGGCCGGTGTAGGAGATGTAGACCCCGGCTTTTAAATCCAGCCCTTGGCTGGCGGCGGTATCCTTGGCAAGCTGCACCAGTTCCCGGGTGTACACCCGCGTCATGTCTGGGAAGCGGGTGCCGAACTGGTCTGCGTTCGGGCCAATCAGCGGGTTTGTGCCCATCATGTTGATGTGGTCGGTCAATACCATCAAATCGCCGGGTTTATAGCTTTCGTCCAGGCCCCCGCAGGCGTTGGTCAGAATCAGGGTCTTGATGCCCAGGGCGCTCATCACCCGCACGGGGTAGGTCACCTCCTGCATGGTGTAGCCCTCGTAAAAATGCAGGCGGCCCTGCATGCACAGCACGGTTTTGCCCAGCAGCTTGCCAATGATGAACCGCCCGGCATGCCCCGGCGCGGTGGAAAGCTTGAAGTGCGGAATCTCCTCGTAGGGGATGAAAACGGGGTTCTCTAAATTTTCCCCCAGGGGCCCAAGGCCGCTGCCCAGCACCAAAGCCAGTTCCGGGGTAAGGGAGGTGCGGCTGCGCAGATATGCCACCGATTCCTCCACCATCTTGTTCAGTTGTTCTCCTGTTAGCACCTTATATCCTCCTAACCATATTCATTGTGGTTTTGCAGGCACGCTGGTGTAAACGCTATACGGCGCCCAGCGCAATCTCCATCATTTGGGTAAAGCCTTTTTCGCGTTCTTCGGTGGTGGTCTCCTGGTGGTTGGCCAAAGAATCGGATACGGTGAGCAGGCAGGCTGCCTTTTTACCGGTCATCCGCGCGTTGTGGAACAGGCCAAAACTCTCCATCTCGGCAGCCAGGCAGCCCTTTTCCCGGAAGAGTTTCTTCCAGCTTGGTTCTGCCCCCTCGGGGATGGGGCCGTGGTAGAACACGTCGCCGGAGTGTATCCGCCCTTCCACCAGGGGGGTGTTTAAAGCCTGGGCACTTTGGCGCAGCTTTTGCAGCAGTTCATCGCTGGCGGGGATGATGTCTCCCTCGAAACCGCCCTGGATTTTGGCATAGGTGGATTCGCTGAACGAGTCCTTGACCAAAATCACGTCGAACAGTTGCAGGTTTTCGTCATACCCGCCGCAGGAGCCGATGCGGATGATTTGCTCCACGTCGTAATGGGTGAACAGCTCATAGGAATAGATGCCGATGGAGGGGATGCCCATGCCGCTGCCCATGACGGAGACGGGCTTGCCCTTATAGCTGCCGGTGTAGCCCAGCATCCCGCGCACGTGGTTGAATTCACTGGCGTTTTCCAGGAAGGTTTCGGCAATGAATTTGGCGCGCAGCGGGTCGCCGGGCATCAAAACCGTTTTGGCAATTTGCCCCTTTTGGGCACTGTTGTGTGGTGTGGACATGGCAATCACTCCTTTTTATGTTGGGTGGATGGCGTACGGGGCGCCTGCCCGCCTCAGCGGTAGCAAATGGGCCCGGTGAGTTCTTCTATCCGTTTGGCGTGCCGGGGGTATTCCCGCAGCAGCGTCTCGCGGCTGGCGTGCTCATAGTCTCCGGGGGAAAAACCGGGGCTCATGGTGGTGCCCATCAGGGCATATTGCCCGCCCGCCAGCAGGTGGCTGCCCTGCCAGCACCCAGCGGGTACCACCACCTGGGGGCGCTGCCCGGCGGCCAAATCGGGCCCCAGCAGCAGCACCTCGCCGCTGCCGTCCGGCATCAGCTTTAGCAGTTCCACGGGGTCGCCCCCATAAAAGTGGTAAATTTCATCGGTGGGCAGGCGGTGCAGGTGGGAATAGGCCTGCCCGCTCAAAAAGTAATAGATGGCGCTGCCCATGTGCTTTTCCCCGGCCATGCCGGGGCTTTGGTAGGTGCTGGCAAACATACCGCCCTCTACCTCTAACGGGGCCAGCCCCAGGGTGCGGATAATCTCTTCGGCGGAAAGACGTGGCTCCATGCTGGGCTCTCCTCTCGGTGCCGTTTGCTCTGGCCTGCCCCCCTAGGAGCTTTCGCCCTTTGGGTAGCCCTGCCAAGCGCCGGCGTCGTGTATCTGGGGGCCGTTCTCGGCGCACTGCTGCAAAAAATAGCGGTGCTGCCGGGTAAAGGGTGCGCTTTTGTCCACAATCAAGTGGTCTATCTGCGCGGTGGGGCACACCGAGCAAAAGGCTGTGGTGCCCAGTTTCGTATGGTCAAATAGGAAATAATTTTGCTTGGCCGAGGCAATCAGCGCGCGTTTGGTTTCGGCTTCGGGGGCCGAAGAATCCGAGGCGCCGTGCGTATAATCCACCGCCTTGCTGGAAAGGAAGGCCTTGTCCACAAAATAGCGGCGGCACATGGCGGCCACGTCTGGCCCTTGCAGGGACATGATGGGCTTGCACAGTTCCCCGCCCAGCAAAATGACATGGGCCTTGGGGTTGGCTTCCAGCGCGGTGGCCACCGTGATGTTGTTGGTAATCACCGTTACCTCCACCGCGAGGTGGGGCAACATGGCGAAGGTGGTGCTGCTGGAATCAATGGCGATGGCGTCCCCCTCCTCCACCAGGGAGGCGGCGTATTGCCCCAGGGCTTGTTTTTCGGAGTTTTGCTCGCGCAGGCGTTCGTCGCGTGGCCGCTCGTACATTTTCTGGGTGGCCAGGCGGGCCCCACCGTGCACCCGCAGTAAGAAGTTTCGCTGTTCCAGCGCGTCCAGGTCGCGCCGTACGGTCATCTCAGAAACGCCCAACATCTCGCTTAGGCTGGTTACCTCGGCGTAACCGTGGCGCCTAAGATATTCTACAATGGCGGAACCCCGTTCTTTGCTCCCCATGTTCTCCCCCCGTTCTGTGTGAGCGGGCCCAGCGCCTGTTTAGTGGCTTTGCATTTGGCCGTAGGTGCCAAAGCGCACCATGGCGGCGTCCAGTTCTTCCGGGCTCAGGGTATCGGCGCGGCCCAGGGCTTTCATGTTGTAGTAAATCTCCGCCACAAACTCGGTTTCCTCGGCGGTGGCAAAGGCCATGGCAATGTCTTTGCCGGTGCACAGCAGCCCATGGTGGCCCAGCAGCACGGCGTTGCGCTCTTTAAGGTAAGGTGCGGCGGCATGGGCCAGCTCCTCGCTGCCAAACAGGTGGTAGGGGGCGCACTCCACGGTACCCCCCGCAAACCCAATGAGATAATGCACCGGGGGTATGGGCTCCATCATGCAGGCCAAAGTGGCGCAGTAGGTGGAGTGGGTGTGCACCACGGCGGTGCAATCTGGCCGCTGTTTATAGCATTCGGCGTGCATCATCCACTCGCTGGAAGGGGAAAATTCCCCCTCCACCACCCGCCCGTCTAGTTCCATCACCACCACGTCGGCGGGGTTCATTTCGGTGTAATCCATGCCGCTGGGGCTAATGGCCATCAGGCCGCTCTGCGGCTCTAAAACGCTGATGTTGCCGCCGGTGCCTTTGGTAAGCCCCCGGGGTATGAGCAACTGGCAGTATTCCACCACCTGTTGGCGTTGTTTTTCTAAACGCATCTGTCTCCTCTTTTCTCCCATGGGTTTTATGGCGAAGCCATGGTTGGTGTGTCAATAAAGGCAGGCCCCTTAATTGGGGCGCCGGGGCAGCCTGGAAAACAAACCGCCCCTGTTTATGTTCGAATTCTAACACATGCAGGGGCGTGCAGCAAGTAAAAAGGGCGTTTTTGTTTGTTTCGCACAAAGAAGTTTGTGCGTTTTAACTCAAAGTGTTTGGCGGCCAAACAAAAAATCTGGTTTTGGCGGGGGTGGCCTTATTTCACCCGCAGCCCCTGCACATATTTTTCGCGGACATCCCCGGCGTTTGCCAGGTACACCACGCGCTCCAACCGCTGGGAAAGGCTGAGGGGGAAGGGGCAGGCCAGGCGGCGGTCGTCCAGCACCAGCGCGTCGAAGGCATAGCCCGCATCGAAAGCGCCCACCTTGCCAAACAATTGCCCGCCGCCGCGGGTGGCCATGTAAAAGGCCTCAGGCACGGTGAGGGGCGCGCCGCTACCTTCCACCAGCCGCCAGCGCAGTTTCGAGTGCTGGATGGCGTCGGCCATCACACGGAACAGGCAGGCCGTAGCCCCGCCTGCCACATCGCTGCCCAGGCCCACGGCAATGCCCGCCTGCAAATACTGCCGCACCGGGGCGATGCCCGAAGCGAGGTTGGCGTTGGAGTTGGGGCAGTGGGCCACCTGCACGCCATGTTCTTTCATCAGGGCCATTTCGGCGGGGGTGGGCCACACACAATGGGCCATCACGGCGGGGTTTTCCCGGCCGCCCAAAAGGCCGAAGCGGCGGTAGGCGTCGGCATAGCAGGTGGCTTCAGGGCAAAGCTCCTGCACCCAGGCTATCTCAGCGGGGTTTTCGGAGAGATGGCTCTGCACGGGTAGGCCATACTGGGCCTGAATTTCGGCCAGCCCTCGCATCAGCGCATCGCTGCAACTGGGGATGAAGCGCGGGGTGAGAATGGGTTTTGTACGCGCATAGCGCCCCTTACACGCCGCCAGCCACTCCCGCGTGGCCACCAGAGAGCTTTCCGCGCTTTCCTCGCGCAAAATATCGGGGCAGTTGCGGTCCATGTTCACCTTGCCCACATAAAAACGCAGGCCGCTCTCTTCCAGCAAATCCATCAAAAGCAGGGTGGCGGGAAGGTGTAAGGTGGCGAAGGCGCTGCCGCGTGTTACGGGCCCTTCTAACATAATTTTCACAAATTTTTGGTAAGCTGGTTTTGCGTAGGAAAGGTCTTGATATTTGGCCTCTTCGGGGAAGGCGTTTTGCTCCAGCCATTCCAGTAACTCCATGTCCATGCCCAGCGCCATAAAAGGAAACTGGGGGGCATGCAGGTGGATATCGGAAAAACCGGGCAGAATGAGCTTGCCGCTGTGGTCTTGCAGGGGCAACGCGGCATATTGTTCCGGTAACTCATTAAAAATGCCCGCCACCAGGCCGTTTTCGCACACCAGGTGGTGCCCGGGGTACAAAGCCAGTTCCTGGGGGTTGCGGCTGTACACAATATCGCCGCGCAGGATGAATGTTGTTTGTCCGTCCATGATGATTCCTTTC
>CAYYLW010000109.1:0-9259 GCA_964472465.1 uncultured Oscillospiraceae bacterium | reverse complement strand
GCTTGGGGGTGTGCTATACTGGTGCTATCACAGAAAGGGGGCGCCTGGCCCTTGCCCACACCTGTTACCAAAAGCGGTACGCCGCTGGTGTTTGACGCTTTACCCGCGCTGAAAGTGCGGCATTACCAAGGGCGCTCTGCCTGTGGAAATATCTATACCCTGGCGCGGATGTATGTGCTGGAGGACGCCTTGGCCCTTAGCCTGTGTGCGTTTGAGAAAGCCCCGCCACCGGAGAGCCGGGTGGGTTTTGGCATTGGTAGGCCCGAGGGCCCGGTGCTGGAACTGGCGCTTGGCCCAAACGGGGTGCAGTTGCGGCTGGCCCCGGGGCAGGAAAGCCTTCCCCCGCCCCCTGCCACCTATTTCACAGGGCAGGATGAGCAGGGCTGGTACTGGGGCGCCAACATGAACCTGGGCCGGGAGGCGCTGGCCCCAGCGGGGCTGAACCTGGCCCAGGACAAGGCTTTCTGGGCCAACCTGGCCAAGTACCGCAGCGATGAAACGGCCTTTGGCTGCGCGTTTTTGGCCCCGCCCGAGGCAGGCCCGTTCAGCCCGGCGTACTTTGGGCAGTTTCAAGTGGTGGAGTATTAATAAAAAGATGGGAGTGTGTAAACAAATGGGAACCGCATTCAAAACCTTTTTTAAAGTGGTGCTGGCCCTGGGGCTGGTGTTCGGCATTGTGGCCGCGGTGCGCTATTTCAACGAGCAACGGGCCGATTATATTGAAATTTATAACGATGATTTAGACGAGGGACTGTTTGAATGAAACCAGACAAGAGTGTGATTGGCCGCACAGGGGGGAACGGGCGCCGTAGCTCCTGCGTGGCTTATAATGGTGTGTTGCACACCAGCGGCATTACCACGGTGGATTTAGAAGCGGATATCACCGGCCAGGCGCAGGATATTTTTGCCCAACTGGACAAACTGATGGAGGTGCACGGCACCACCAAAGGGCGCATTCTCTCGGCCCAGGTTTGCCTGCAAGATATGGCCGATTATGGGGGCTTCAACCAGGCTTGGGACGAATGGGTGAGCGATGGAGACGAGCCGGCCATGAGTTTGGTGGTGGCGGGGCTTCCCCTGCCGGAATACCGTGTGCAGGTCTCCTTGATAGTGGCGGTATAACGCTATTTCCGTCGTTTAAAAAACATTATACAGGTGTTTTAGGCCCCCGTTTTTCGCAAAGAGTTCTTTATACAGCTTTGTAATATGCTTGTGGTGAAAACCAGCAGTGGAAGTAAAAAATATATTTAAGTAAATAATTTTTCTAAATTCTGTTGACACAGGCGCGGTGCAGTGATACACTGGTTGTGCTTGACGATGAATGAGCATACTTATGTAGTGTGCAACTTCATGGAAAAACCATATAATAGGAGTGAAGAAGAATGAAAAAAACAATTGTTGCGGTTTCCGTAGTTCTGATGCTGGTGCTGTGTATGGGTACCTCGGTGTTTGCCGCCTCTCCCGTGGCCGCTTTACCCGCCGCTGTTGATTCTGCCGGTTCTGCCCTGCCCGCTGGCGCCACACTGTCTGTGACGCAGGCCCCTCATGCCATTGCCGGCATGGAAGCGGCTAAGAAAAACCTGGGTGTGAACGGCACCATGCTGGCCGTTGTGGATATCCAGATGACCGGTGCCTCCGGCGCTGCCACCATCCGCGTAAATTGCCCTGGCCTGAACGCGAACGGCCTGGTGTTCGTCATTCACCAAACCGCAACCGGCTATGAGCTGATGCAAGCCAACTGCCAGAACGGCTTCTTCACCTTCACCGCCAGCTCCTTCTCCCCCTTCGCCTTCGTGCTGGAAAGCGCTGGTTCCCCGGCTTCTTCCGGCGGTAGCACGGGTGGTAGTTCCAAACCCACCTCCCCTCGCACCGGCGTGTACGAGCTATAAGAGAGATTCATTCAATAGTAAACTATATTGTTTAGAAAAACCCACATTTGTGGGTTTTTCTAATCTTAATGGGAGATACCAATACCATGTCAAGTTTTTTTCACCGTTCCCATAGGCTGGCGGCCCTGTTCACAGTAGCAATGCTGGCATGCACCCTGTTAGCGGCCTGTTCCAGCGGGGCGGCCAGTGTGTCCTCTTCCTTGGTGGCGCCCAGCCCCAGTGTTTCGCAGCCACCCCCGGCCTCCAGCCTGCCCCCACCCCCGCCCAAAGACCGCGACATAGATTTTACCAGCCTTACTAAGCAGAATGAAGACGTGGTGGCCTGGATAGAAGTGCCGGAAACGGTCATTGATTACCCTGTGGTGTATTCTGAGGACAACACCTATTATTTAAACCATGACCTGGACGGGAACTATTATGTGGGCGGCTCCATTTTTCTGGATATGGCCAATTCCCGCACGGTAAATGACCCTATGACGGTGATTTACGGCCACTTTATGCCGGACGATACGCTTTTTACGCAGTTGCACAAATACGAAGACCCGGCTTACTTTGAAAGCAACCCCACGGTGAAGTTGTTCACCCCGGTCAACCAGTTCAATTATTCTGTGGTGGCGGCCTTGACGGTGGATGACCGCTATGTGTTCTATAACATGGATACCGATGCCTATATCGATTACAGCAGCCCAGAGGATGTGCAGTATTTCTTAGACTGGATTGCGGGCACAAAGGACGCAGCAGGTAACGTGAATTTGGAGGATTGCACGGTAGAAGATAACTATTTGGTACTTTCCACCTGCACACAGTTGGCCAATAGCAACGACAGATACATCGTGGTTGCAAAACAGGAAAGTGTATTATGACGGCGGAGCAAAAAACAAAACCAGATAGGCCCCCTTTTTATAAAAGGCGGGCCTTTCGGGTTTTCCTTGGTGTTTTTGCGGGGCTGCTTTGCCTTTTGCTCCTCTCCCTGTGGTTTTTTACCTCTTGCCCCCTGGGGGTGTTTGCGCCGCGAAACCCCTATGCCGCCGAAAATGCCACCCCCCTGCCCACCCTGCAGCAGGATGGTGTGGAATACCAGTACAACCAAGATATCTACAACCTGTTGCTTTTGGGGGTGGATAGGGGAAACGGGGACACGGAAGACCAACTGGCCGGGCAAGCAGACGTGCTGATTCTGATTTCGCTCAACAAAAAAACACGCGAACTCTCCCTGCTTCAAATACCCCGGGACACCTTTGTGCCGGTGCGTGTGTACAACATGCTGGGGGAATATCTGCTTAGCAACCAGGCCCCCATTTGCACCGCCTATGCCTATGGAGACGGCGGTATAAGCAGCGGGCAGATGATGGAGACCGCTGTTTCAGAGCTGCTGTACGGTATTCCTGTAGAGCGGTTTATCTCGGTGGATATCCAGGCGATATCGTGGATGGCCAATGCGGTGGGCGGGGTGCCCGTAACCGGCTATGCGGAGTTTGCCGAGGTGTGGAACCTGCCGGAAGATGGCTCGCCCATTTTGCTCACGGGGGAAATGGCCGAAATTTATGTGCGGGGCCGCAACCTGCCCGGCATGGACGGCAGCGACCAAAACCGCCTTGCGCGCCAAAAGGAATTTCTGTTTTCCCTGCTTGGACTGGTGCGGGAGAATACAAAGGCAAACCCCTTGTATCCGGTGAAGCTGTATACAAGCGCGCGAGAAAGCGTACAATTGTACACCGACATGTCCTTTCATGACCTTTGCTTTTTCACCAGCGGGGTGGAGATGGAAAACTTGCAAACCCACAGCGTGGAGGGCGAGGCAATTGCCTGTAACACAGGCCAGGCGGAACAGGAATTTGTGCCAAATGAAACGGCGCTACGCCGCTATGTGCAGGATAAGTTTTTTGTGCCGAAGAAATAAGAAAGCATTATGCAGGTAAAAAGCAGGGCACCGGGAAATATTCCCAGTGCCCTGCTTTTTTTAGAGTGGTCAAAAAGCCGCCCCTTCAAGGCTATAAAAATGAACGGCACCTGTATTTTCCCGGCCCCCTAGGCCGGGGGTGCAGCGGCTGGGTCTGCTGGGGGTGTAGCGGCCGGGTCTGCCGGGGGGGTGGCAGCCGGGTCGGCTGGGGGTGTAGCGGCTGGATCGGCCGGAGGGGTGGCAGCGGGGTCGGCCACAGGGGCAACCGAGGAGACCGGGGCCGGTTCCGGGGCTGGCGGGATGTAGAAGGGGCTGCCTTCCAAATAGGGGGTACCGGGGCGGTAGGCCGTGTGGGTTACCAGATAGTCCGTCCAGGCGGCATAGCCGCTGGGGCTTAGGTGGTAGCCATCGCCCCCGGCAAAGTCCTCCCGCAAAAAGCCGTCGTCTCCGGCCAGGGGTTCGGTCAAATCCAAAAAGTAGAGGTTTTCCTCAAAGGCCATCTGGGCAAGCCGGTTGTTCAGCGCCAGAATGCGGTTTATGTCAAAGCCGGGGTTATTGTCTGGCCGCACCGGGGTAAGTGACTGGATATAATACCCGGTTTCCGGAGGCAGGGCTGCCCGCATGGCGGCCAGCATCTCGCGGTAATAGGCCAAGATGCTTTCGTCGTCCAGGCTTACCATGGCGTTGGCGCCTAGCTGAATATACACGTTGGCCGGGGCGCTGGCCACCAGGGCGTCCATGGGAATTTCCTGTTCGCCATCCTGGCGGCGCTGGATGCTCCCGTCGTACATCTGTTTCGGGCCAATGCCCTTGTAGGCGCAGTAATGGGCGTTGGGAATGCCCTGGCTATAAATTTGGAAACCCTGGGTC
This sequence comes from uncultured Oscillospiraceae bacterium, assembly GCA_964472465.1. Lineage (GTDB taxonomy): Bacteria > Bacillota > Clostridia > Oscillospirales > Ruminococcaceae > JAAYCI01. Next base: position 4,600 of record CAYYLW010000109.1, on the reverse strand, counting down.
AAAGAGTCGCCCACAAAGGTGACGGTGCTAAAATAGCTCATGTCCACACGCCCGTTTTCCGGCAGGGCAATCATGCGGTAATCCGGGTTCAGCAGTGCCATGTTGTTGATGGTTTGCGGCACCGGGCCCACAAAGTTCCAGGCGGTGTTGTCGGGTTTGGGCTCGCCAGAGGCCACCGCCGAAGCACCGCTGGCGGTGGGGGCACTGGCGGAAGGGGCAACCGGCTCTGCGCTTTGGCCCGCCGTAATGATGGAGGTAATACCCCAGGCAAGCAGCAAAATCACCACCACACTGCCCAGAAGTACACTGGCGCGCCGTATCATGCGGGCACGCCGACGCTTTGTTTTACGCACGGCAATGCTGGCCTCCGGGGCGGCGCCTTTTGCAGAAAGCGGCTCCGAGGGCCTGCGGTTTGCAGGGGTGTTATTGTGTGCCGGTGGTGTTTTATCGTTTGTTTCGTGGCTATTTGGCAATGTGCGCCGCTCCATTTCTTATCTTGCCGCCCGTGGGGGTTGGGCGGGTATACGGGAAAAAGGCATATCTACCTTTATTATAATAGGATTATACAGGAAGCCCCGGTAAAACACAACCTCTGCCAGGGGCCCTACCCGTGGGATTCCATGTAGATTTTGTGAAAAACCGGGCCAGACACATAATTCCCACAAAAATGGTATAGTATGAATACAACGGCATAGGAAGCCGGAATACTATGCCGTAAAGCATATGCTAAAAATAAAAACCCGCCGCGATATGGCGGCGGGAAAAACACACAAATTCGTTTATTTTACGCTATCCATATGCTCAATGAGGTTGAGAACTTTGTTGGAGTAGCCCCATTCGTTGTCGTACCAGCTCACCAGTTTCACGAAGGTGTCCGACAGGGCGATGCCGGCTTTTTCGTCGAAGATAGAGGTGAGAGCGCAGCCGATAAAGTCGCTGGAAACCACTTCGTCGCTGGTGTAGCCCAGAATGCCTTTCAGCTCGCCTTCGCTGGCTTTCTTAATCACCGCGCAAATCTCCTCGTAGCTGGCCGGTTTTTTCAGGTTCACGGTCAAATCCACCACGCTCACGTCCAAGGTGGGCACGCGGAAGGCCATACCGGTCAGTTTGCCGTTCAGCTCAGGAATAACCTTGCCCACGGCCTTGGCGGCGCCGGTGGAGGAGGGGATGATATTACCAGCCGCTGCGCGGCCCCCGCGCCAGTCTTTGTTGGAGGGGGAGTCCACCGTTTTCTGGGTGCCGGTGGTGGCGTGCACGGTGGTCATCAAACCCTCGGCAATGCCAAAGTTATCGTTGATTACCTTGGCCAGCGGGGCCAGGCAGTTGGTGGTGCAGGAAGCGTTGGACACAAAGTTCATGTCGGGGGTGTAGGTATCCAGGTTCACGCCGCACACAAACATGGGGGTGTCGTCTTTGGAAGGGCCGGTGTATACCACTTTTTTGGCGCCGGCGTCCAGGTGGGCTTGGGCTTTTTCTTTGGTGTAGAAGATGCCGGTGGCGTCCACCACGTAGTCTACGCCAATTTTGCCCCAGGGGATGTCGGCGGGGTTTTTCTCGGCAAAGAATTGAATCTCCTTACCGTCCACCACAATCGCTTTTTCTGTGTGGCCCACTTCACCCGCATACCGCCCGTGCACGGTGTCATACCGCAGCATGTAGGCGCAGTAGTCGGCTGTCATGAAAGGGTCGTTGATGCCCACAAATTCGATGTTCGGGTTGCTGAGCCCCGCGCGGAACACCAGGCGTCCAATCCGTCCGAATCCGTTAATACCAACTTTAATGCCCATGTAAAGCCCTCCTGTTTCTTCGTCAGAAAGAAGCCGGGCGCCTTGTGCGCCAATGCCGTCTCCCCGGTAGTCTGGTTACAATTTTATAACAATGCCGGGAAAACTGCAAGCGTCCGCCCTTCTATTCTGAATTGTTACCAGTTTTTTTGGAATCCCGGGCGGTTTTTCTGCCATCTGGTATAGGGGGAAAAGTCGTCAATGGTTCTATCGCGCCGTAGCGATAAACCGGAAGGCGCCGGGGGGAAAATGTTGCCACAACAATGGCAATATATGATATAATTCTTTTATCGACAAGATTCGACAATTTATTTATCAATGCGGAAAAGCAACGGTGCTTTTTCAAGCAGTACACCCACTCGCTTTTCCGCTCAACCTGTAAAGAGAGTATTTCTTATGACCGAAAAATTTTACCTTGCTTTCGAAGAGGCAACCTACCCTTGCTATTGGCTGGGAACGGACGGGGCCTTCTGGGCAAACAAAACGGCCCATAGGAAGGTTTTACCCATTTGTGAGCCGGCCGACATGTGCCGGTTGCTAGAGGCCTTTGTGCAAGAACAAGGCCAGGAAACGCCCGGCCCGCAAAAGGAACTGCTAAAAACTGCGCTGTGGGTGTGTGGGTTGCAAGTGTTGCCGCACCCCGGTGGCATGATGGTGGTGGGGCCGGGGCTGGAACCCACGACGATTGACACCTTTAGCAGCGGCTTGCGTGGGCCGGTGAGTGATATTTTTTCTGCCGTGCAGGCGCTTTCCCGGCGGCTGGAACACAGCAACCTGCGGGAAAACGACGAGCTGTTTTGCAATGAGTGTCTTGAATCCATTCAGAAAAATGAATACGAACTGCTGCGCCTGGCCTATAACCTAGAAATTTTTAGCCGCAGCCTGCACCGCCGCCCCGGCCGGGAAATTCTGGAGTTGAGCTCTTTGGTAGAGGGGCTGTGCAAAAAGGCCAAAAACGCCTATGTGAAACAGGGAATTGGCTTTGAGGCCGAGATAGCCCCCCAGCCCCTGCCGCTGAAAGCCGATGGGCGTACGCTGGGCCACGCGGTGATGAACCTGCTGCGCAATAGCCTGATGTTTACCCGTGAGGGCAATGAGGTGAAGGTGAGTTTACAAAAAGTGGGGAACCGCGCGGTGCTCACCGTGCGGGATAAAGGCCAGGGCATCCGCCCCGAGGCGGTGTCCCATGTGTTTGCACCTTTTTATTCGGCCTACCCCCACCTGGATAGCGCCGAGCGCCCCGGCCTGGGGCTGGGGCTGGCCCTGGTGCGTGGCCTGGTGCGGGCCCTGGGGGGCACGGTGGCGGTAGAAAGTGTGTTTGGCGAAGGTACCGCCGTAAGTTTGGCGCTGCCACTGGCCAAGCAGGAGGAATTTCTATTAAAAAGCGAAGCGGGCGACTACCATGATTTTTTGAACGACAGCCAGTCGCCCGCTTACATCCAACTGTGTGGCTTTGGCCCCCTGCCAATATTGTAAAAAGGCAAGCCAGGGTATGTTTCACAAAAAGATATACCCCGGAAGGTTTACAAATCCGGGGTTTTATTATAGAATGTACACTTGAAGTTGTATGTGCTGGCCACATGCGTGTGTGTAGCAATGAATAAAAACTGAAACCCAGGGAGAACATTCTATGATGAAAAAGCTTGTTAGCCTGGCCCTTGCGGCCCTGATGATGTGTGCTGTGGTGGCCTGTGGTGGGGCTTCCTCGGAAACCGAGACCCCCTTGCCCACACCGGGAGGCCAGGCCTCCTCGGCCGCCCCCTCCAGTACGCCAGAAGCGCCCCCCATAAACGCGGCCTACCTCACCGGCCTTGAAAAAGGCGCCGACTATCCAGAAGGCCAGCGCGTGGTGGGCGTGATGGTGAACAATATTGCCGATTCCCGCCCCACCCGTGGCCTTTCCGACGCTGGCATTGTATATGAGATGCGCGTTGAGGGCGGTATCACCCGCTTCATGGCCGTGTTCCAAGACTATAAAACCATGCCCATGGTGGGCTCTGTGCGCTCGGCGCGCGACCAGTTCTTCCAAATGCTGGTGCCCAGCTACGGCTTCTATGTGCACGATGGCCCCAACCAAAACCAGCCGGTGCTTCAGATGATTAAGGATATGGAGTACACCGAGTTCGACCTGACCCCAAACCTGGGTGTGACCTGGCGCGACCCGGGCCGTGCGGGCATGAAAACCGAGTACACCGAGTACACCAGCGGCGAGTATGTGGCCAAAGCGGTGGAGGAGTATGGCCTGGACGACAACCGGCCCTACAACAGCACCATCTTCAATTTCACCCCATACAACGAGGCGCCCCGCCAGCTGGCAGGCGGCGCGGCCCCCAGCGTGGCCGTGGTACACAGCCAAGGGTACCGCAACCTGTTTGAATATGACGCGGGCTCAAACCGCTATATGATGAGCCAGTACAATTCCTCCAATGGGCAGATGCAGCCGGCCATCGACGAGAACAATGGCGAACAGCTGGGCTTTAACAATATGCTCATTCTTTTCACCATGATGTACAACTACACCAACAGCGAACTGGTGTATGTGGAGTATGGCAGCGGCATCGGCTATTATTTCAATGGTGGAAACTACGAACTGGTGCGCTGGAAGAAGGGCGGCCCGCAGCAGCCCTTGCAAATTTTTGTGAATGACACCAACGAGACCCCGAACTTCCTAAACCCGGGGAACACCTATGTGGCCATGGTGGACGACAAACTGCTGGAAGATTTTGACGCCAGCGTGAAAGCAGGCACCGCCGCCCACGACGCTGCGGACGGTACCGTGAACACAAACGAAACAGAAACGGAAGACTAGTAAAACC
>CAYYLW010000108.1:0-9296 GCA_964472465.1 uncultured Oscillospiraceae bacterium | reverse complement strand
AAACAGAGTCAGAGTCTGTCGTGCTACCATTACACAATTCCGCAGCGCCATAGCATTAGCTATTATATCTGTAAAAGGGGTGTTTTGTCAAGGTAAAATTTCCTGTGTTGTCCGGCCTTCACCGGTTGGCCCAGTCTTTTTTTCTGTGATGTACCGGGGCTGTTTTTCGCTTTCGGTTGACAAACCCCCCGCTAAAGAATAGGATGAAAATAGAAATACCAGCACGGCCAAATGGAAAGGGGGAGCCTATGAAAAAGAGAGTGGGAATTCTAACCGCCGGGGGCGATTGCCCAGGGCTAAACGCCACCATACGTGGGGTGGCCAAGGCGCTGTATCAGCGCATGAACCACAGTGTGGAGATTGTGGGGATAAGAAACGGCTTTTCGGGGCTGATTCGTGGCGACTATATGGATATGGAGGACTCTGATTTTTCCAATCTGCTCACCCGTGGCGGCACCATTTTGGGCACCGCGCGCACCCCTTTTAAAATGATGACGGTGGTGGAAGAGGACGGCGTGGACAAGGTGGCCAGCATGAAGCGCCACTACCACAAAATTGGCCTGGACGCCCTGCTGTGCCTGGGGGGCAACGGCACACACAAAACCGCCCATCTATTAAGTGAAGAGGGCATGAATATCATCGGCCTGCCCAAAACCATCGACAATGATATCTGGGGCACAGACGTTACCTTTGGTTTTCACACGGCGGTGGATATTGCCACCGAGGTGATAGACCGTATCCACACCACCGCTTCCAGCCACCACCGCGTGATGGTGATTGAGCTCATGGGCAACAAAAGCGGCTGGCTTACCCTGTATAGCGGCATTGCAGGCGGGGCGGATATTATTTTAATACCCGAGATGCCCTATGATTTGAACAATGTGGTGGAGGCCATCAGTTCGCGCAACGCCTCGGGCAAAAGTTTTTCCATCCTGGCGGTGGCCGAGGGCTGCTTCGATGTGGAAGAGAGCCAAATGAAACGCAAAGAGTGGGTGGAATTGCGTCAGCAGGCGGGTTATACCAATGCATCCGAGCGCCTGGCCCACGACATTGAGCGTATCATGGGTTTCCAAACCCGGCTGGCTGTGCCGGGGCATATCCAGCGTGGGGGCACCCCCTCGGCCTATGACCGCATCCTGGCCACCCAGTTTGGCACCTATGCCGCCCAGTTGGTGGAGAATGACCAATATGGCGTAACGGTGGCCATGCGCAACAATGTGGTGGTCAGCAACCCTCTTTCAGAAGTGGCGGGCAAAACCAAGCTGGTTACCGAGGACTGCGACCTAATCAGTGTGGCGCGCCGCATGGGCCTTTCTCTGGGCTAGCACAAACAACAACAAAAACGCCCTGCCGTTTTGAACCAGTTCGTTTTTTTAACGGACTTGTTCATTGTTGGCGGGGCGTTTTCCCTGGTGATTATTTGCCAAAGTGGCCATTATATACTATAATAGAAGAAACTTTTGCCCAGGGCTCAATGGCGCAGAAATGCGTGAAAATAGGGGCAAAAGCGATGTTGGGCCAGATAGAGTAAAGCAGTGAAGGAGCATTCCCATGCCTGAGTATGAGGTTTCCCTCTCGAAAATTATCCGTGAGCTCAACTTGACCCCCCTCTATGCCCCGCGCGAGGTAGAGGACATCATGATTACCGCCCCAGAGGTGAACCGCCCGGGGTTCTTATTGGCCGGCTATGAGGAGTTTTTTGAAACCAACCGCATCCAAATTCTGGGCAACGCCGAGATGGGGTATCTGGCGGGGCGCTCGCAGGAGATTCGCGAGGTGCGCCTAAAAACCCTGTTTGAAGCAAAGCCCCCGGCGGTGGTGCTCACCCGCTCTATGGAGCCGCTGCCCGAAATTTTGAAATATGCCGAAGAGTTTGGCGTGCCGGTCATCCAGTCCGAAGAGCCCACCACGGCCTTTATGAACGCGGTGCTCTCGCTGCTCAGCGTGGAACTGGCCCAGCGCGTCACCCGGCACGGTGTGCTGGTGGAGGTGTACGGCGAAGGGGTGCTGATTTTGGGTGAAAGTGGCGTGGGCAAAAGCGAAACCGCCGTGGAACTTCTCAAACGTGGCCACCGCCTGATTGCCGACGACGCCGTGGAACTGCGCCGGGTATCCAACCGCACCATCTACGGCCAGGCGCCGGAGAATATCCGCCATTTCATAGAACTGCGTGGTGTGGGCATCATCAATGTGGGGCGTATTTTTGGCGCAGGCGCGGTGAAAAAAACCGAGAATATCGATTTGGTGGTGGAGCTGGAACCCTGGGACAAGCACAAAAATTACAGCCGCACCGGCCTTGAAAACAACACCATCGACATCCTGGGCCTCAAAATCCCCCTCACCATCATCCCGGTGATGCCGGGGCGGAACCTGGCTGTCATCATCGAAATTGCCGCTATGAACAACCGCCAAAAGGCCATGGGCTATAACGCGGCGTTTGAGCTGCTAAGCCAGCTTGGCCTTACCAACGACATTCCCGAAGCAGAGGAAGTAAAACTTTAAGAAAGATAGGTCATCGCAGAAACTCCATGAATATTGTTGCAGATTTACATACGCATACCCTGGTTTCCACCCATGCCTTCGCCACTTTAAACGAGATGGTGGCACAGGCGAAAGCCATTGGCTACAAGGCCATTGCCCTTACAGACCATGCCATTGCCATGCCGGATTCTCCCCACGAATGGTATTTTCACAATGTTACCAGCCTGCCAAACCAAATGGGCGACGGCTTCATTCTGCTTCGTGGGGTGGAGGCCAACGTCATAGACGAAAACGGTGGGCTGGATATGGAACAGGAGCTGTTTCAAAAACTGGACTGGGTCATCGCTTCGCTACACCGCAAATGCATCCGCACCATGAACGAGGAAGAGGCCACAGCCCTGTGGTTAAAAGTGGCCGAAAACCCCTATGTGGATATGATAGGTCATTCGGAAGAGCGCCGCTGGAAATATGACTATGACCGTGTGGTGCCGGTGTTTGCAAGGCACCACAAGGTAGTGGAACTAAACGCAAACTCCCCCCGGGTGCGCAGTGGCAACGATGAAAACCTGCGCCAACTGATGCTGAGTTGCAAACGGCACGGGGCCAAAATTGCCCTCAACTCGGATGCACATTCCACCTATGCGCTGGGAGATTTGGGCTGGGCGATAGAATTACTAGAAGAGATTGATTTTCCAGAAGAACTGGTGGTGAACAGCAGCGTGGCACGCCTAAAGGAAGAATTGGCCCTGCATGGGCGGAAAGCCGCCGCGCTGTTCTAGCCACGGCATAGAGCACAGGGAGCAGGAAAAACATAGGCAGGAGACACGCCCCATATGCATAATCTAACGGCAACCAGGCAGGCGCTGATGGAAGCTGGCATTCCCTTTACACAGCAGGAACCATTGGCAAAACACACCAGTTTCCAGGTGGGCGGGCCTGCCGCCTTTTTTTGTATTCCCGAAAACACCGCTCAATTGGCCCAGGCTCTGGCCATTGCCAGAAACCATGAGATGCCCTATTTTATGCTGGGAAATGGCAGCAATGTCATCTTCCGGGACGAGGGCTACCCGGGTTTGATTGTGTGCCCTGGTGGGGACTTTGTCGCCATCCGGCAGGAGGGGAACCGCCTGTTTGCGGGGGTGGCCGTGCCGCTGGAACAGCTTTGTATGGCGGCGCAGGCGGCGGGGCTTTCGGGCCTGGCTTTCGCCTATGGCATCCCGGGCCGTGTGGGGGGCGCCGTGTACATGAATGCGGGCGCCTACGGCGGCGAACTGGCGGGTGTGCTGGAAAGCGTCCGTTTTTTGGACGAAAACGGAGAGGAACAACTGTTGCCTGCCGGCCAGCTTGGCTTTGGCTACCGCCAGTCTCTTTTTCAAACGCAGCCCTGGACCATCACAGAAGCCTGCTTTTTGCTAGAGACGGGCGAGCGGGGGGAGATTGGCGCGCAGATGGACGAAAACCTGCGCAAACGCCGCGAAAAACAGCCGCTGGATAAACCCAGCGCGGGCAGTGCCTTCAAACGCCCGCCAGGCGCGTTTGCAGGGGCGCTCATTGAACAGTGCGGCCTGCGCGGATACAGGGTGGGGGACGCTGCCATCAGCGAGAAGCACTGTGGATTTATCGTCAACCTGGGCAGTGCCAGTTGCCGGGATATTTTGCGGCTTGCCGATGATGTGAGCCGTATGGTACAGGAAAAAACCGGCTTTGTGCTGGAAAAAGAGATACGCGTGGTGGACGCGCCGGGCCTATGAGTTTTTCTGGCAACTGCAAAAAGGAGATTGCCGCCAGCCCCATCCAGCGGCCCTGTTGCTGGGTGGCGGCGGCCTATGGCATTGCCTGTTTCGCCAAGTATTTTGACCAAAAGGGCATTGTGTTACACACCGAGCGTGCTTTTGTGGCCCAGTGGGCCAAAGCCGCCTTTGCCGCCGCCGGGGTAGAGGGCAAGGTATACGTGCGCGGGGAGGATAGCGCCAGCTACGAATTTGCTGTAAAAGACCCCTATGAGGCCGAAAAAGCGCTGGCCCTATTTGGCCATACGGGAGAGGAAACCACCCTGCGCATCCATGGGGACATCTTTTTGTGTGAGGAGTGCTTTGCCGCTTTCATAGCGGCTGCCTTTTTGGCCAGCGGCACCGCCACCAACCCCCAAAAGGGCTACAGCCTGGAGTTTCTTACCCCACGCTACCGCCTTTCGCAGGATTTTGAGGCCCTGCTGACCAGGCATGGTTTTCCGCCTGGGCGGGCGGTACGAAAAGGCTCCTACGTGCTGTATTTTAAATCCAGCGAGCCCATTGAGGATTTGCTCACCACCATGGGGGCTTCCGGCAGTGCGCTGGAAATTATGCAGCAGAAGGTGTATAAAGATTTTCGCAACCGCGCCAATCGCATCACCAATTGCGAGACGGCCAATATAGACAAAACCGTGCAGGCCAACCGCGAAACCCTGGAGGCCATCCATTTTTTGGAACGGTGCGGGGCTTTGAGCAGCCTGCCCCAGCCCCTACAGGACGCCGCTCTTCTACGCCGCAAAAACCCCGACCTTTCTTTGGCGGAACTGGTGGCCCTGTCCGGCGAGACTCTCTCTAAATCCGGCCTAAGCCACCGCCTACGCAAATTGCGAGAAAAGGCCGAAAGCCTGAAAAAACCACAAAAACACGAATCTTCATAGGAGAACCGTGCCATGTCTCCCTTTGTCCACCTGCATCTACACACCGAATACAGCCTGCTGGACGGCGCCTGCCGCATAGAACCCCTTTTGGACCGCGTGCAGGAACTGGGCCAAACCGCCGTGGCCATCACCGACCATGGGGTGATGTTTGGCTGTGTGGATTTCTATAAGGCGGCCCAAAAGAGGGGCATCCAGCCCATCATCGGCTGCGAAGTATACATGGCGAACCGCACCCGCTTCGACAAAGTGAACCATATGGACGGCAACTACCACCTGGTGCTGCTGTGCAAAAATGAGGTCGGGTATCAAAATTTAATCAAGCTGGTTTCGGCCGGGTTTACCGAGGGTTTTTACACAAAACCGCGCATTGATGCCCAGCTTTTGGAAAAACACCACGAGGGGCTGATTTGCCTTTCCGCCTGCTTGGCCGGGGAGATTCCCCAAAAACTGCTGGGGGGGCAATTTGAAGAGGCCCTGCAAAAAGCCCGTTGGTTTGAGGCTTTGTTTGGCAAGGGCAACTATTATATCGAGATTCAAGACCATGGCCTGGCAGACCAGCGCACCGTGTTGCCAGAGCTGATTCGCCTTTCCAAAGAGAGTGGCATTCCCCTGGTGGCCACCAATGACGCCCACTACCTGCGCCGGGAAGATTCCACCATGCAAGGCATCCTCATCTGCATTCAAACGCAGAAAACGGTGAACGATGAGGACAAACTGGAATTTGAGACGAATGAATTCTATGTAAAAAGCGGCGAAGAGATGGCGGCTTTGTTTTCCGCCTGGCCAGAGGCCTGCGAAAACACCGCCAAAATTGCGGAGCAATGCCGGTTTGACTATGAGTTTGGGGTCACTAAGCTGCCTGCTTTCACGGCCCCCGGCGGGCAGGACAACGAGGCCTATTTCCGCACACTGTGTGAAACGGGGATGCGTGCCCGCTATGGCGAAACCCCGCCCCCGGAGGCGCTGGAACGCCTGGAGTATGAAATATCGGTCATCAGCCGCATGGGTTACACAAACTACTACCTCATCGTGGCGGATTTTATTCGCCACGCGCGGGAAAAAGGCATTCCCGTTGGGCCGGGGCGGGGCAGTGGCGCGGGCAGCATCGCGGCGTACTGCATGGGCATCACGGGCATCGACCCCATCCGCTACAACCTGCTGTTTGAACGGTTTCTAAACCCCGAGCGGGTGTCCATGCCGGATTTTGATATTGATTTTTGCTACGAGCGCCGGGGCGAAGTGATTGACTATGTCATCCAAAAATATGGCGAGGACCACGTGGCGCAAATCATCACCTTTGGCACCATGGCGGCCCGGGCGGCCATCCGCGACGTGGGCCGGGTGCTGGATATTCCTTACCAAAAGGTGGACACCGTGGCAAAGCTAGTGCCCATGGAACTCAAAATGACCCTAGAGAGGGCGCTGGCGGTGTCAAAACCCCTGGCAGAGGCCTGCGAGACAGACCCACAGGTCAAAGAACTCATCGATATTGCGCGCAAGATAGAGGGGATGCCGCGCCACGCTTCCACCCATGCCGCCGGGGTGGTCATCACCCCCAAGGCCGCCTGTGAATATGTGCCCCTCTCCACCAATGAGGGCGCCATCGTCACCCAGTTTCCCATGAATACCATCGAGGAGCTCGGCCTGCTCAAGATGGATTTCCTGGGCCTGCGCACCCTTACCGTGATCTCAGACGCCGAGCGGATGGTGCAGCGCCACACCCCGGGCTACCGCGTAGAGGATGCGCCGCTGGACGACCCCGCCGTGTACGACCTCCTGTCCTCGGGCGAGACCGACGGGGTGTTCCAGCTTGAATCGGCCGGCATGAAGCAGACACTCACCGGGCTAAAGCCGCGCAACATCGAGGATGTAATCGCGCTTATCTCGCTGTACCGCCCCGGCCCGATGGATTCCATCCCCACCTATATACGCAACCGCCACAACCCCGAAAAAGTAAGCTACAGCACCCAAAAGCTGGCGCCCATTTTGGACGTTACCTACGGGTGCATCGTGTATCAAGAACAGGTGATGCAAATATTCCGTGAACTGGCGGGTTTTTCCTATGGGCAGGCAGATTTGGTGCGCCGCGCCATGAGCAAGAAAAAGCATGACGTGATGGAAAAACAGCGGGATATTTTTATCCATGGCAGTACCAAGGAGGGCCAGGCCTGCCCAGGCTGTGTGGTAAACGGTATTCCCGCGGAGGTAGCCAATAAAATATTTGATGACATGAGTAGTTTTGCCTCCTACGCCTTCAACAAAAGCCATGCGGCCGCCTACGCCATCGTGGCCTATCAAACGGCCTACCTAAAATGCCACCATCCGCGTGAGTTCATGGCCGCTTTAATGACCAGCGTTTTGGATTTTACCGGGAAGGTAATTGGCTATATTTCCGAGAGTGAACGCATGGGGATACACGTTTTACCGCCGAATATAAACGAAAGTGAAATGGGTTTTACCGTGGAGGAAGAGGACATCCGCTACGGCTTGCTGGCCCTTAAAAATGTGGGGCGGCACTTGATTGAAACGGTGGTGCAAGAACGCCGCAAGGGCGGTGCCTACCGCTCCTTATATGATTTTTGCCGCCGCATGGGGGGGAGCGGTGGCGAAGTAAACAAACGTGCCATTGAAAGTTTCATCAAAAGTGGCGCCTTCGATGGGCTAGAAACCAACCGCCGCGCTATGATGCTTTCCATTGAAGGTATTCTAAAAAGTGTAGAGAACGACCGCAAGAAAAACCTGGAGGGCCAGTTGAATCTGTTTGAAACGGGGCTGGCACAACAGGAACTCAACCTGTACCGCATGCCAGATTGTGAGGAATACCCCACCGAGGCGCTTCTACAACAGGAAAAAGAGGTGAGTGGGCTCTTTCTCTCGGGCCATCCGCTGGAAAAATACAGGGAGGTCATCCGCCAGTTTGGCAGTACCAATATCCAGGCCATCCTCAGCGATGAGAGCGGAAGCCTGGACAATCTGAAGGTGGCCCTGGTTTGTATAGTTGTAAAGGTAAAATACCATACAACAAAATCAAACGATATGATGGCTTTTGTTACACTGGAAGACTTGACGGGCAGTATGGAGGCTCTGATTTTCCCCAAGGTGCTAATGGACGCCACAGACCTGGTGGCAGAGAACAGCACGGTGATTTTGCAGGGCCGCGTGACGGTGAAAGAAGAGGAAGAGCCCAAGTTGCTGGTAGACGAAATACGAAGCGCCGACGCCGGAAAGGCGGGCAAAGTAAAACAGGAGAGCACCGCGCCAGAAACGAAGCTGTATATCAAAGTGCCCTCTAAAGAAAGCCCCCAGTTCCATATGGCGGAAAACCTTTTTGAAATATTTGAGGGAAATTGGCCTGTCTACATTCGTTTTGCAGACACCGGCCAGATGGTGAAGGCGCCAAGCCATATGTGGACGCTGAACAACCAAACCATGCTGCGGGAATTAAAGCAGGCACTGGGCGAAGAAAATGTAGCCGTGCGATGAAGATTGGGTAAAATATCTCTTTTTCTCTTGTATAATGCCGGTAGATTGTTGTAGAATTAACAAAGAAAAAAGCAAGCGGAGGGATGTACAAATGGAAGAGAATGAAATCAAACGGATTGGTGTACTTACCAGTGGCGGCGATGCCCCCGGCATGAACGCGGCCATTCGCGCCGTGGTGCGCGCGGCGCTTAGCAAAAACATGAAGGTGTTTGGCGTGCGCCATGGCTATAACGGCCTGTTAGAGGATGACATCGAAGAGATGCATATCCGCAGTGTATCGGAAATTATTCACCGTGGGGGCACCGTGTTGTACACCGCACGCAGCCCGGAATTCCTCACCCTGCAAGGGCAACAAACCGCAGCGGCCAACTGCCGTAAGCACAACATCCAGGCCATGGTGGTCATCGGGGGCGATGGTTCCTTCCGTGGCGCGAAGGACCTTTCCGCCCAAGAAGTGCCCTGTGTGTGTGTACCCGGCACCATTGATAATGACATCGCCTGCACCGATTACACCATTGGTTACGACACCGCCATGAATACCGCGCTGGAAATGATTGACAAACTGCGCGACACAACCCTAAGCCATGACCGTTGCAGCGTGGTGGAGGTAATGGGCCGCCGTGCGGGCTACATCGCGGCCAACATTGGCCTGGCGGTGGGTGCA
>CAYYLW010000107.1:3113-9363 GCA_964472465.1 uncultured Oscillospiraceae bacterium | reverse complement strand
CGGACAAGTGGGGAACAGGGTGGGGGTACATGTAGTCTAAATTGGTGGTGATGCCACTGTGCAGCCCCTCCATGCAGCCTAGCAGGGCCGCCTGGTAGCAATCGTCCGGGGTGAGGTTGGTGGCGGCGGGGAAGGTCATGGTTTCCAGCCAGTCTTTCAGCACCATGTCATCTCCCAGGCCTTTCAGCAGGGTTTGGAACAGGTGGTTGTGGGTGTTCACAAAACCCGGAAAAACCAGCTTTCCCGCAAGCGGGGTTTGCTGGGCGCAGTCTGGGTAGCGCTGGGCAAGGCTGGCAGTGGGGCCCACCTCCAAAATTTTGCCATCTTTTATGGCGATGGCGCCGTCCCAAAATACCTCCCGCTGTTTGTTCACAGTTACAATAACGCCGCCGGTTAAAAGCCTATCTATCATGTTGCCAGTCCCCTTTTCAGTTTGTCTATGCCTCTGCCCCAGAGGGCTTACTACCCGTTAAAAACGCATAGCCATAGAAATTTCCGCATTTTCCGGGTGAAAAAATAAATCACAAAATGCGATGGGCATATCATAGATATCATATACGATTTCCTGCCAGTTTGGCAAGACAAAACTCACAGGCGTGCCAAAAGCGCGGGCGGCGTCCTCGCTTTTTTGGCAGCCCAGGTGTACGGTATAGTAGGCGGCGTCGGCTTTGCAGTAGCCCGCCAGCCAATCACAGAAGCGTTGGGGGTGTACGGCGGGTGCGGGCGGCTGGGAAAGCAGGGGCTGGGGTACAGAAATTTGGCAAAATATCATGGGCTTTTCCCCGGAATGGTACAGCCAGTCTTGGCTGTATACCTGCGCGGGGCAAGCGGGGAACCGCTTTTGCATAGCGGGGCTTGGCTGGGCAAAGCCGCTGTGTAGAACCTGGCAACTGGCTGGCTGGCCGGGTGCGCTGAGCAGCTCTAGAAAATCGGAGGAGAGGTCTATGCGGCGGGGCAGGCGGGTGGCCGAGGGATGCCCGAAGTTGCCTTTGCCATGCCGCCGCGTCACATAGCTGCTTCCCACCAAAAGCTGCATCACCTCGCGTATGGTGGTGCGGCTGATTTGCAAACTGCGGGAGAGCTCCTCCTCGGAGGGCAGGCGGTTTTCGCCGGGCCGCATGGCGGAAATTTCTTCCAGCAGCGCCTGGTAGGCCTGCTGGCGCAGGTTTTCGGTTTTTAGGGGTCTCATAGGCTGTTTCCCTTTCCTAGGCGGTGTGCCCATGTGCCGTGTTCTACATCCTGTGCACCTCTTGCATAAAGGGCGAGAGGTCGTGCGGGGCGGTATCCGTGGTGGCAAGCTGGGCAATCATCTCCCCAGCCACGGCCGACATCACCACCGCGCTTTTGAAGCCCGCGGCCAATAGCAGCCCAGGCACCGGGCTTTTGCCAAACACCGGCTCATTGTTTGGGGTGAAGGGCGAGGCGGTTACCCAGCCGCGCAAAATTTGCAGGTGTTCCAGCACGGGGAAAAAGTGCGCCAGCTTTTCACGGATGCCCCGGCAATGCTCCAGCGAGGTGGCGTCTTGCAGGCCATCCGCCACCAGGTGATGGGGTTTGGCCGTTTCGGCCAGCAGCAGGTTGCCGTAGTGGCTTTGCCCAATGCACAGGGAGGTGGCGGCTTTTTCTTGGTCGTGCGCTTCGGCAAAGAAAGCGGCCGAGGAATAGTAGGTGCGCATGAAGGGCTGTATGGCCTCGGAAACGAAGGATTCCGCCTTCACCGATAACACGGGCACCTCCAAAGAAGCGGTGGCGCACAGGGCCTTTGTGCCGCTGCCAGCGGCCACCACCACATGCTCGGCGCGCAGGGTTTCGCCATTTTGTAGGCACAGGCCCTTGCAGGCGCCCCCCTCTATCAGCAATGATTCCACCTCGGTAAATTCCCGCAGTTCCAGGCCGTACTCCCGCCCTTTGCCCACCAGGGCGTACAGATAATGGAAGGGGTACACCCGGCCTTGCTCAAAATAGGTGGCGGCCACCACGGCTTCGGGGTTTAGGTTTGGCTCCATCTCCGCCACTTCTTTGCGCCTCAGCCAGCGGATGTCCAGCCCGGCTTCTTTCTTTTCCTTGTACAACTGTTCCAGTTCGGGCAGGTGGCTTTCTTTTTCGGCGGCAATCAGCGAGCCTTGGGGGCTGTAGCCGATGTTGCGCCCCAGTTCCGCCTCCATGCCCTGCATCTTGTGGAAACCCTCCAGGGTAAGGGTGTAGCTGAGGCCCATGGAGGCGTCTTGCACCTGTACGTTGCCAAAATTGGCCCCGGAGGCCCCGCAGGACACCTCGCCTTTTTCCACCAGCAGGGTGCGCTTGCCGGCCTTGGCCAGGTAATAGGCCGCAGCGCAGCCAAAATAGCCCCCACCCACCACAATGGCGTCATACTTAGGGTTCATGGCTGTCACCTCCCAGGCTTTCGCTCTCGCAGGGCACAGCGGGGAAACGGGGCTTATCGGGCGCTAACTGGGCCGGGGGGGCCACGCCCTCCGCGGCCAAGAGTTGCTGAATCAGCCGCCCGCAGGTGCGCCCTTGGCAAGCGCCCATGCCCGCCCTTGTGGCGCGTTTTATACTGGCCACCGTGTGGTGCCCCTGCCGGATGGCCTCCAATATCTCCTCGCGGGTCACTTCCTCGCAGCGGCACAGGGGCATGTTATTTTGTTCCATGGGGGGCTTCCTCCTTTGGCAGGCGCTTCATAAAGCGCACCTCGTCTTTGTGGGCCTTGGGAATGAGTAGGGTGACCAGGCAGGTTTTGTTAAATGCGCCCCTGTCCTCCACCTCCAGCACTTCGGCGGCACACACGGTCTCGCCCAGGCGGTTCGTGCCCTCCACCCGCTGCCCTTTTTGGGGCAGGGGGCGGTATTCATAGGGAAAGGTGATGGTGGCGCTCTCGGCGTTATAATTTGGGTTTTGCAGGAAGATGGCCTGCCCCGGGCAGGCGGCCACGCATAGCTTGCAGCCCATGCATTTTTCTGCGTGCAGCACAGGGCAAGCGTTTAGGCTGGCCTTTTCAATGGCCCCCGCCTTGCAGGCGGTGGCGCAGGGGTTGCAGGGGATTTCTTGGCTACACTCCAAAACGGCAATGCCGCCACATTTTTGGTTAGGCATAATAGGCCCCTCCCTTCTGGACGATGCGTGCCTTGCAATCCAGCCGGCGGCGCGCGTGGTTGCCGCTGCGTAAATCACACAGGCTTTGTTGCAGGCGTTCCAGCCGCGCGCCATTCTCCGCACGGCAAAAACCAATCTCAATGGCGGCGTGCAGGCCCGCCAGCCGCCCCTCTTCCAAGGCGGTGTTGGCCTCCTCCACCCCGGCGATATCGCCGCACACATACACGTCCGGGTGGCTGCTGCGCATGTAGGCGTCATGCAGGGGGAAGATGCCCCCAAGGGCGCCCTCAAAGGTGGTTTGGCAGTGCAGCATCTGGGCCAGCTCTATGCGGGGGTTCAGCCCCACGGCCAGCAAAATGGTATCCACCGCCAGGGTTTTTTCCGTGCCGGGCAGGGGGCGGAAGTGTTCGTCCACCTGGGCGATGACGGCCTCTTCCACATGGGTTTTCCCCCGTGCCTCCACCACGGTGTGCGCGGTGAGAATGGGCACCCCGGCGCGCTGGATTTTCCCGGCGTGCACCTGGTAGCCGCTCACCGCCGGGGCGGCCTCCACCAGCGCTTGCACCGTGGCCCCGGCCTGCATCAACTGGTAGGAGACAATCAGCCCCACGTTGCCGCTGCCCACCATCAAGATATTGTTGCCCACCAAGGTGCCGTGCACATTGCTAAAGGTTTGGGCCGCGCCCGCGGTCATCACGCCGGGCAGGGTCCAGCCGGGGAAGGCCAGGGCGTTTTCTTTGGCCCCGGTGGCCAAAATTAGTTTTTTAAAGCCCAGGGCCTGCACGGTTTTCCCGCCGGTGCGCACCGCCAGCATGCCATTATCCAAAAGCCCTAGCGCGCGGGTGTCCAGCAAGATTTCCACCCCCAGGGTACGGGCCTCCTGGAGCAGGATATCCGCAATTTGGAAGCCCCGCACCCCGGCATAATGTTCGCCAGAGCCGAAGAACTTGTGTATCTGCTTGTAAAGCTGGCCGCCGGCGCGGTCGTTTTCGTCAATCACTGTGACGCGCGCACCGCTTTTGGCGGCCTCAATGGCGGCGCCCAGGCCTGCGGGGCCGCAGCCCACCACCAAAATGTCACTCATCGGCATACTTCTCCCACCTTTCCAAAACCGGCCTGTGTTTCTATCACCATGCCTTCTTCCAGCCGGGTGACGCAGGAACGCACGTTCGGGCGGCCATTCACCACCACCACACAGTCGTTGCATTGGCCAATGCCGCAGAACAGGCTGCGGGGCTGGCCGGTTTTTTGGGTGGTGCGGAACACCTGCACCCCGGCCGCCAGCAAAGCGGCGGCGATGGGCTGGCCCGCCAGGCCTTGCAAGGGCCGCCCGTTGAAGAGAAAAGATACGCGCTCCCCCTGGGGAATATCCAGGATAGGATGGTCGGAAATGGGCAAACACATAAAAAGAAACCTCCCAAATAGGTATGTACGTCTAATGAGATTGTATCTTTTCTTTCCGGTTTTGGCAAGGCCCGGGGGTAAGTTTGTGCAGCTAGGATAAAAAAAGAACAAAAAAATAGACAAAATAACGGCGCCCAGGCCTAAGACCAGGGCGCCGTGTGTTGCCTAAACCATCAGTTTTAGCCAGAATTCCATTTGAGTGGTTTGGGGGCTGTGGCTTTGGTAGCGTTCGGCACAGAAAGGCTCTGTTTGCAGTTTATGGCAGGGAAGCCAGGTCTCAAAAACGTAGCGTTGTGCCTTGTATAGGGCATCCATCACAAGCGTTTCAAAACTTTCCGCTTCAAAATGGCACACAATATACTCCCCGGCCGGAAGAATCCAGCTTGTAAACCCTTCTGGCACAGGGGCTTTGGAATAAAGCGTACCGGCAAAATAGCGGAAAAACCCTTCCATTTGGCTGGGCAGGGCAACGCCGATATCTTCCGCGCCGCCGCTACCCTGGCCAAGAAGTTTGCTTTTTTGCCCGTGAAATTCCTGCCAGAGCGTGTAAAGTGGGTCGACGCCGGACTCTGTGCCAAGGCCGTCTACGAATGGTGCGGGCAGTTCCGTTTCGATTCCGGCAAAGGGGAGGGGGGCGTCCAGCGTTTGCCGCTGTATCTCCAGCACCATGCCATCGCTGATAAGCGGCATGCCTTCTTCTACCAATGTATAGGCAAGGGAGAGCTGCGGTTTGGTCATATGGTTTAGGGCCACGGGTTGTTTGCGGAAGGCGGCGGGCGTGAGGCCAAAGGTTTCTTTAAACGTGCGGGAAAAATGCTGCTGGGTGGAGAAACCAAGCGCCAAAGCCACGTCCACTATTTTTTCATCGGTTTGCAGCAACTGGGTGGCTTTCGCCATCCGGCGCAGTTTTATGTATTCGGCCAAGGGCTTTTTCACAAGGCGGCTGAACAAGCGCTGAAAATAAAAGGGGGAGAGGGAGGCCATTTGAGCCAATTCCTCCATGCTATAGTCTTCCCCCAGGTGTTCTTCCAGGTGGTCGATTACCTGCTGTATTTGTTCCCAAGCGTGCATAAACATACCTCCTTACCCAAAGCATAACACGGAAAGGCCTGGGGCGCTTGTCTACGCCTGCCCTTTTTTAGAACAGGCAACAAAAAGAACGCGGCCGGGAGACCACGTTCTTTTTGAAAACCTTTCTACCCGGTTAGGGTAGAAAGGGGTTGGGTGAGAATGGAAGAACAGCAAAGAAAATTTTTTTCTATGGCCCTAAATCCCAATTTTGTGAGATACCGTGCGGCGGTTTCCCCGCCGCAGGCGGGGAAAGGGCCATTTCTATTGCCCCAAATCCCAGTTTTGTAGGGTTTTCAGCCTGTAGAGGTTTGGGTAGAAATGGTGGTGGTTGAACAGAATGGGTACGTCTTGTATATCGTAAAAAGTTTGGGTGGAGGCAATAATAGGCGTGCCCTCGGGCAGTTTAAACAACGCCGCGGCCTCGCCGGTAATCGCCTCGGGCATGTATTCATTGAGGGAATGGGCCAGGTCTCGGTTCATCATCTGGCGTATCCACACATGCACATGGGCAAATTCCAGATGTTCCAAATCATCACTCATCAAATGGCAGGTGGCAAAATAGCCTGTGGTGAAAATGGCGGGAATCTCGTTGGCAAAATACAGCAGCTTGTTTTGCACCACGGCGTCGCCCGTTTGGATATGCAGCGCGTGGGCCACCTCGTCATCGGCCGCAATCATCTC
>CAYYLW010000107.1:0-3103 GCA_964472465.1 uncultured Oscillospiraceae bacterium | reverse complement strand
GCGCACCTTATAGCCGTCGTTTTCCAGGCAGTCGGCAAAATAGAAGCTGCGGTTTTCATGGTCTAGCGCACTGGGGTGGATGTAGTTGCCACTGCCGTGCCGTTTGGTGATGTACCCTTCCAGCGCCAGCATCAGCAACGCTTCGCGCAGGGTGACCAAACTGATACCCATACGTGCTGCCAAAGTGGATTCCGGAGGAAGTTTATTGCGGTCAAACTCCTCGGTTTTAAACATTTGCAGCAATTGGCGTTTTATGGCCATGTAGGTGCTGTAATTGGTTCGTGCCACGGCAGAACCACCTCCATTGTTGAGAGATGTGTAACTTGTCACGTCAAACGCTCCCTTTATGCGCCCCTATTCCCAGGCTTTTTGTCACATCTTGCCCTTGATGAACTCAATGCGTTCTTGGCATTCTTCAATCAGCGCCACTTCATCCACCTTGGTGGATTTTTTGTTCTCCACCACCACTTCGCCGTTCACCAAAACGGTGTTTACGTCGTTGCCGTTGGCGTTGTACACAAGGGCCGAATCGGCCTTGTGCACCGGGGCGATGTGGGGTTTTTTCCAGTCCACCAGCACCAAATCGGCCTTCATGCCGGGGGCCATCTGGCCCAGCGCGGCGTCGCCCATGGCAATGGCCCCGTTCCGGGTGGCCATGGTAAGCACGTCTTTGGGGTAGATGACCTGTGCGTTCAGGTTGTGAATTTTATGCAGGCAGGCGGTGAATTTCAGCGTAGAGAGCATATCCTCACTGTTGTTGCTGCCCGGGCCGTCGGTGGCCAGGGCCACGGGGTTGCCCATTTTCAGGAACTCCGGCACCCGTGCCACGCCCGAGGCCAGATACATGTTTGCCACGGGGCAGTGTACCACCTGCGGCTTGTATTTTTCCACAATGGCCATCTCTTTGTCGTCCAGCCATACGCTATGGGCCATCTGGGTGTCCTCATCCAAAATGCCCAGGCTCTCAAAAAATTCCAGGTTTCGCAGGCCGTCGTACATGTCGGCGGTGCGCTCCACCACGGCGGTGGTTTCGGCGGTGTGTACCTGGAACTTGATGCCCAGCTCTTTGGAGAGGGCCTTGCTGGTTTTGAATAGCTCCGGCGAGACCGCCCAGGGGTTGATGGGCCCTGCCGAAAGGGAGAGCCGACCGTTTTTGCCACTCCACTCGCCGTGTAGGCGGCGGATGTCATCCAGGATGACGTCCTGAGTTTCGCGGAAGTTTTCGTTGTATACAATGTTGGCGAAGCATCGGCAGAAATTCCCGCGTATGCCGCTGGTTTCCATCGCCTTCATCACCTTATCGCCGTTGCCCAGGCTGGTGAACACATAGTGCTGGTCAATCACACTGGTGGCCCCGGTTTTCAGGTTTTCCAGGCAGGCCAAAAGCCCGGCAAAGTAAAAATCGTCCTCGGTCATCAGCAGGGAAAAGGGCCAAATTTCTTCACTGAGCCATTGGAACAGGGGTTTATCGTCTGCCAGGCCCCGCATGAAGGTTTGGAACATGTGGGTGTGGGCGTTCACCATGCCGGGCATCAAAATCTGGCCGCTGGCGTCAATCACCTTGTCGCATTCCCGTGCCAATGCCGCGGCGCGGGCAGCGTCCTGGCCCACTTCGCTTATTTTTTCGCCATCCACCAGAACATAGGCGTCCCGCAGAATATCATAATCGTCGTTCATGGTCACGGTCCAGGCGTTTTGAATCAGGGTTTTCATTGCAGTTCCCTCCTTGGGGGCTTATTTGTGCAGGGTCTTGCCCAGGGCCACCTGCTCTAAATTGGCCGGCAGGGCACGCACCCGCCGCCCGCAGGCGTTGCCAATGGCGTTTACAATGGCCGGGGCCACCGCGCAGGTGGCCGGCTCGCCCAGACCCTTGGCCCCCAGCGGGCCGATGGGGCTGGGGAATTCCAGCGCCAAAGTTTGCATTTCCGGCATATCCAAGGCGGTGGGAATGAGGTAATTCTCAAAATTGAGGTTGCCTATTTTTCCGCCGTTCATCTCCACCTCTTCCAGTAGCGCATAACCAAGGCCCATGGAGATGCCGCCCATCATCTGGCCCTTCACCTCTTCCACATTGAAGGCGTGGCCCACGTCGTGCACGGCGGTGTAACGGTCTACCGATACGGTGCCGGTTTGGGTATCCACCGTCACTTCGGCGGCGGCGGCACCGTACACAAAGGCCCAATAGGCGTCGCCCACCCCGCAGCTTTTGTCATATTCCAGTGGCGGCGCGCAGAAATGCCCGTAGGCGTTCAGATGGTCGCTGTTGGCGTATACCGCCTTCACCACATCGGTAAAGAGCACCCGCTTCTCCGGGTCCTGGGCGCTTTGGATATAGCCCTCAACAAACCGTACCTCTTCGGTACCCAGTTGCGGTTTTGCATACTGGGCCAGTTTTTGGGCCAACTGGGCGGCGGCATCCAGCACAGCGCCGCCTGAAAACACCGTGCCGCGGGTGGCCACGGTGGGGCCTGCGTCGGGGGAGCTGCTGGTGTCCACACGGCTCACCCGTATATTTTCTAAGGGTAGGCCGAAATATTCTTGAATCATACCCAGCAACACGCCGCCGCTGCCCTGGCCCACCTCGGCCATGGAGGAGTGGATGAGCACGCTGCCATCGGCCTGGATGGAAAGGGCCCCCTCGGCCACGTCGATGCCCTGGCCAGCCGCGCCAAAGGATTCACCGCGGTGCAAAAAGGCGATGCCCACCCCTTTTTTGAGGGGGCCACCCGCCTGGTTATAGGCGGCCGCTTCCCGTTGTTTTTGGGTGATGCCGGCGGCTTTTTCCAGCGCGCCCCAGCAGGCTTCCAAGGTCACATTTTTCATGGTTTGCCCAAAGGCCGAAACGGAACCCTCGCGCAGCATGTTTAGCTGCCGCACCTCCAGCGGGTCCTTGCCCAGGTGGGCCGCAATCTCGTCCATCAGGCTCTCGCTGCAAAAATCCACCTGCGGGGAACCAAAGCCCCGCAAAGCGTCGGAATAGACATGGTTCGTGTACACACTGGTGGAAACGGTGTCCACATTTGGCACCACATAGGGCCCGGTGGCCTCGATGGCCATGCGGGAGGTGACGGGGAAGGTTTTGCTGGTGTAGGCCCCGCCGTCC
>CAYYLW010000106.1:0-9366 GCA_964472465.1 uncultured Oscillospiraceae bacterium | reverse complement strand
AACGCCGGACCCATTGCTTAAAAGGCAATTGCTCTGCCAACTGAGCTAGCGGGTCATGTATCATTCAATATTCTGTTTTTGAATTATGGAATTTTCCGTTTTGGGGCTATGGCGAAGGGCGCAAAAGAATGCGGCTTCTTCGCTCGTGCATCATATTATATCAATAATACGCAGGGCTTGTCAAGGCATAAATTTTGGGCTTCGCAGGGGGGTGTGTTTATACGAAAAGGCGAATAAAACGGTGTTTGGTGGGGTGTGGGCGTACAAAAACCGGGCCGCCATTACAGCGGCCCGGGGGCTTCGTTTTTACAAGCTAGTGTTCGTGGCCGCAGCTTGTACAGTTACAGTCGCAGCCCACAATGGGCACCGGGTCAATTCCCTGGCGCACATAGTAATCCGACAGGGCCGATTTGATGGCCTCCTCGGCCAGCACCGAGCAATGCAACTTTTGGGCGGGCAGGCCGTCCAGCGCTTCGGCCACGGCCGAGTTGGTCAGTTTCAGTGCCTCTTCCACGGTGCGGCCCTTCACCAATTCGGTGGCCATGCTGCTGGTGGCCACGGCGGCGCCGCAACCAAAGGTTTTGAATTTTACATCCTCTATCCGCCCGTTTTCTATGCGCATGGTCATCTTCATGATGTCGCCACATTTGGGGTTGCCCACCTGCCCTACGGCGTTGGCGTTTTCCACCTCGCCCAGGTTACGGGGGTTTGTGAAATGGTCCATCACTTTATCGCTATACAGCATGTTCTATTCTTCCTTTCCGGCATTTGCTGGTGTTTATATTTTGGCTTGCGCTATTCTTCCCACAAAGGCGACATGGCCCGCAAATTGGCCACCACAAGTGGTAACTGTTCTAAGATATAGTCCACGTCCTCTTCGGTGGTGTCTGCCCCCAGAGAGAGCCGCACCGAGCCGTGGGCGATTTCGTGCGGTAGCCCCAGGGCCAGTAGCACGTGGGAGGGTTCTAGGCTGGTGGAGGAGCAGGCCGAGCCCGAGGAGGCGCAGATGCCGCGCGCGTCTAGTTGCAACACCATGGATTCCCCCTCGATGCACTCAAAGATGAGGGAGGCCAGGCTGGGCAGGCGGTGCTGGCGGGAGCCGGTGACATGGGACTTCGGCAGGGCGGAAAGGCCGTCCAGCAGTTTGTCTCGCAAGGCGGAAAGGCGGGCGCTCTCGGCGTCCATCTGGGCAATGGATTCTTTCAGCGCGGCGGCCAGCCCCCGGCAACCCGCCACATTTTCGGTGCCGCTGCGGCGGCCCATCTCTTGCCCGCCACCGTGCAGCAGGGGGGGCAATTTTACGCCTTTTCGCACATACAAGGCACCGGTGCCGCGCGGGCCATGGAACTTGTGCGCCGAGAGGGAGAGCATATCCACCCCCCAGGCTTCCACATCCACCGGGATATGCCCCACGGCCTGTACGGCGTCGGTGTGAAACAGCACCCCGGCGGTGCGGGCAATTTTTCCTATCTCGGCGATGGGCTGCAAGGTGCCCACCTCGTTGTTGGCGGCCATGATGGTGATGAGAATGGTGTCTGGCCGCAGGGCGGCCTTCACATCCTCGGGGGACACCCGGCCCTCGGCGTCTACCGGTAGCCAGCTCACTTCATAGCCCTGCTTTTCCATATACAGCAGCGTGTGCTGGATGGCGTGGTGCTCGATGGCCGAGGTGATGATGTGCTTGCCGGGGTTCTTCTTGAGGACGGCCAGTTCCGCCGCCCCGCGAATGGCCCAGTTGTCGGCCTCAGTGCCGCCCGAGGTGAAGAAAATCTCCTCCGGCTGTGCGCCCAGGGCGGCGGCCACATCGGCGCGGGCCTCTTCCAGCTCGGCCTTGGCCTGCTGGCCAAAGCGGTACAGGCTGGAAGGGTTGCCGTAGTTTTCGTGTAAATAGGGCTGCATGGCGTCCAGCGCCGCGGCGGAAAGCCGGGTGGTGGCCGCGTTATCGGCGTATACAAAACGAGACATAGACCATCTCTCCCTTTCGGTGTTTTCCGTATTGTGTATACGGGAAATGAATAAAAATTAAGGTTGGGCGTGGATTTTATGGTGGCGGTCCACCAGGTCGGCCAGGGTGGTTTTGTCCACCACGCCGTTCACCGCATCGCGGATCTGCTGCCACAGTTCTAAGGTGACGCAGGTATCGGCCTTGCTGCAACAGGGGATGCCGTCGGCGCAGGCCACGGGGGCCAGGCTGCCTTCCAGGGGACGCAAAATTTCGCCTATGGTGTAGCCGGCCGGGGGGCGGGTGAGCAAATATCCCCCCGCGGTGCCCCGCACGCTGCGCACCAGCCCCGCGCGGGAAAGCGGCGTTACAATTTGTTCCAGGTACTTGTTCGAAATCTCCTGCCGCTGCGCCACGTCCCGCAGGGACACCGGGGCGCCCTCTTCGGCCAGGGCCAGTTCCAGCATAAGGCGCAGGGCGTACCGCCCCTTGGTGGATATCTTCATGCCGTTCCCCCTTCCGGTGTATCTCTATATACCTATAATACTATATGATTAGTATGAATTCAAGGGCTTGGCAAAAATATTTATTCGGGGGTGTGGGGGGCGGGCGGGGCGTCTAGCGCTTGCAAAATTTGGCGCAACTGCGCCACGGGAAGCTGCCCGGGGGCCGAGGCCTCGCCCGCTACCCCAAAGGTGACCGCCGAGCCGGTGAACCGCCCTGCCACCCGGCTTAGCTGCCCCAGCCAGCCCATGGACATGGTGATGACCGGGCACCCGGCCTCGCGGAAGAATTCCTCCGTCACGGCCATCAGGCTGAGCACATCGGCAAAGCTGCCGGGCATGGTGGCCAGCTTGGGGATATCTGCCCCCAGGCGGCGCATCCGCCACAGGCGGCTGAGCATGGCTTCACGCGGTGGGGTGGATACGAAATCGTGGCTGGACAAAACGGTGCACACACGCCGGTTTTTGGCGGCGGCCAACAAAGTGCTCACCGTCTCGTCCCCTTGGGAGAGTTCAATGTCCAGCAGGTCTATGAGGCCGCTGTTGGCCATGGTTTTGCCAATCTCCTGGTACAGTTGCCGGGAAACCGCGCGCTGGCCCCCCTCCTCCTTGGTGCGCAGGGTGAAGAGAAGCGGGGTATCCTGCAAGGCGGCGCGCAGGGGCCCGCAGGCCCGCAGCAGGGCGGCGGGGTCCTCGGCGGCGTCCATATAGTCGGCCCGCCACTCCACCATATCGGCCGCGGCGGCCCGGGCCAGCACGGCCCCCCACACCAGCGCTTCTGGTTGGCTTTCCACCAGTGGTACGCATATCTTTGGCTGGCCGTCGCCCAGGGCCAGCCGGCGAACCAGTACGAGCTTTCCCATGATGCCATCTCCTTGCTTTGGGTTTATTTCTGTGGTGCGCCGCCAGAGGCGGGGGGCTGTTTTTTGCGTTTGGCTGCCCGCTTGGCCTTGATTCTAGTATGGAGTTTGCGGCTTAGGCTATCCAGCCTATTTTGGCCCACACTCTCTTTGCCAAAGCGGAACTCCTGAATAGAGGCGTTGAGTACCGCGCCGGCCACCACCAGCATGGCCGAAAAATTCAGCCAGAACATCAGCACAAAAAAGGAACTGAGCGCGCCGTAACTGGAAAAGGCGCGGGTGGAAAAATTTACATACAGGGCGAACAGTTGCACCAGCAGCAACAGCCCGCCCGAGGCCAGCGCCGCGCCGGGCATAGCGTCGCGGATGCGCACCTTGGCCGAGGGGGCAATGAGGTAGATGATGGTGAACAGGCAGAACATAAAACCCAGGGTGAAGGGCCATTTTACCCCGCGCACCAGCACCCGCAGCGAGGCGGCCCACTCCACGTGGGGGGAGAGGTAGCCCAGGAACATATCCCCAAAGCTGAACACCAGCAAAAACGCGCCAATGAGGGTGACAATGAGCAGCATACCCAGAAAGCCCACCAGGTGCCGCGCCAGGTAGCCGCGCTCTGTTGAGATGCCGTAGGCCCGGCTCATGCCGCTTTGCATGTGGCTGATGCCCCGGCTGGAGGTGAAAAGCAGCGCGATACTGGACACCGAAAGCAGACCCCCGCTGCTGTGGGAAAGCAGGCTGAGGATGATGGGCTCCAGCACCGGCATCACGGGGGCGGGCACCAGGGTTTCCATATAACCAATGGCCACCTGGGGGGTGATGCTGAACAGCGGCAGCAGGTTGCCCAGCAAGATGAGCAAGGGAAACAGGGAGAGCAGCACGTAATAGGCGATGATGATGGAGGTACCGGTGAGTTCCGACGCGCTATAGCGCTGGGCAAGGATGGAGAAAAACCGTTTGATGGATTCTTTTTTTGGCATGATAGGCCTCGTTATATGCATAGGGCATTCACAGCGGCAGCGCCGCACCCAGCAGCAAAGCCAGCAGCGGCAAACTAAACAGAGAAAACACGGTGGAGAGGAACACCAGCCCCGAGGCATAGGTGTCGTTCCCGCCATGGGTGGTGGCCAGCGCGGCGGTGCTTACGGCGGCGGGCATACCGGCCGTTAGCACCAAAACCCCGGCCACCAAGGGCGGCAGCCCCAGCAGCAACACCGCACCCAGCGCCAGCAGCGGCAAGGCCACCAGGCGCAGGCCACAAAAGTAAAAAGCCGAGGGGGAGAACAGGGTTTTCAAATTCACCGAGGCCAGAATGCCGCCGATGAGAATCATGCTAACGGGGGTGGTGCAAGCGCCTAAGGCGCTGATGCTCTCGGCGAGGAAAACAGGGGGGCGCAGGCCCGAAAGCATGAACACAAAGCCAATCAGCACCGCAATCAGCGCCGGGTGCAGAAGTTGTTTCCACAGCTTAGGGCGGGGGCCCTCCTTGGGCAGAAACAAACGCAGGGCCACAAAGTACATGAAGAAATTCACCGGCACCAAAAGCGCCGCCAGATACAAAAGGCCATCGGCCCCAAACAGGCCCCCAATGATGGGAATGCCCATGAAAGCCGCGTTGGGGCTGGTGAGGGCGTAGCGCAGCACCACGTGCTGCCCGGGGCGGGCTTTCAGCACCAGGGGTTTAGAGAGAAGGAAAAACACCGTCTCCATCACAAAGCCCCCGGCCAGGGCAATGCCAAAACCCTGCAATTTCTCGGGCGGCACATTCTCCACCATCAGCACCGTAAGCAGGCTACAGGGCATCAGCACCTTCATCACCAGTTCGCTTACAAAGCGGCGGCTCTTGCGTTCTAAAAGGCCCAAACGGCCAAACAAAAACCCCAGCGAAATCAGCACCAGCAGCATGAGCTGCCGGTTTAGCATCCCCGCAAAAGCCATGGGCCCCGTACCCCCTCTATATACATATCTTTTATTAAACCACATTTGGCCCGCTAAAACAAACAAAAATCTGCACCTTGGCGGGGCGGTTTTGCATTTTGCCGCGGGGGGTGATACAATGACAGCCGTGGCGGTTTCCCTATATTTTGGGGCAGGCCGCCGCCCAAAAACCCAAAGGAGGGAAGGGGAATGGAAACCGAGAAAACCTTGACGATACGCCTGGCCACGGCGGGGGATACCGGCCTGATGCTGGAGATGGTGCGCTGCCTGGCCGCGTACGAGAAGCGCCCCGAGGACGCCACCGCCACCGAGGAAAAGGTGCGGTACTGGGTGTTTGAGCGGAAGCTGGCCGAGGTGCTGGTGGCCGAGTGGGGCGGCGAAGCCGTGGGCTACGCCCTATTTTACCCGGTGTACCAGTCCTTCGCGGGGGAGGGCGCCCTCTACGTGGAAGATATTGTGCTGAAACCCGGCCACCGTGGCCAGGGCTTTGGCCGGAAGTTGATGGCGGCCGTGGCGGCGCTGGCGGTACAGCGGGGTTACACCGGCCTGGACTGGTGCTGCTTGGACTGGAACGAGGACGCCATGCGTTTTTACGAGACGCTGGGCGCACAGCGCCATTTGGGCACGGTGGGCTTTGGCTTTGACGAGCCGGGCTTACAGGCGATGGCGGCGCAGTGGAGCGGCCCGCTAGAGTAGAAAAACAGGAAGGGCCGGGCCCCCAGCCCGGTTTAGGAGAGTATGAGCGACCAGAGGATTCGGGCCATATTTTTTGATTTAGACGGCACCCTGGTGAGTTTTAACACCCACCGGGTGCCGCAAAGCGCCAGCGAGGCCCTGCGCCGCGCCAAGCAGCAAGGGCTGCTACTGTTTGTGGCCACCGGGCGGCACCCGCTGGAGGTGCGGCAGGTGGAGGGGCTGGATTTATCCCTGTTCTCGGGTTTTGTCACCCAAAACGGGCAGTACTGCTATACCCAAAGCGGGGTGCTGCACCACCAGCCCATGCCAAAGGCCCAGGTGAAGAGATTGCTGGAATATCTGGAGGAGCGCCCGGCGGCCTGCATGTTCTGCACCGCACAGGATATGTTTATCAATTTTGTAAACGAGCGTGTGGAACGCAACCACCGCCAGATTGCCACGGCCGTTCCCCCGGTGGGGGAGGTGCGGCGGGCGCTGGAAGAGGACATTTACCAGATGGTGATTTACGGCGATATGGCTTTTGCCCGGCCTTACCTAGCCAAGCTGCCCGGCTGCGCAGGCACTTGTTCCAATGGGCAGGCGGTGGATGTGGTGCCCCTGGGGGGCGGCAAAGAGAAGGGCATTGCTCCCATGGCGGCGGCCTTTGGCGTCAAGCGGGAGGAAGTGATGGTGCTGGGGGATGGCGAGAATGACCTGGGCATGATGGAATGGGCGGGTTTTTCGGTGGCCATGGGGGATGGAACGCCCGCCGCCCAGCAAACAGCCCATGCGGTGTGCGCGGGGGTGGACGAAGACGGCGTGGCAAAAGCGCTGGAACAATATGTTTTTTAGCACTCTGCAAAGGCCTGCGGGCCTTTTTTGTTTGAGAAAAACCAAATATAGAAATATTGTGTTGACAGATACAGTAAACATAAATATAATAGTGTTTACTATAACATGAGAAAAAAGGTGACGAGATGCAACTGGAAGAATTGCGCCTGAAAGACCTGGGGCGGGGTTTTGTGAAGGAAAACGGTGCCTACACTTGTATAGAGTGTGGCATGCGCTTTGCAATAGGCACGGTGGTGCAGGCCGGGGAAACGCTACTGGAGGCCAAACCGGCTGTGCGGCTGCATGTGCGGCAGCAACACCCGGCCCGGCTGCTGGAAAACCCTTCCAAGTACAATGGCCTTACCAGCCACCAGCGGCAGTTGATGGCCTTGTTTGCCGAGGGCAAAACCGACAAAGAGGTGGCGGCAGCGCTGGGGCTGGCCCCCTCCACCGTGCGGCACCAGAAGTTCATGTTCCGGGAAAAGGCCAAACAGGCCAAGCTGTACCTGGCGCAGTACGAAGCGGTGTTTGCCGGGGGGCAAAAGCGGGAAAACGAGCTGGTGCCGGTGCATGATAACGCCCGCAACCTGGACCAGCGCTACGAAATAACCCAAAGCGAACAGCAGAAGATACTGGGCACGGTGTTTGAAAGCCTGGAGCCACCGCGCCTGCGGGCCTTTCCTGTGAAGGACAAAAAGAAGGTGGTGGTGCTGAACCAGTTGGCGGGGTTATTTGCGCCGGCGCGGCAATACACGGAAAAAGAGGTGAACCAGCTTTTGGAGGAGGTGTATCACGACTATGTGACCCTGCGCCGCTATTTGGTGGACTATGGCTTTTTGCAGCGCACCAAAAGCGGAGACCGATATTGGCTGGCCTAAAGGTGACGGCGCTGTCATTGTTTTGACACACAAAACCCACTCTTTTGTGCTATACTGGCTATGCTTTTGGAATGAGTAAAACCAGGAGGCAAAAGGAGAGATGATAGAGATGAAAACCAAAATGATTTTACTGGGGCTGGCCAGCACCGGGCTGCTGTTTGCCACGGCTTGCGGCGCGGTCTCTTCTTCGGCGGCGGCCAGCGCGCCCGCTGCACCCGCTTCGTCGTCCATTGCGTCCAGTATGCCCGCTTCTTCTTCGGCGGCTTCGGCAGGGGAGGGGGAAACCACCCAAATGGTGTACCGCGGCCAGGTGACACAGGCGGAGGACGGCATGTTCACCGCAGAGCAGGTGCCGGGCTATGACTATGGCCAGCCCGCCATTGTGTTTCAAACCGATGACAAAACCGTGATGGAGGAGGGTGCCCAGCTGGAGCTTGGCATGTACGTGGAGGTGCTGTATGACGGCAGGCTGACCAAATCCATCCCGCCGCAGGCCACCGCCCAAAGCGTGGAGGTGCTGGCGGCCGAGGCCGAGGGCGCCGTGCTGAACGGCACCATTCAAACCGTGGAAAAAACCCAAGACGGTTACCGCATTGAGCTGGTGCCCCTGGCGGGAGAAAATGCCCAGGGCGTGGCCGCAGAGCCGCTGGTGGTGCTGAACCTGCCCGCCGACGCGCTGGAAAACCTAACCGAAGAGGATTTGGTGGAGGGCGCGCAGGTGTCGGCGGTGACCATGGGCATTGCCACGGCCAGCCTGCCCCCGCAAATGCCGGTGGCGGCGCTGCTGCCCTACGCGGGTTAGGCCACAAAAATGTCCACACCACCAGGGGGCCCTGCCATTTGGCAGGGCCTCCTGAATTGGTGGAAAAATGCCTGCGGGGTTTTTCCACCCAAAGCACTGTTTCGCGGGTGCGGGGGGCAGGGCGTAGCGGCAGCAGCAGGCTTTTTGTGCCCAAAAGAATGGGTAAAGGGGAAAGGCTTGCATTTTGGCCGTTTTGCTATATAATTGTAAAGGCGTAGGCTTTCCTAAAAGCCCGCGCTGTAACTGGCTGTGGGCTTTGCCGTGCGCGGCGGGCCCCGAACATTGAAAGGAGTACAACATGAAAAAACACAGTTTGATTTTGGCGGCGGCACTGCTGCTTTCGGCCGTGCTGGCGGCTTGCTCTGGCGGGGCTTCCTCTTCGGCCCCGGCGGCTTCTTCCGCGGCGGCGTCTATGGCTTCTTCGGCTGCCCCGGCCGATGTGGGCAGCGCGGCGGCATCCTCTGGCGGCGGCACCCTGGTGCTGGCTTTGGAGGCCACCTTCCCCCCCTATGAGTACATGAGCGGTACCGAAGTGGTGGGCATTGACGTGGACATTGCGCGTGAGATTGCCAAAGAACTGAACATGGAGCTGGACGTCCAAGAGATGCCGTTTGATTCGGTGGTGGCTGCGGTGAACACCGGCAAGGCGGACTTTGCGGCTTCGGGCCTTTCCGTAACCCCCGAGCGGCAGGAGCAGGTGGATTTCTCCATCGAGTATGCCACCTCGAAGCAGGTGATTATGACCCGCAGCGATAGCGGCATCACCGGCCCGGAGAACCTGGCGGGCACCGTGGGCGTGCAGCTTGGTACCACCGGAGATTTGGAACTTTCCGATACCGAGGCCTACCCCGATTTGCAGGTGGAACGCTACAACAAATACACCGATGCCGTGAACGACCTCATCAGCGGCCGGCTGGATGCCATTGTGATGGACAGCCTG
>CAYYLW010000105.1:0-9402 GCA_964472465.1 uncultured Oscillospiraceae bacterium | reverse complement strand
CTTCTTTTAGTCCCTTTT
The DNA here is from genome assembly GCA_964472465.1 of uncultured Oscillospiraceae bacterium. Classification (GTDB taxonomy): domain Bacteria; phylum Bacillota; class Clostridia; order Oscillospirales; family Ruminococcaceae; genus JAAYCI01. The sequence goes on along the minus strand of CAYYLW010000105.1, from coordinate 9,384 downwards.
TCTTTCCAAACTGTCCAATATGTTTGACAAACCTACACGGGCCAGAACTGGGCCCGCTGGGGACAAACAAAACGGGGCTTTCCCTGTGTCTGGTGGCCACAAAATTTGGTTCTTTTTAGCTTTCTGCCTGCTTGCGGTTTTTGCCAAGCGGCAGGGTGAAGCTAAACCGGGCCCACTGCCCCGGCTCGCTTTCCGCCCAGATACGCCCGCCCATCATGCTCAGCAGCACCTTGCAGATATTCAGCCCCAGGCCGCTGCCACCCACGGTGTCGTTGCGGCTTTGGTCCGCTTTATAAAAACGGTCAAAGATATAGGGCAGCACATCTTCGGGAATTCCGTTTCCGCTGTTCTGCAAGCTGAGGGTGGCCATGCCCTTCGTTTGGGTGATGGACAGGTGAATGCTGCCCCCTGGCTCGGTAAATTTGATGGCGTTATCCAGCAGGTTGAAAAGCACCTGGTGCACAAAGTCTTCATCGGCGGCCACCGGTATCATCTTGCCGGGGTCCAGCCCTTCCACTTCCAGCTTTTTGTCCTCTAGCCGCTGTTCTGCACTTAAAAACACCGTGGTAACCGGCTTCCAAAGGTCAAACTGGCTGATATTGGGCTGGTATTCCCCGGCCTCCAGCTTGGAAAGATCCAGCATATTTTTGGTAAGCCTGGCCAGCCGCCCCACCTCTTCGGATACAATATGCAAATATTTATCCCGCTGGCCCTCGGGGATGGTGCCGTCCAGCATTCCGTCTATAAAGCCTTTGATGGTGGTCATGGGGGTGCGCAGTTCGTGGGCAATATTCCCCATAAAGCTACGCCGGGTACGGTCGGTTGATTCAAAAGAGTTCGCCATTTCGTTGAAGGTGATGGACAGCCGGGCCAGTTCGTCGTCCCCCTCCACCGGTACCCGCGCGCTGTAGTTCCCCTCGGCAAATTGGCGCGCGGCCTCGCTTACACGGCGTATAGGAATGACCGTACGGGTGGTAAGCATCACGGCCAGCAGGCTGGCCACCATCATCACAAGCCCCGAGGACAGAATGAAGGTAGAGGCCATGTCCATGAGGTATACCTTGAGGGCGCTGGCGTCTGCCGAGGCAAAAATATACCCGGCTGGGCCGCCCTCCCCGGCCACCGGAATGGCCACCGTGTAAAAATTCCGTGGGAACATCCCGCCCAAAACACCCATCTCGTTGTAGCTGCTCTTTTGGCCCAGGGCTTCCATCACGCGCGGCGGAATTTGCATTCCCAGCAATGAATTGGCTTTTTCGGTTGTAAAGATAATGTTTCCTGCCAGGTCTGCAATGTAGACCTCGGCATCCACCATACCGGCCACAAAGTCGATGGTGTAGCGGGATTCCCCGCTTAGGTTGATGCGGCCGGCCAAAATGCCGTCGTTCACCGCCGTTACCACCTGGTGCAACTGCTGTTCTTTTTCCCGCTGGAAATAGTTCACGCCCAGCGCCATCTGAATAAGCCCCATCACCATAACAGAAATAACAAGAACTGCGGCAATGGTGGTAAAATAATAGTATCGGATTGATTTACTCATCCAAACCTCCGACCTTAGGCTTTGGGCCCTGGCCAAACCGGCCAGGGCGTTTTGGGCATCTTTTTAAGGGGCGAACCAGAGCGCCCGCATACCGCTTTTGCTAGCCTTCGGCCACCTCAAACTTGTAGCCCACGCCCCACACTGTTTTAAGGCTCCAGTTTTCGCTGGCGCCCTCCAGTTTTTCCCGCAGGCGTTTGATGTGCACATCAATGGTGCGGGAGTCTCCATAATATTCAAAGCCCCACACCTCATCCAAAAGCTGATCCCGCGTGAATACCCGGCCGGGATGGCTGGCCAGGAAATACAGTAGTTCCATCTCCTTGGGTGGTGCCTCAATGGTTTGGCCCTTTACCTTGAGCTTATATTGGTCTAAATCCAGGGATAAATTATCGTATTCGATGCTTTTCCCATGCTCGGCCACGCCCTGGGCCGCCTGGCCCCCGGCCCGGCGCAGCACCGCCTTGATGCGGGCCACCACCTCTTTGGTGTCGAAAGGCTTTACAATGTAGTCATCGGCCCCCAATTCCAGCCCCAGCACCTTATCGAAGGTTTCACCCTTGGCCGTGAGCATGATGATGGGCACGCTGCTTTGGGCGCGAATTTTGCGGCAGGTCTCCCAGCCATCCAGCCGGGGCATCATCACATCCAGCAGCAAAAGGTCGGGCGAAAAATGTTCAAATTCCGCCACGGCGGTTTCTCCGTCATAACAGATCTGCGTTTCATAGCCCTCTTTTTCTAAATACAGCCGCAATAATTCGCAGATATTTTTATCGTCATCTACAATTTGTATCTTCCGCTGGGACAAGATGCAACACCCTTTCCAAAAGCAATTCTATTCAGTATACAATACCAATTGTGAACAAATCAAAACCCCAGGAGGCGGATTGCATTTTCCGCCCCCCACCATGTATAATAAGAGATTGAGAGCCCGCTTTGGCCTAGGCATATACAGGCGGGGCCACAGCAGCCACAAGGAGGAACTATGAAACTCGGAATCGTCGGCCTGCCCAACGTGGGCAAATCCACCTTATTTAACGCCATTACCAATGCGGGGGCCCAAAGCGCCAACTACCCCTTTTGCACCATAGAGCCAAACGTGGGGGTTGTGGCTGTGCCAGACACACGTTTGGACGCACTTTCTAAAATGTATAACCCCAAAAAGGTAACCCCTGCCAGCATTGAGTTTGTGGACATAGCCGGACTGGTGAAGGGGGCCTCTAAAGGCGAGGGCCTGGGCAACCGTTTCCTCTCGCACATTCGCGAGGTGGATGCCGTTGTACACGTGGTACGCTGCTTTGAAAGTGGGGACATCGTGCATGTGGAAGGCTCGGTAGACCCCGCGCGGGATATTGAGACCATCGATTTGGAACTGGTGCTGTCTGACCTTGAAATTGTGCAGCGCCGGGGCGACAAGGCGGCCAAGCTGCTGAAAACAGGCGATAAGGCCATGAAAATTGAGGCGGAGCTGCTGGCAAGGCTTACCGCACATTTAGAGGATGGGAAAAACGCCCGTACCTTCCAAACGGAAAACGACGATGAGGCAAACCTATTGCTGGAAATGCCCCTGCTTAGCCTAAAACCCGTAATTTACGCGGCTAATATGAGCGAGGATGACCTACTGGCCGGTTTTGCCCAGAATCCTGGCTACCAGGTGGTGCAAAAACTGGCAGAACAAGACGGCGCGGGTTGCCTGCCGGTATGTGCCAAGGTGGAAGAGGACATTGCCGCCCTGCCCGAGGAGGAGCGCAACGCCTTTTTGGAGGAGCTGGGGCTGGAAACCTCCGGGCTCTCCTCCCTGATACGGGAAAGCTACCAGCTTCTTGGTCTCATCAGCTTTTTAACGGCGGGCGAGCCGGAGGTGCGTGCATGGACCATCACCCGGGGCACCAAAGCGCCGGCCGCCGCCGGCAAAATACACTCCGACATAGAACGCGGGTTCATCCGCGCCGAAATTGTGGCCTTCGACACCTTGATGGAATGTGGCAGCATGGCCGCCGCCAAAGAGAAGGGCCTCATCCGTAGCGAGGGCAAGGAATATGTGATGCAGGATGGGGACGTAACCTTGTTCCGTTTCAACGTATAGGCATACCCTATAAGCGCTTGGGCAAAGCGGAGGTATAGGGCTTTTTCTGGCGAATATTTCTAGTAAAACTGCCCCTATACTTTGTATTCAATTCCCTCTGTTTTCTAAAAAATACGCTCTATTAGCTTATTATTCTATTTATTTACATTTATAGTATGTCTATCCGGCTATAAATAGGAGCGGCCTTGGCATCCACCAATGGCTGCTCTTTTGCTGGCTACTCTTCCTCGGCTTGCAGGTTTAGTTCCCCCAGCATGGCCTGCATAGCCGTAAGCAGGTTGGCCTTATCCTCTTCGCTCCATTCCGCCTTTGCCATCAGGTTTAAATTCAGCCATTCGCCAGCCCGTTGCTGTGCCGTGGAAAGGCGCCGCTGTTCCAGCGGGTGCAGGTAATATTCGCCCAAGCCCACAATCTCCTCCAGTCCCGCCAGCAAGCTACGGCTGGGAAAAAGGCTGGTATACGGCAGAATGTGAAGCTGCTCTTCCATGGCACTGCGCCAAGCGGGTGCGGTGTACAATTGCAGCAGCAGGCCTTTGGCCGCGTCGGACGGCGTAGTTTTGCCGGGCAAGCAGAGATAGCCTTCCACACCCACGCTGTACAAGTTGTTCAGCAGGGCCACCTCTTGGTTTTCAAAAGGCATCTTGGTGGGAATGAGAAATAGGGCGTCTTGAAGCTGGGGCTGCTCTGTTTCCAGCATTAGCGCCTGGCGGGTATCCCCTTTCCAAAACAAAGCGGTACCCTCTGCAAATAGTTTTTTGGCTACCTCGCTGGTCACTTCCCCCGCCAGGGCAAAATTATCTCCCCGTGCCAAAGCCCCGCCTTCGCTGGCCATGTGCAGGGTTTCAAACTCCATTTCGTCCACCAGCGCCTGCAAGGGCTCTTCTAAGAAAAGGCTGGTCTCGTCTGGGTCTGAATCCAGGTAATCAGCCGGGTCGGCGTAAGCGGCGGAAAACACCGCGGAAAGTCCATTTTGGGTATAGGCCGCGTTCCCCACCGTAGCCAGGGCCCATAAGCCCCGCAGTTTTTCTGCCTCGGGGGGGCGGTAATTGGGCATGGTATACACCCCGCTACCCAGGCGGAACTGGTAACGGCTGGGTTTTTCCAAATACTTCGCCACCGCCTGTTGCATGGTTTTCCATTCCTTGTAGCTGCAATCAATCAGATCCCGCTGCAAGGTGGCCAAGTCTTGGCTGCCCAAAAGCGCAGCCAAGGTTTCTATATTGACAATGGTGCCCTCGGCGTACACGCCCAAAGGCAGGCCATACACAGCTTCGCTGCCCAAAATGCGCATCTCGGCGGGGGTAATTTGCGCCAAGGTGGCCAAGGCCACGTCTTTTTCTTCGCTTAGCTTGCGGGGCGTCTGCTCTGCTTGGGCCAGAACCCTGGCCGAAAATTCTCCTGCCAGCCAGTAGAGTTCCGGCGGCTCTTCCCCGGCCAAGGCCTCGGCCAATTCCAAAGTATAACGTGGCTCGTTGGCGCCCACCAGTAGCTGAAGGTCCATATTTTGTTCTTTTGCCAATTGGCTTAGCAAATCCCCCAGCGCCTGCTGGCTGCTGGGTATCATCATTTTTACCACAGGCTTTCCAGCCGGTTTTGCCATTTGGCTGCTAGAGGGAGCCGTGCTGCCCACACTTGAGCCCACTGGCCCACTGGTTTGGCTGGGAGCCATGGCCGCCGCTGTGCTGCAGCCCGAAAGCAGAAAACAGAAGGCCAGCGTTATGGCGGCCAGTCGCCGTTTTAGGCGCTTATGGTTTCTCATGTATATCCTCCTGCGGCCAGAACGCCGCCAGAACATTTCTTTCTAGCAGTATACCCTATTTTATGGCCCAAGGCCAGCCCGCCCATGGGCCCATTAAATGGAGAATATTGGGGTTTTAATTTGCTATTATTTTGATTGTATTGGCGTATTATCGTTACAGAAATTGGCCGGTTATTCATCTGAATTTCTTGTAAAATGAGATATTTAGATGATTTCACCGTAATTTATTCCTTTTTATTTATATTAACATATATCGATATTTTGTCATTATTTATCCTCCCGGCTATGTTGCCGCCATTCTAATTTAGGAGAGCAAAACCCATGAGAATTCGCCATAAACCCTATGCCCGCAGTGAACTGGCCACCTGGCCGCGCCATATCAATGACCCCGAAGCCGCACGCGGGCACTGGAAAGAACAGTTTGAGAACCCCACCCTTCCTCTGCGGCTGGAACTGGGCTGTGGGAAGGGCAGTTTTTTGGCTGCACAGGCCCTGGCACACCCGGAATTTAACCACCTGGGCATTGACATGAAGAGCGAGGTTCTGGTGGTGGGCAAGCGCAACATTGAAAGGGTTTTCGAACAGGCAAATAAGGCCCCGGGGAACATCGCCATCACCCCCTTCGATATAGAGAGAGTGCGTTTGTTGCTGGCCGAAGAGGACAATGTTGACCGTATCTACATCAATTTTTGTAACCCCTGGTGTAAAAGCGGGCATGCCAAGCACCGCCTTACCCACCCCCGTCAATTGCTACAGTACCGCCATTTTTTGCGTGATGGCGGTGAAATATATTTCAAGACGGATGATGACCGCCTGTATGAGGATAGCCTGCGTTACTTTTCTCTAAGTGGTTTTTGCCTGCAATGGGAAGCGCGTGACCTGCACAGCCAAGAACCGGAATGGAATATTCGCACCGAGCATGAGTGCATGTTTAGCGAAGAGGGCATCCCCATCAAGGCCTGCATCCAGAAAAAAGGGGCCTTGTTGCTGGATGAAACCAGCCTAATGCGAGCGCGTAATATATGAAATGTTAGGAAATGTAAGGCAAATGTTTTTCTTTCCCTTGACTGGTAAATAGTTGACTTTATAATGTAATTACATACTTCTGCCAGACAAGGGGAAAGAAGGTTCCAAGATGATTGAAAAATTATACACCGTGGAAGAGGTGGCCGAGCTTGCTTCGGTTACCGGACGTACCATACGGAATTATTTAAAAAGCGGGCGACTGGTGGGCCGGAAAATTGGCGGCCAGTGGCGTTTTCCTGAAACAGAGGTGCAGCGCCTTCTCACCGGGGCCGAGGATTTTGATTCATTTGAGGAGGAGGTTGCTTTGCAGCCTGCCGCCCCCGCAGAAACCCCTTGGGCAGCCCCTGCCAGTCTCCCCCTGGTGGAGGAAAACCGCACAGAGGGCAAGAACAATACCCCTGCCTACGAATATTTGCCCCCCGCCCCCCTGCCAAACCCGGCACCACTACCAGAGATAGAAGCATCCGTTCCCCCGGCGACCTACCGGCCAAATGTTGCGGAAGCACCTATCTCTAGCAACTATGTGGCGGCCCCAGTTCGTGTGCCAGCACCCCCAGAACCACAAATGGATACACGGCCCGCCGCGGCTTCTGCGCCACAGAGTAACCCGGCCCCGATGATGGCTTCAGCCCCAGTGGGCATGCAAGATACTTACGAACCACGGCAAAACACTGCCCCACTTGGGTATGAAAGCCCCGCTGTGCGCCAGGCCGACCCAGCCCCGGTTTATCAGCAGGAACCCCAGCCGCAAATGGCAGCCCCCCCCTGCCCTCCGCCAACCCAGCCCCCTGTGGCAAATCAGGCCCCTTTGGCCAGCCAGCCGCCCATGCCCAGCGCCCCACCGGTGCAGAGAACCGCTGCCCCTGTTTACCAGGCGCCGGCTCCTGAGGCCGTGGCCCCCACGGCGCCCGCCCCTTCGTATCTGCCCCCCGTTTATCAAGAGCCGCCTAGGCCGGCTCTTCAAACGGCGGCCATGCCACAGCCCCAACAGGTGGATTATTCCCGTAATATTGAACAAACACCGGCGGGGCAAACACAGGCGCCTCCCCTATATGCGCAATATCCCGCCCCTGCGCCCCCCTATTCCATGCCCCAGCAGGCTGGCTACCCCACCGGGGCTTACCATTCTTTGTATGGGCAAGCCGTGCAGGTTCCTCTGTATCCGCAAAATCCCACGGCTTACTATGGCTTTGCTCCACCCCCGGCGGAAACCCCTATGCCACCCGCAAAACCCGAAAAGCAAGAACCCCCTGCCCCCAAAGTGGCTCCCGAGGAAAGTAAACCCGAGCAGAATGCGGATTACCCCCCTCCCAGCCAGCGCCCTGCGCCGCCAGATGATTTTGTTCTTAGCGACGTAGGAAAGCGTGTTACCCGATTTGTTTCTGAAGTGCATGACTGTTCCAGCGGGCCACTGATGTGCACCATCATGGACACTTACATGTCCTTATCTTCGGCCAAAAACACCAGCGAGCGTCTGGCTGAATTTGCCCGCCTGGAAAGTGAAAACGGAACACTCTGCCAATCTTATGTAGAATATGATGAGCGTTATTATGTGGCACGGTTCACCTTGTTTGGAAGTTCCGCTTTTCTCCACCGCTGTTTACAAATGATTGGCTAAACGCCATTTCCTGATTTTCCAATTAGAATTAGAAAAAATCTGGCAAAATGCCAGATTTTTTCTATATTATGATATTTCGTCATTATTTGATTTATTGACATTTTATATCTATAATTAATATTTGGAAGTTTATAGAATAATTAGGAAATTTCAGTCCTCCTACCTGTTAAGCCAGACCTTAAGCTGGCGGGCCATCCTGGTACCCCAATTGTGAGCAGCTAGTTCAAGAATTTTTCCAATATCCGGGTTTAATTCCAAATTAAATCAGTCATTGTCCCATCTGGTACCAAACTAGGTACCGCTTTTAGGTGTAATATTTTCTACAGCCTGCCATTCCTGCTGCAAGAGCAGTCCTCTTTACCTGGCCCATTGCCCTTTTGGTCAGCCATTACGGCACACACCTTCTCCCAGACTGTTGTTGTGGCCAATATAATAATATAATTGCTATATATGGAAATTATTATTTATTTTATTATGTTATTAATGTTCTTTTTCTGGTTTTGCTTCTCCTTCTATGCCAATATCATTGTGCAAAGCACTCGCTTCTAAGATACTGGTTTTTCCATATTTATTTTTGATTTTATCTATACTTTTTTCTAGCTGCTCCCGCCGGGTGTCGTCTCTGGCTTTTTCTTCAAATAGGTTTAGTTGCTCCGCCGTAGGGGTATCACTTAAAGCAAGCGCCGTTATCGTTAGCATTCTAATTGGTTTAGTCATCTGCCAGTGTTCTACAATCAACTCCATAGCATGTTTCACAATATTTTTTGAAAGATTGGTGGAGTATAAAAGCTGCTTTTGCCTTGTTATACTCTTCAATTTGCTATCTTTAATCATAACCTGCACAGCGGCCGAATAAAGCTTATGGGCTCGTAACCTGGTTGCCACCTCATCTGCTAAATAGCCCACCGCCATGCGGATGTCCTGAATACCCAATAAATCTCTTTTAAATGTACGCCATTCCCCACGCTTTTAATCGGTTCATGCTCCCCAATTTTGGCTACCGGGCTATCATCTAAGCCGGCTGCATAGACCTTAAGCTGTGGTCCCTGTTTGCCCAGCACCTGCTGTAGCAAAGTTGCATCTGCCTGGGCTAGTTGCCCAATGGTTTGTATGCCAAGCTCCCCCAGAAGTTCTTCTACCCGCTTACCTACATACAGTAGGGTGTTTACACGCATAGGCCAGATGATACTTTCCACATCCTCACCGTCAATCACCATGGTAGCATCTGGCTTCTGATAGTCGGACGCCAATTTTGCAAATATTTTATTAAAACTAACGCCAACAGAAATGGTCAGCCCTGTTAATAAGGTAGGATAAGTTGCGCAAATTGAAAAAAGGATAAAAAGAGACATAGTTTG
>CAYYLW010000104.1:0-9442 GCA_964472465.1 uncultured Oscillospiraceae bacterium | reverse complement strand
CCGCCCGCAGTTCATCGCCTACCAAAAGGGGCCCCGCAGCCCCCTGGTGTGGCTGGCCAGCCGCTTGGCCATGCGGGTGGCCTGGACGGCCCGCCCCGGCGATGACCTGGCCGAACTGGAAAGAGATAACGACGCCGTCATCTTTGAATTTTACACCCCCCAGCCCTATTTCGACCCAGACAACGAACAGGGGGCCTACTAGCCGCCCGGGGGAAAACCGGGCCTTGCCTTCCCGCCACATGGGGCCAGGCCGCCAACCAGGGCCAAAACCTTGGCCATGGTTTACAAAATCAGATCCAGCTTATAGGCAATGCGCAATTGCAATTGCACCTCCACCTCGTTGATGTCCATTTCCAGCAGTTTTTCCACCTTGGCCAGGCGGTACACCGCCGTGTTGTAGTGGGTGTGCAGCAGCTTGGCCGTTTGCAGGGTGTTGCAGCCGGTATCCAGCCACACCCGCAGCGTTTCCACCAAGGCGCTTTTGTGCTTTTGGTCATAGTCCTTCAGCGGGCCCAAAAAGCGGGCCCGCAGGCGCTGCACCGCCTCGTCCTCGGGCAACAGTGCCAGCAGATACAAAATACCCAGTTTGTCGTAGGTGATAGCCTGTTCACGCAAGCCGCAACGGCTGCTGATCTGGCTTATTTTTTTTGCCTGCTGGTAGGCTTCGGCCATATCCTGCACGGGGTAAGGGTCGCTGATGCAAAAACTCATCTCGCCCTTATCCATAATGTAGTTCAGCTTTTGGGTGAGGGTGGCAAGCTCTTGTAAAATGGAGCCGCCGCTCTCCCTGTCCTCCACCACCAAAATCAGCTTGCCATCCAGCACGTAAAACATGATATCCGGGTTTAGGTTGCGGATGATATTGCGGATGATATTCACGTCGCGCTGCACAAAATCCACCCCACCGCGCTCTGTGTTCAGGTTGACGATGGCCACCCGGTAGCGCCCTTCGGCCTGTAGGTGGTAATCCTCGGCCTGGGCGGCCACGCACACGCTCAGCGCGTCGCCCAGCCGGCCGGAGAGCCAATCCTCCATGAACTGCATCTTATATTTCCGCCGCAGCTTTTTCACCGAGAGGGCGTTCTTCATTTCCAGCGCTAGGATATGGCTGATTCTCCCCAGGATAATCTTATCTAAGTTTTGTAAAGGGCCGTAATATTCCAGCAGCACAATGCGGATGCCGCTGTGCCCACTCACCCCAAAAAAATGCACCGGGATATGCCGCTTTTGGTTCAGGCTGAGGCTGTGGCTGCGGCCACTGCGGTACAGTTGCTTCATCAGGTCCTCGTGCATTTGGTCCGAGATGAGAGCCCGGCTTTTGGGGGTGACAATCAGGTCGCTGTCGCTGTCAAAAATCATCACGGGGTTGCCCAGCATCTCCTCCACCACATGCAGGCACTGCTCGGGGCTCTCCTCCTTCCACAGCGCGTCCAGTAGCTGCTCCATCCGGTCTTGCACATGGCGGAAAGCCAGGGTCTCGCGGTCCAGTATCGCCTCCATGCTCTCGTGCACAATGTTGGCAAACACCGCCGCCATGGGCAGTTGTATCAGGGGAAAATCCAGCGCTTGGGCCTGCTGCACCACCCGCGGGGGCAGCCCGTCGCGGAACCGGCGGGGCTTTAAGCACAGCGCCACCACCCCTTTTTTTTGCAGGCTGGCTAGCTGCTCCACCAGCGAGGTCTCGTCCTCGCGGAAGGAATAGCCCGAACTGATGACCAGTTCGTCCGTCCCCACCCAATCCACCAGGTTAGGCACTTCCACCACATTGGTGCGGGCCACTTTTTTTTGCAGGTTGCCGCTTCCGGCCAACAATTCGGCCCCCACCATGGAACCCAGTTGCAAAAGATCCTCCAAAGAGAAATAAACGTCTGTATCCGCGGTGGCTAGCTCAGAACGCCTGGGCAAACAATCACCTCATTCTATTTGTGTTCACGTTATTTCCTTGTGTTTCGCGCGCAATGCCGGGCGCTATCTTTTTTCTTTGTGCAATTATACTGGTTTTAGTGTAACACCGCAATGGCTTTTGTCGAATTTTTTTGGTATTTTATGAACTGTTGACAATAGAACCCCTGCATTATTGGTATGGTGTCCTATTGTTTTGTGAGATAACGCCAGGTATAATGCAAGCACACAGGGATGTTTCCCAAAAACCCGGGTCTCGGGCCTGGAAAGCCAAGAAAAAGGGGGAAGCGCAGGGTGGAAAAATATTCCTTTACCGTTAAAAACGAACTAGGCATGCACGCCAGGCCCGCGGGCCAATTTGTAAAACTGGCCACACGGTGCCGCTCCGTCATTGAAATTTCTAGGGGTGACAAAACGGTGAATGTAAACCGTATTTTAGCTGTGATGGGCCTGGGTATTCGCCAGGGAGACAATGTGGAATTCACCATCACCGGCGAGGACGAAGCAGAGGCCTTGCGGGAATTGCAAGATATCTGCGAAGAAAGCCTGTAAACGAATGGCGGAAGCTTCTGGCTTCCGCCGCTGAACACAAATGGAGGAAAGAACAATGAGAAGAATGGGTAAAATTTTTAAACCGGATGGAAAAACCGTTATCGTGGCTATGGATCACGGCATGAGCATGCCTGTAAACCCCGCGCTGGACAACACCGGCGAGATTCTGAAAGCCGTGGCGGCCGGCGGGGCCGACGCCATCCTCACCACCTTTGGTGTGGCTAAAAAATACCAAAAAGAGCTGGAGGGCATGGCCCTGATGCTGCGGGCCGACAGCGGCTACTCCTGCCTGGGCAAAGGCGATGAGGGCCCAGAACTGTTCTTCACCGTGGAAGATGCGTTGCGCCTTGGTGCTGATGCCGTGGTATGTATGGGCTTCCCCGGCATCCCCGATGAGACCCACTGCATGAGCAATCTCTCTACCCTGGTGGCCCAGGGCCGCGAATGGAGCGTGCCGGTGATGGCGGAGATGCTGCCCGGTGGTTTTTCAAACGACATCCCGAACACCGTGGAAAACCTAACCCTCTCGGCCCGCATTGGCTGCGAGTACGGCGCCGACATCATCAAGACCTCCTATAACGGCACCCCCGAAGAATTCCGCCGTGTGGTGGAGGCCAGCTACCAGCCCGTGGTGGTGCTGGGCGGCGAAAAAACCAGCGACCTGACCTCCCTGTTCCAGTGCATTGAGGACGCCATGACCGCGGGGGCGGCCGGCGTGGCCATCGGGCGCAACGTCTGGCGCCATAGCGACCCGGAAAAAGTGACGCGCGCCTTGGTAGACCTGGTGCACGGCGGCAAAAAAGCGGCCGATATCCAGGGCCTGTAAGGGAGAAACAGCATGATTCCTGAAAAAATGAAAGCCATTGTCATCACCGGGGCCAAAGAGGCCAAGGTGATGGAACTAAGCACCCCAAAGCCCCAGCGCGGTGAAGTGCTGGTGCGGGTGGAACGCGCGCTAATCTGTACCTGGGAACAGCGCATCTTCGGCGGGGGCGACGTGGCCCTGCCCTTCGTGCCGGGGCATGAAATTTCCGGCACGGTGGCCGCTATTGGGGAGGGCACCTCCTGCAATGTGCAGGTGGGCCAGCGCGTGGTGGTAAAAACCTACGATAGCTGTGGCCAGTGCGAAGCGTGCTACCGCGGGGCCGACAACCTGTGCACCGGCAAGGCCCCCAAACGCTTTTACGACGGCATCCCAGGCACCGGCGGTTTTGCGCAGTACCTGGCCATTGGCAGCGAGCGCGTTTTTGCCCTGCCTGGCCAAAGCGCCGATTTGGACACCGCCTCCTTTGCAGAGCCCATCTCCTGCTGCCTACACAGCCTGGACCAAGCCGCCCTGGAAATGGGCGAGGACGTGGTGATTGTGGGCGGGGGCATCATGGGCCAGTTGCACAACCTGCTGGCCAAGAAAAAAGGCGCCCGTACCATCTTGGTGGAACCGGACAAGGCCCGCCGTGAGATGGCCCAAAAAATGGGCGCCGATGTGGTGCTGGACCCGGCCGACGGAGACCCCATCGCCGCCATCATGGAACTAACAGAACAACGCGGTGCACACGCGTGCTTCTTCACAGTCAATGTTCTGCCCCTGGCACAAAGCTATCTGGAATGCCTGGCCAAACGTGGGCGGATGGTCTACTACGGCTCCTTCCACCCAAACGGCCCCATCGAGATGAACCCAAACCAGATTCACTACAGCGAAAAGATGATCACCGGTTCCTTCAGCCCCACGGCAAAGGGTTTTTGGGCCGCCAGCCGCCTGCTGGGCTATGGGCTGATTGACGTGGCCCCCTTCATCACAGAGCGTTACCCCATGGCCGACTGCCAGAAGGCCCTGGAGCGCGCTTGCAGCCCCGAGACCTACCGCGTTTTGCTGGATCTTTCCGAATAACATGGGCAGGCTGGCCCAAAACACGACGAGAAAGGAGTGAAACTTTGACAAATCTCATCCTCATCAGCCACGGCGCACTGGCGGCGGGCATGCGGGAGGCCGCCGAGATGATTCTGGGCGAGCAGGAGCAGATGGCCGTGTTTGGCCTTTACCCCGGCGACACCGGCGACAGCTTTGCGGAAAAGCTGGAACAAGCCATCGACCAGTTTGGCGACCCGGCCAATACCCTCATCTTGGCCGATCTTCCCAGCGGCACCCCCTCCAACGCCTCCATGCTGATGGTTCTCAAGCGTGGGGTGCACGCCCTTTCGGGCTGTAACCTGCCTGCCCTGCTGGAAATTTTAACCCTACGCGCCGAAGTGAGCATGGACGAACTGCTGGCAGCCGCGTGTGAATCCGGCAGGCTGGGCATCGTAAGTGCCGACGACATCATAAAGGAAAGGGAGGGCAATGTATGAGCGCAGTGTTTTTCCGAATTGACGACCGGCTGATTCATGGCCAGGTGATGACGGGATGGTCCAAAATTTACAACACCACCCGCATCTTCGTAGTGGACGACAAAGCCGCAGGCGACAAATTCCTCTGCCAGGTGATGCAGATGTCTGTTCCCAAAGACTACGACGTATCCATTCTCAGCGTAGAGGACGCCATTCCTGCCATCTTGAACGACCCGCCCGAAAACCGCACCATGGTGCTCACCAAAACCCCTTCGGTGATGCAGGCCCTTTTGGAGGGCGGCGTAACCATGAAGGAACTCAACCTGGGCGGCATGGGGTATTTGGCCGGGCGCAAGGTGGTGCTACGCAACATCCAGGTGTCTCCCGAAGAGCTGGAGCAGCTCCGGCAAATCGCCGCAAAGGGCGTGCGCGTCTTTTGCCAAATCGTGCCGGATGGCAAATGCATAGAGCTGGAGAAAGTAAAGCTCTAGCCTTTGGAAAAGCGCCCTATCTTTTTGGTTCCAAACGGGCTTTAGGCCCGGTGGCACGCTTTTTTCGTACCGTATCTTTGTGTGTGTGCAAAAAAATGTAGGAGGTATGTGTAAATGACATGGTGGCAAGCACTACTGTTGGGGCTTTTGTATTTCTTGTCCGACGCCCCCTTCTTCTTCGGCGAGGGCTATTATGTCCTCCAGCGGCCCATCGTAGCCGGGTTCCTCACAGGTCTTGTAATGGGTGACCCCGTCACAGGCACCATCATCGGCGCAACCATCAACCTGATCTACCTCGGGCACCTCAACGTGGGCGGTTCCATGCCCTCCGACATGGCCTTGGCAGGTTATATCGGCACCGCCATCGCCTTGGCTACAAACGTAAGCACCGAGGTGGCCCTGGCCCTGGCCGTACCGCTGGGCCTGCTGGGCACCGTGTGGTGGGTTGGCCGCATGAGCATCGACTCCATCTTCGTGCATTGGGCCGACCGTTATGCCGAGAAAGGCAACGTAAAAGGCGTGATGGCCATGAACTGGGTACCCAGCGCCATCATGATGCTGTTCTTTAAGGTTTTGGTCACCTTCGTCATCACCTTTGCGGGCATCGGCCTGGTGGAAAACTTCCTGAACCTCATCCAAAACACCGGTATCCTGCACGGCTTCGAAGTGGTGGGCGGCCTGTTGCCGGCCCTGGGCATCGGCCTCAACCTGCGCGCCATCCTCAAAAAGCAAACCATGCCCTTCCTGCTCATCGGGTTCCTGCTGGTGGCTTACTTCCAGCTCAGCATCATCGGCGTGGCATTGTTCGGCCTGGGCTTTGCCCTTATCTACCTGTTCTACAACAAAGACGGCAGTGAAAAGGAGGAAATGAGCTATGGCGGATAATGCAGTAAAACCCGGTGCCGAAACCGGTAAAAAGCTAAGCAAAAAGGACATTCGGCACTCGTACTGGCTGTGGCAGTTCTTCTCCCATGCCAACTACAACTATGAACGTATGCAAGGTGGCGCCTTCGCCATGTGCATGGCCCCCATTCTACAAAAACTGTATCCCAAAAAGGAAGAACTGGTGCAGGGGCTGCAACGCCACCTGGTGTTCTTCAATACAAACCCCAATGTGGGCGCGGTTATCCACGGCGCCACCATCGCTATGGAAGAGGAAAAAGCCGCCGGGGCAGACCTCTCCGACGACGCCATCAACTCCATTAAAACCGGTTTGATGGGCCCTATGGCAGGCATTGGCGACGCGCTGGATCAGGGCATCATCATCCCCATCATGGTGGCTTTGGGCATTGGTCTGGGCGTAACCGGCAACCTGGCCGGGCCTCTGCTCGTCCTCATCGGCCTGCCCATCATCCTCATGGTTATCGCCTACAACTGCTGGATGACCGGCTACCGCCTGGGCAGCAACGCCTTTAGCAGCCTTTTGGCCGGTGGGCGCATGAAACAAATCATTGGCGCATCCGGTATTCTGGGCTGCACCGTGATGGGTGGCCTCATCTCGTCTTTCGTGCATTTCCAAACCACCATCAGCTTTAACATCGGCCAATCCACTTTCGATTTGCAAACGCAGCTCTTCGACGCCATTATGCCGAACCTGCTGCCTCTGGGCGTCACCCTAGGTGCCTTCGCCCTGCTGCGCAAAGAGAAATTCACCTCCGTCCAGGTACTGCTGGGCTTGATGGTCATCGGCTTCCTTGGCGGCCTAGTCGGTATCTTCTAAACAAACGCCAAGCAACCAGAGCCTTTGCCCAAGCAAAATTTTGAGCTTTCATCATTTTGCTTGGGCAATTTGTTTCCAAAAAATACATTTTCTAGCCGTCCGGCGGCATAAAGGTGTGATACTATGAAAAGCCTGCAAGGAATAGGGGTAAGCCGCGGGGTGGCGGTGGGCAAGCTACAATTTTTCCGCCGCGCCCAGCTTTGCATCCAGCGCCTGCCCGTGCAAGACACCGCAGCCGAAGTGCGGCGCTTTGCCGAGGCCTGCACGCAGGCCCAGGCAGATTTGGGGCTTTTGTATACCCAAACGCTCGCCCAGCTTGGCGCAGAAAACGCCGAGGTGTTCCAAATTCACCAGATGATTCTGGACGACCCCGACCTGCGCGAAGGGGTGGCCGGGATGATTGAAGCCGAGGCGGTGTGCGCCGAATATGCCCTGGAGCAAACCGCCGCCACCTTTGCCGCCGCCTTTGCCGCCATGGACGACCCCTACATGCAGGGCCGCACTGCCGATGTGCAGGACGTGGCTGGCCGGGTACTGCGGTGGCTTTGCGGCGTGCAGGAGGAGGGCCCCAGCACAGCCGAACCCTTTATTCTGGCCGCCGATGACCTGGTGCCCAGCGAGACTGCCCGGCTGGACCGCAGCCAGGTATTGGCCTTCGTCACCTGCGGCGGCAGCAACAATTCGCACACCGCTATCTTCGCCCGCACCATGGGCATTCCCGCCATCACCTGCCTGGGGCCCACGCTTTTAGAGCAGCCCGAGGGCGTGCTGGCCGGGGTAGACGGCCATACCGGCCTGTTGCTGCTGGAGCCAGACGCCGAAAGCCTGGCCCGGTTGCAGGCGGCAAAACAGGCCGAAACAGCGTGCAAACAGGCCGAGGAACTGTTCCGTGGCCGGGAGACACGGAGCAAGACCGGGCGCCGGGTGCAGCTTTTTGCCAACGCCGGATGCCTGGCCGATATCGACCTCGCGCTGGCCGGTGATGCCGAGGGAATTGGCCTGTTCCGCAGTGAATTTTTGTATCTCGAACGGGATGATTACCCCAGCGAAGAAACCCAGTATGTGACCTACCGCGCCGTTTTGGAGAAGATGCAGGGCCGCCCCGTGGTCATCCGCACCTTGGACATTGGGGCCGACAAGCAGGCCGGCTACTTTGGCCTAGCCGCCGAGGAAAACCCCGCCATGGGCCTGCGCGCGGTGCGGCTTTGCCTGCAAAGGCCCGAGATATTCCGCACCCAACTGCGCGCTTTGTACCGCGCTTCGGCCCACGGGCCCCTCTCCATCATGGTGCCTATGATTACCTGCACAGAGGAACTGCGGCAGTGTAAGGCCCTGGCTGCCGAGGTGCGCAGCCAGCTAAAAAACGAGGGACAGGCCTTCTGCGAAACCGTACCCATCGGGGTGATGATTGAAACCCCCGCCGCCGCCCTGTTGAGCGAAGAATTGGCCCAGGAGGCCAATTTCTTCAGCGTGGGCACCAACGACCTAACGCAGTACACCCTGGCGCTGGACCGCCAGAACTGTGCCGTGGCCCCCTTTGCCGACCCCGCGCACAAAGCCGTGCTGCGGCTGATTGCCATGGCTGCCGAAAGCGCCCACAAGGCCGGCATCTGGATTGGCATCTGCGGGGAACTGGGGGCCGACACACGCTTCACTGAGGCCTTCCTCGCCATGGGCATCAACGAACTTTCGGTGGTGCCTTCGGCGGTGTTGCCCCTGCGCGCCAAAATTGCCCAGCTCTAGCCGCTTAACCAAATGCCCACGCGGCCGAAACACCAGGACACCGTTTACAAAGCAAAAAGAGAAGCGCCCCAAGTGTAGTGTTACACTAAAAAGGGCGCTTCTTTTTTATCTGGTAGATTAGGATTCGTGCTTGCAACCGCAGTCGCAGTCGTCAATTTCAATCTCAATTTTTTCGCCGCATTCGGGGCAAATCACGTCGCCACCAATCAGCATTTCTTCATCCAGCACCACGGTCTCCTGGCAACTGGGGCACACAATCTCGTACACATCGTCCGAGAAAAGGTCGTCCATATCGCCATACACTTCTTCTTCCACCGCGCCCAGGTCTTGGTCCAGCTCTTCAAACGCGTCGTACAGTTCCACCATATCCGCGCCGATGTCCTCTACATCCGAGGCCATCTCGCTCACCAGTTCCAGCAGTTCCTTGATAACGCGTACTTCTTTTTTGTCGGCGTCCAAATCCAAGCCCTCGGCCAGACCCTTGATATAAGCCGCTTTTTCTGAAAGATTCATCGTTTGCCTCCTGTTTGGGAAAGCCCGGGATGGGGCTCTCTATAAAATGTGGCTAGGCACGCTCCATGTATTCACCGGTGCGCGTATCCACGCGAATTTTTTCGCCTTCATTGATGAACAAAGGCACACGCACCTCTGCACCGGTTTCCAGCTTTGCGGGTTTCAGTGTGTTGGTGGCAGTGTTGCCTTTGATACC
>CAYYLW010000103.1:0-9488 GCA_964472465.1 uncultured Oscillospiraceae bacterium | reverse complement strand
AGCTAAAGGGAATGGCAATCAGCGCGGCCAGGTGGTACACCACGTCCTGCCCCTGCATGGCCACCTGCACGCCGTGGGGGTCGCGGATATCCCCCATAAAAACCTCTATCTCCTGTAGCGTTTCGCTGGGCAGGCTGTCCAGCCAGCCCCATTTACCAAACGAATTGTAATAGCAAAAGGCCTTCACCTTTTCGCCTTTTTTCACCAGTGCTTCGGCCAGGTGGCTGCCAATAAAACCGTCGGCGCCTGTCACCATCACGCAGTTTGCCATAGGGCCCTCCCGCTGTTTTTCTCTGGGGTGGGGCCCGCCTGCTGCCCGCGCCCCCACTTTGCCAAAAAGAATATTCGCTCCCAGTATACAATAGCGGCCCCTCTTTTTCAACTTTGCCCCCCGCCCGCCCCTGCGCAGAAACTTGAAGTGCCGGGGGGATTATGCTATTCTACTATAAGATTCAATATGGAAACTTATGCCCACCGTGCCCATCCCTTGGGCCGCGGGGCAGAAAATACCCCAGTGGCCCACCAGAATGGAGGCGGAATTTTGTCTAAATTCAAATTTATTGAGACCGACGTGCCCGGCATGCTGATTGTGGAACCCACCGTTTTTGGCGATAGCCGTGGGTTTTTTATGGAGACCTACCACCAAGAGGAATTTGCCAAGGCGGGCATCAGCGCCCCCTTTGTGCAGGATAACCACAGCCTTTCCACCAAAGGTGTGCTGCGGGGGCTGCACTTCCAAAAAGAGCACACCCAGGGCAAGCTGGTACGTGTGGTGCGCGGCAGCGTGTTTGATGTGGGGGTGGATTTGCGCCCCGGCAGCCCCTCTTTTGGCGCCTGGGCGGGGGTGGAACTAAGCGACGAGAACAAGCGCCAGCTTTGGGTGCCAGCGGGCTTCGCACACGGTTTTTTGGTGCTGAGCGACATCGCCGAGTTCACCTACAAATGCACCGATATCTACTACCCCGCCGCCGAGGGTGGGGTGCGTTACGATGACCCCGACATTGGCGTGCGCTGGCCGGACATTGGCGAAGCCCCCCGGCTGAGCGACAAAGACACCGCCCTGCCCGGCCTCAAGGGGCAGGATTTTGCCTGCTTTGAAAGGTGGCACAGCTAAATGATTGCCTACCTGCAAAACACCCTGGCGGTGTACCGCCGTTACCAGTACCTGCTTCTCAACCTGGTGCAGCGCGACCTGAAAGTGAAATACCGCCGCAGCGCCCTGGGCTTTTTGTGGAGCATCCTAAACCCCATTTTGATGATGCTGATTATGGCGGCGGTGTTCAGCTATATGTTCCGCTTCCAAATCGAGTATTTTACGGTTTACCTGCTCAGCGCCCAGTTGATGTTCAACTTTTTCAGTGGCGCCACCTCGGCGGCCATGGGCTCCATCATCGGCTATAGCGGCCTCATCAAAAAAGTGTATATCCCCAAATATATCTTCCCCTTTGAGAAGGTGCTGTTTGAACTGGTGAACACCCTGTTCACCATGGTGGCGCTGTTTATTGTTATGCTGGTAACGCAGGTGCCGCTTACCCCCTGGCTGCTGCTTTTCCCCGTGCCCCTCATTCTCATTTTCGTCTTTAACTTGGGCGTGGGGCTGCTGCTTTCCACCTTGGTGGTGTTCTACCGGGACATCCAACACCTGTATGGCGTGGTGGTGGTGGCGCTGAACTACCTCACCCCCATTTTTTATCCCGTTGAGATGCTTCCCGCCTGGATGCAACAGGCCATCAAACTGAACCCGCTGTACTGGTATGTGGGAATGTTCCGCCAGGTGGTGCTGTACGGCCAGGCGCCCACGCTGAATATGTGGCTGTGCTGCATCCTGTGCAGCCTGGCCGCCATGGTGGTGGGGCTGCTGGCCTTCCGCGCAAAGCAGGATAAATTCATCCTGTACATTTAAACTTTTGCGCGTCTGCAGCAAACCGCCCGTGTTTTTTCACTTTGAAAGGAGGCCGCCAGCGTGCCCCAGCCCATGATAGAGGTAGAAAATGTCTCGATGCGCTTCAACATGGCCAAGGAAAAGGTGGACAGCCTCAAAGAGATGTTCATCCGCCGCGCCAAGGGAACACTGAAATTCGAGGAATTTTTTGCGCTTTCCAACGTTTCCCTGCGGGTGAACAAGGGCGACGTATACGGCCTGGTGGGGCTGAACGGCTCTGGCAAAAGCACCCTGCTCAAAATTATTGCCGGGGTGATGAAGCCCACCAAGGGCAATTGCCGCGTGCATGGCACGGTGGCCCCGCTGATTGAGCTGGGCGCGGGCTTTGACCCCGACCTTACCGCGCGGGAAAACGTGTTTTTAAACGGCACCGTGCTGGGCATGAAACCCAGCTACCTGCGCGAAAAATTTGATGAGATTGTGGATTTTTCTGAGCTGCACAGTTTTTTGGATGTGCCGGTGAAAAACTATTCCTCTGGCATGGTGGCCCGCCTGGCTTTCTCCATTGCCACCGTGATGGACCCCGACGTGCTGATTTGCGACGAAATCCTCTCGGTGGGGGATTTTCTGTTTAAGGAAAAATGTGAAAAACGCATCACCGAATTGATTGAAAAAGGCACCACTGTGCTGCTGGTTAGCCACGATATTGGGGTGGTAGAGCAGCTTTGTGGCCGCGCCTGCTGGCTGAGCCACGGGCGTGTGATTGCCCAGGGCAACTGCGCCGGGGTGGTGAGTGAATACAAGGAAAACGCCCGCAACAGCGCGGAACTGGAAAAAGAACATTTGCAGCCGCCCCCCAAAGAACCCGAGGAGGGCCCCCGGGTTGTGCCCCCTCCCTCGTGGCAGCCCACCCAGGCCGTGAAAATTTGTGATGATGGTGAGGAGCTGAGCTGATGGCCGAAAAACGCAGCGACCCCACCCAAGGGCCCGATTCTCTGGGCAAGGCCCTGCGGCGTAACCTTGCGCCCGGCCGGGTGGCCCACATGCTGGGCCGCACCGCCAGCACCCTGGTGCAGGAGGGGCCCCAGCAGCTATGGCGGGAATTTTTGTTCCGCTACCGGCTGGCCACCGGGAAAGATTTTTGGCCCTATTTTGCCGATATTCCCCTGCGGCGGGAGACCCGTGCGCAGCGCAAAACCACCTTCCCCGAGATGCCCCTTATCTCCATTGTGGTGCCCATGTACAACACCCCCCTGCCTTTTTTAAAGGATTTGTTGTGCAGCGTGCACAACCAAAGCTATCAAAACTGGGAACTGGTGCTGGTGGACGGCAGCAACCAGGGCCAGCGGGAGATTAAAACAGTGGTGCGCCACTGGCGGGAAAAGGACCGGCGCATTCGCTACACCCGGCTGTACAAAAACCAGGGCATTGCGGCCAACACCAACCTGGGCATTGCCGAAAGCCGGGGCGATTGGCTGATTCTTTTGGACCACGACGACCAACTGGCCCCCGGCGCGCTGTACGAGGTGGTGAAGGCCCTGAACGAGACGGGGGCCGACCTGATTTATTCCGACGAGGCCGTGCTGGACAGCGAGATGAAGCTGCTGCACGCCTTCCATTTTAAGCCGGACTACGGGCCCGACACCCTGCGGGGCTGCAACTACATCACCCACCTTTGCGCCTTTAGCCGCCATTTGCTGGAGAGCGTGGGCGGCAGCGAGCGCGAGGGCTTTGACGGCGCGCAGGACTATGACCTGATTTTGCGCCTGAGCGAAAAAGCCGCGGCCATCCACCACATCCCCAAGGTGCTGTATTACTGGCGGCGGCACGAGGCCTCCACCGCGAAGGACATTCTGCAAAAGCCCGACGCCGTGAAAGCTGGCCGGCGCGCTTTACAGGAGCATTTGGAGCGGGTGAACCTGGAGGGACAGGCCCTCGTTCAAGAGGGGTACCCCGGGGCCTACCGGGTAAAATATGAGGTGTGGGGCCGCCCGCTGGTGTCCATCCTCATCCCCAATAGCGACCATGTGGACGACCTGCAACGCTGTGTGGAATCCATTTACGAAAAAGCCGGCTGGCCACGTTTTGAAGTGCTGATTATCGACAACAACTCCCGCGACGCGGCCACCGAAAGCTACTACCTGGAGGCCGAGGCCCGCCACGGCACCCTGCGGGTGCTGCGCTACAAGGGGGACTTCAATTTTGCGGCCATCTGCAATTTTGGGGTGGCGCGTTGCGTGGGGGACCATATTCTGCTACTGAACAACGATACCGAGCTGATCAGCCCGGATTTTGTGCGCGAGATGCTGGGCTACAGCCAGCGGCCAGACGTGGGCGCCGTGGGCGCGCTGCTGTACTACCCGGACGATTGCGTGCAGCACGCGGGGCTGTTTGTTGGCATAGGGGGCACCGCCGGGGTGAACCACAAAACCCACAAACGCGGCAGCGGCGGCGCCATGTATCGCCTGGCCACCACCCAAAACATGAGCGCCGTTACCGGGGCGGCTTTGATGGTGAAGCGCGGCCTGTATGAAGAGCTGGGTGGCATGGATGCGGAGCATTTTGCCGTGGCCTTCAACGATGTGGATTTCTGCCTGCGGCTGCGGGAAAAGGGCTACTGGAACGTGTTCACCCCCTTTGCCGAAGCCTACCACTACGAGAGCAAGAGCCGTGGCTACGACGACGAGGGCCCGGCGAACGAGCGCTACCGCCGCGAGGCTGGGAACTTCACCCAAAAATATGCCGCCTTGCTGCAAATGGGCGACCCCTTCTACAACCCCCATCTCACCCTACGGTTTGAAAACTACGGTCTGCGCTAAACAGGGCGCTGGAACAAGAGAGGACGCAACATGCCGCAGCCAGACGAAATACGGCAACAACTGAAAAAGAAGCGCGGCGCCGAGCTGCGGGCCTATTTTTTTGAGATTGTGCAAAAAGAGGGCCTGGGCGCGGCCGTAAGCCGCACCCTACGCTATTTGAAACGCCGTTACGCCCCCAAAAAAGGCCGCTATCTGCCCGCGAAAGCGGTGTTGGAACGCCAGCGTGTGGCCGATGTGACCGGCTGGCCCCGCCTGAGCGTATGCATACCCGTGTATAACCCCGCCCGCCAGCATTTTGTAGAGCTTCTGCAATCGCTGCAAGGGCAAACCTACCAAAACTGGGAGCTGTGCCTGGCCGACGCCAGCGAGGACAACGACTGGATTAAAGAACTGCTGGCCCAGCAAGGCGGCGGGAAAATACAACACCGCAGCATTGAAAACCGGGGCATTGCCGAAAACACCAACGTGGCCGTTTCCATGGCGCAGGGCAGCTATGTTGTATTTGCCGACCATGACGACATCCTGGCCCCCCACGCCCTGTACGAGGTGGCCCGCCAGATAGCCGAATCCAAGCCCCCGCTTCTGTACAGCGATGAGGCCCTGTTCGAGGACAACTGGCTGTACCCCAGCGCCGGGCATTTCAAGCCCCACTATTCGCCACAGTACCTGTTAAGCGTAAACTACATCGGGCACCTGGTGGCGGTGCGGCGGGACATCTATAAACGGGTGGGGGGGCTGCGCAGCCAGTACGACGGCGCGCAAGACCATGATTTTCTGCTGCGCACTTTGGAGATTACCGGCTCCGCGCTGCACATCCCGCAGGTGCTGTATTACTGGCGCCAGCACGAGGAATCCACCAGTACGGGGGTGGAGGCAAAACCCTACGTGGCCGAGGCCGCCAAGCGCGCCATACGGGACCATTTGCAGCGCATTGGCCGCCGGGGCCGGGTGGTGGACGGGTTCTTTCCCTCCACCTACAAGGTCTATTATGACATCACGGGCCGCCCCCTCATCTCCATCATCATCCCAAACTGCGACCATATCCCCGACCTGGACCGTTGCATTCGCAGCATCTACAGCCGCACCCGCTACCTGCAATTTGAACTGGTGGTGGCCGAGAACAACTCCCAAATGGTGGAAACCTTCTCCTATTACCAGGAGCTGGCCGCCAGCTACCCCCGCTGCAAGGTGGCGGTGTACGAGGAGGAGGGCTTCAATTTCAGCAAGATTTGCAACTTTGGGCGGCAGAACGCCAAGGGGCAGTATCTGTTGTTCCTCAACAACGACACCGAGGTGATTACCCCCGAGTGGCTGGAGGAGATGCTGGGGCTTTGCCAGCTGGAAGAGGTGGGCATTGTGGGGGCCATGCTGTACTACCCAGACGAAACTGTGCAGCACGCCGGGGTGGTAACCGGCCTGGGCGGTTTTGCGGGCCACAGCCACAAATACGCCCGCCGGGGGCACAGCGGTTACATGTTCCGCCAGGCCTGCGTGCAGGAGCTTTCCGCCGTTACCGGGGCCTGCCTGATGATTAAAACCAGCTTGTTTGATCAGCTTGACGGCTTCGACCCCGGCTTTCCCGTGGCCTACAATGACGTAGACCTCTGCCTGCGGGCGGGCAAACAAGGGCAGAGCGTGGTGTTCACCCCCTATGCCGAACTTTACCACTACGAGAGCAAAAGCCGCGGCAGTGACGAAGAGGGCGAGGCCAAACAGCGCTTTTCTGCCGAGCAGGAACGCCTGCTGGCCCGCCATGGAGACCGCCTTTTGAACGACCCCTTCTACAACCCAAACCTCACGCAGGATAGGGAGGATTTTTCCGAGAGTGACATTCTGCCAAACCAGAGCCGATGAACTGACCACCGCTCTACCCGCCCATTCACACGTTCCCACCCATAAGGAGTATCACACATGAAACGCAGATACCTCTCTTCCCTGGCCGTGGCAGCAGCCTGTTTTCTGGCCCTTTCCGCCTGTGGGCAGGCCGTGTCCTCGGCGGCGGCCAGCCCCTCGCAGCCCGCTTCTTCCGCCGCCAGCTCCTCCCTGCCGCCCGCTTCGGTGGCCTCGTCTGCCGCTTCTGCGCAAAGTGTGGGCGCCGGGGAAACCCAAGACCTCTCCTCCTTTTTAACCGAGGAACAAGTGGCGCTGTACAACGAGGCCCACAAAATCTATTTGTCCCTGATTAACATGGGCGAAAACGATGGTTTCTTCTTTGCCACCGAAAGTGGGATGGAAGAGGCGGACTACAACGGCATCCCCTATTACAAAGCCAACGGCCAGGTGCAAAACTGGGACGAATTTTACACCCTGGTAACCAACCTGTACACCCCGGAACTGTTCGACGAGATAAACAGCACCGAGGGGGAATACCCCCTCTGGGTCAACATTGATGGGGCGCTGTACGCCTCCATGGGCGCCCGCGGCTCCAACATCGAATATCTGGGCCCCGACCTTTACCGCCTGGTTTCCAAGGGCGAGGAGAGCATCGAATTCATGGTGGTGGGCCAGTATGCGGCATTTGATACCAGCGAAGCCTACCAGGAAGAGTTTCCCATCACGCTCACCAAAACGCCCCAGGGCTGGCGCTTTAGCCAGTTTGGCATCACCTTTTAACCGCCACACTCACATACAAAGGAGAGAACCCTATGCTTTGCCGCGTGGAAATGCCCACTAACGAACAAATCTTTGGGCGGTTTTACCGCTACAAATTCCGCCACGGTGCCCAAGGCGGGCGCAGCGGCCTGTTTTTAATGAGCCTGGTGGTGCTTGTTTTCTGCTGTGTGCTGCTGTTCAGCGGCGGCGGCTTCACCCTGCCTGTGGTGCTGCTGGTCATCTTGGCGGCCTATTTCCTCTATATCCTGTTCTTGCGCCCCACCTCGCTGTTCAAGCAAAAGGGCGGGGCCGCCCTGCAAACCGAGGTGACCATCTTCACCCCCACCGGCTTTAACCGCAGCGTTACCAGCGAGGAGGGCGGCCAGCCCGAAACCGCCAGCATGCAATACAATGCCCTGTACATGGCCGTGGAAACCCGGCAGGATTTTTACCTCTACACCGGGCCCAGCCAGGCTTACCTAATAGATAAAGAATACTTTACCAAAGGCAGCCCCGAAGAGCTGCGCGAAACGCTAAAAACCGCCCTGGGAGACAAGTTTAAGGGCAAATAGGCACAGGTTCAAATAAAACAGCATACCCGCTACCCAGCCCACCATTGCCCGCCCCTGGTTTTCTGCCAGGGGCGGTTTTGTTTTACCCAGCGTCTGTTTTTTGCTTGCTGCTGCCTAGTGCCAAACTTGTGCTTGACATACTGTGTGGCACACACTATAATATGACACATAACATTGTATGGGAGGCGGGTATGAACCACGAAGAGATTGTGCAAAACCTGGTGCTGGAGTTGCGGCGGGGCACGGTGATTCTGCTGGTGCTGGGGCAGCTAAGCAAGCCCATGTACGGCTATGAACTGGTAAAGTGCCTGCAAGAAAACGGCGTGCCGGTGGAAGCGGGCACCCTTTACCCCCTCATGCGGCGCCTGGAAGGGCAGGGCCTATTGAAGAGCGAATGGGAGATGACAGGCGCCAAACCCCGGAAGTATTACCTGACCACCGAGGACGGCAAGCGCGTGCTGGACGAAACAAAAAAACACTGGACGGAGATGACCGCCCAGATGATGAAATTGCTGGAGGTAAACTTGTGATGGAACACGAATGGATAGAGCGCTATCTATATGCTGCCACCCGGCGGCTGCCCGCCAAAATGCGCGAAGATGTGGAAAAAGAACTGCGCGGGCTGATACAGGACATGCTGGAGGAGCGCTGCGGTGGCCTGCCCCCCACCGACCAAGACCTGCGCGTGGTGCTTACCGAACTGGGCAGCCCCGAAGAGCTAAGCGCGCAGTATAGCCCTGATGGCGCAAAATGCCTCATTGGCCCACCCATCTACAACACCTACCAACTGGTGCTAAAAATTGTGCTGGTGTGCGTGGCTTTTGGCGTAAGTGTGGCCACCTTGGTGGCCTTCCTCACCCAGAGCCAGCCCGTTTGGTATCTGGCGCTGGCGGGTTGGCTGGGTACGCTTTTTTCGGGGCTGCTGGGGGGCTTTGGTTTTGTCACTCTGCTGTTTGCAGCGTTTTACCACAAAAATATCCGGCTTTCTACGGGCTCTTTTAGCCTGGATAGCCTGCCCCCGGCCCCCAAAAAACAAGCAGAGATTCCCCGCTGGGAACCCATTGCCGGCATCGCTTTGGCCATTTTGTTTTCCACCTTGTTTCTGCTGGCCCCACAGGTGCTGTTCATCATACTGGTACCTGTTTTCAATGCCGCCTATGTGCAAAGCCACTGGTATATTCTGCTGCTGATGGCTGCGGCGGGCATCTTGAAGGAATCGGTGCGGCTTTTGGATGGCCGCTACACCCCCCGCGTGCTGGCTTCCACCTTGGTGGCCAACCTGGCCACAGCCGTGCTCTCCTTTTGGTGGCTGTACAACACCGAGGTCATCAACCCGGCCCTCCCCGGCGCGGTGGCTCAGTTGTTTTCCGGCGAAGAAGCTTGGCTGGCCCAGATGTTCTCCAATTTCTCATTCTGGCTCCTTGGCTTCATTCTGTTTGCCCTCCTGCTGGACTGTATTGTCACCCTGGTGAAAACCCTGCGCAAGTAAACGCCGTAGAGGGGGCGCCCCTACCAAACGCCCTGCCTGGGCCACCCATAACTTTCTATAAAAACACGCCGCCCCTAGATGAACTGACCCCAAAAAGTTAGACAAATCCATACGGTTAAGCAGCCTGAAGGGCT
>CAYYLW010000102.1:0-9547 GCA_964472465.1 uncultured Oscillospiraceae bacterium | reverse complement strand
TTCGGCATGCTCCCGGCTCTGCTTGTTCACCAGCACCTGCTGGCAAATCTTCTGCGCCTCCTCGGGCTTTTCAATGAAGTAAATCTCTAGGTTATGCTTTAAAAACTCGGTCATGGCCTGGGCGATGAAACGGTTGGTAATGGCCTTTTTGGTTTGGTTTTCGTAGCTGGTGATGGTGGAGAAGGAGGAGGAGATGTAAATGAGACAATCCTGTATATCGGTGAAGGTGATGCGGCTTTCGTCCTTTTTGTACAGCCCCTTCTGCCGCAAATAGGCGTCTATCTGGTTCACAAAGGCGGTTTTTACCGCCCGCTCGGGGCTGCCGCCATGCTCCAAAAAGCTAGAGTTGTGGTAGTATTCAATGATTTGGGTTTTGTTCGAAAAACAAAACGCGGCGCTCATCTTCACCTTGTACTCGGGCCGGTCTTCCCTATCCCGCCCTTCGGCCGCACCGGTGAAGGAAATTACCGGGGAAAAGGCCTCGTCGGCGGCCAGCTCCGTCACATAGTCGGTGATCCCGTTTTCATAGAAAAATTCCAGCTTCTTCTCTTCTGCCGGGGCGGTTTCATCCTCCAGCACAAAATGTACCCCCGCGTTTACCACGGCCTGGCGCTTGAGAATATCCCTAAAATACTCGCTGGGCACGTTCGTTTCGGCAAACACGTCCAAATCCGGTTTCCAGCGTATCATGGTGCCGGTGCGTTTGAAGCGGGTGGGCTCGCTTTGCAGGCCCCCCACGTTCTCGCCCTTTTTAAATTCCAGGTGGTAGTGCATGCCATCCCGCCACACATCGGCGGTCATCCATTCGCTGGCATACTGGGTAGCGGTAAGCCCCAGGCCATTTAGCCCCAGGGAATACTCATAGCCATCGTCACTTTGGCCATATTTGCCGCCCGCATACAGCTCGCAAAACAGGAGTTCCCAGTTGAAACGCTGCTCATTTTGGTTAAAATCCACTGGGATGCCCCGGCCATAGTCCTCCACGGCATAGCTGCCATCGGCAAATTTGGAAACGATAATTTGCTCTCCAAAGCCGCCACGGGCCTCATCGATGGAGTTGGACAGGATTTCAAAAATGGCATGCTCACAGCCCTCTATCCCATCTGAGCCGAAAATAACACCCGGGCGTTTGCGCACCCGGTCGGCCCCTTTTAGGCTGGTGATGCTCTCGTTATCATAGGCAGCCGCTTGTTTTTTGGGCATTTGCTTCCTCCGTATACGGCCCGTTTGTGCAGTACCGGGCAGGCTTTCCGCTCTTGTTTTTGTAAGGCGCACAATCTCCGCGGACACGATTGCCCGCGGAGAAAGATGGTTGGTTATTCGTTGTTCTGGGGCGGGTTTAGAGGTGTCTGGGGCTCCTCTTCTTCAAACTCCTCGCGCACTATGTCCACCGCTTCCTTTTGCTCTTCGCTCAAGGGGGCTTCCTCCTGCGCTTTGGGGAACACCAGGTCATCGTCCTCTAAGGGGGGCAGGGTGCCACCGCCCATCAGCAGTTTGAACTCTTCACCGTTAATTTTCTCCCGCTCCAGCAGGGTGCTGGCCAGCAGATGCAACTGGTCCATGTGCTCGTTTAAAATCCCCTCGCAGGCTTCAAAGGCATGGTCCAGCATGCTGCGCACTTCGCTGTCTATCTCGCTGGCCACCACCTCGGAATAGTGGCGGTTGTGCCCAAAATCCCGGCCCAGGAAGGTCTCGTTAGGGTCCTCGTCATACACCACGGGCCCCAGCCGTTCCGAAAAACCATACCGCGTAACCATAGCACGGGCCAGGTGGGTGGCGCGCTCTAAATCGTTGGAAGCGCCGGTAGAAATATCGTCCAGCACCAGGCTTTCCGCCACCCGGCCACCCAGCATGGACACCAGGTTTTCCCGCATTTGGGTACGGGTGCGGAACTGCACGTCCTCTTCGGGGCGGTACATGGTGAAGCCGCCTGCCGGGCCGTGCGGGATGATGGTGATTTGGTGCACGGGGTCGCTGGTGGGCAGGTAGAAAGCCGCCAGCGCATGGCCGCCCTCGTGGTAGGCCGTGAGACGGCGCTCCTTCGGGGTTACCACACGGCTACGTTTTTCGGGGCCGGCCATCACCTTGATGCTGGCCTCTTCAATGTCCACCTCGGTGATGGCCTTGCGGCTGCGCCGCGCCGCCAGCAGCGCCGCTTCATTCACCAGGTTTTCCAGGTCCGCCCCCGTAAACCCAGGGGTGGTACGCGCAATAATTTTCAGGTCTACGTCCGGCGCTAAGGGCTTTTTGCGGGTGTGTACCTGCAAAATTTGCTCGCGGCCCTTCACGTCCGGTATGCCCACATACACCTGCCTATCAAAACGGCCGGGGCGCAAGAGGGCCCTGTCCAAAATATCCGCACGGTTGGTGGCCGCTATCACGATGACGCCCTCGTTGCCCTCAAAGCCGTCCATCTCCACCAGCAATTGGTTCAGGGTCTGCTCGCGTTCATCGTGCCCGCCGCCCAGGCCTGCCCCACGCTGGCGGCCCACGGCGTCTATCTCATCGATGAACACGATGCAGGGCGCGGTTTTTTTTGCTTTTTCGAACAGGTCCCGCACGCGGGAAGCGCCCACGCCCACATACATCTCCACAAAATCGGAACCGGAGATGGAGTAGAAGGGCACCCCTGCCTCACCTGCACAGGCGCGGGCCAGCAAGGTTTTACCGGTGCCCGGGGGGCCCACCAGTAGCACGCCATGCGGAATGCGCGCGCCCAGTACGCTGAAACGTTTGGGGTTTTTCAGGAACTGTACAATCTCTTCCAGTTCCTCTTTTTCTTCGTCGGCTCCCGCCACATCCTTGAAGGTGGTTTTGCTCTTGTTCTCGGCTTGGTTTTTCACCTTGGCCTTGCCCACGTTCATGGCGCCTTTGCCGCCGCCGTCCCCTTGCATAAACATCACATAGTAGAAGAAGAAGCCCAGCGCCACCAGTAGGATGATGGACGGCAGAAGATAAATCCAGATAGAATTATCGCTGGAATACTTGAAATCATATTCCATCGGGGCATCCGGGTGTTCGGCGTCATAAATATCCACATAGCTTTGTAGGTTATCTAGGAACAAACCCGCATAGGCCATCTTGTATTTTTGAACCTCGGTCTTTCCCTTCAGTGTATATTCTAAGTTGCCATTCCCTGCGTCAAAGGTGAAACTTTTCACCTCACCCTTTTGGAAATAGCCTGCCACCTGGGAATACTGAACGCCCGGCTCTTGAGACTGGAAGTTAGAGCGGAACATGAAAAACAGAACCGCCAAAAACGCCAGCACAAGCACAATGTTTATAATACGTGGTTTTTTATTCAAAAAGCCCTGCCTCCTATTGTTTCACAGCCCATAATGCCGCGGCTTTTATTCGTACAGTTCCGGTTTTAACACCCCAATATAGGGAAGGTTGCGGTAATTCTCGGCAAAATCCAGCCCGTAGCCAATGATGAACTCATCCGGCACCACAAACCCGAAATAGTCCGGCTTCACGTCCGCTTCGCGGCGGGAGGGCTTATCCAATAAGGTGGCAATGCGCACACTTGCGGGGTTGCGCCCTTCCAGCAATTCACGCAGATAGTGTAGGGTTTTGCCGGAATCCAAAATATCCTCCACAATCAGCAGGTCCCGGCCCTCTAGGTCGATGTCGATATCCTTGATAATCTTCACCACACCACTGCTTTTTGTGCCGTGGCCATAGGAGGATACCGACATAAAATCAATAGAAACCGGGATGGTGATAGAACGCATCAAGTCGGCCACGAACACCACCGAGCCTTTCAGCACACTCACCATCAGCAGGTTTTTGCCCTGGTAATCTTCGCTGATCTGGCGGCCCAGCGCCGCCACTTTGGCGGCAATCTCCTCCTCGGTGATCATCACGCTTTGGATATCCTCAAAAATATTCTGGCTGGCCATCTTGCCTACCCCCGTTTTCTTCTTGTTCGTACTGTGTGCGGATGCAAAGTACCCGGCAGGTGGCCGCATTTGGTTCCAGCCCCTTGCCAAAACCCACGCCCCACACCCACAGCACCTGGCCACTGCCCTTTTCTGCCACCAGCGGCAAAAGACCCCGTAGCTCTTTGTCTATCCCCTGTTCAATCATCCACTTTTTTAGGGTTTTATGCAGCCCCCGCCCTGGCGGGGCAAAGCAATCTCCCTCGCGCCGGGTGCGCAGGATGCCGCACTGTTTTATTTTATCATAGTCTGCCCTAAAGGTGTAGCCCTTTTTTTGTTTTTTTTCAGCTTCTTCGTGTTTATGGGGGGCCTTTTCTACCCAAATATGCATCCGGTAGCCCCCTGGCAGGGCCCATGCCCCCTCTTGCAGCGGCGCTTCATAGCCCGCCGGGGGCAACGTTGCGGGGCTAAGCAAAAAGCGTTCGCCGCGCAAAACCGCCGTTTTCTGCCCCGGCAAAGCCGCGGCGGTGGCCCGCCCCGCCAGCACCTCTTCCATGGCGGCCAGGTGTGCACGGGTGGCGCTGCGCCCCGCTAGCTGCGCCAAGGCCTCCAGCCGCACCGGGCCGGGCGCGGCCAAAAGCACCGCCGCGTTATAAGCCGGCAGCCGCCAGCCCTCGGGAACATTTCCTTCTGGCCCAGCCGCCTGTTTAAGCAACTCTTGGGCCAGCCCTTGTAGCCATCCATCCAGTTGGCGCATATCTGCCGCCAAACGCCCCAGGGCGTGTTCTGCCCCCGGGTGGGCCTGCTCCAGTAGCGGCAGGGCCGAAAGCCGCAGCAGGTTCCGGGTGTAGGCCGGGTCTTGGTTGCTGGCATCTTCGCGGTAGGCGTAGCCGCAACTTTGGCAAAAGCGGCGCACCTGTTGGCGGCTTACGTCCAAAAGGGGGCGGATAAACACCCCGCGTACCGGGGGGATACCCGCAAGGCCCCCGGTGAAACTGCCCCGTATGGCGTGGAACAGCACGGTTTCGGCGTTATCACTGGCGTTGTGCCCGGTGGCCACCTTGGCCCCGTGCAAGGCGGCCAGCTCTTCAAAAAAAGCATAGCGTAGCCGCCGCCCCCAGGCCTCTTCCCCCTCGCCAGGCAGGCGGGGAACACCCGCCGCCCCGCGCACAAACAGCGGCACGCCTGCCTCTTCACACAGCCGGCGCACAAAGGCCTCGTCGCCATCCGCCGCCGCCCCGCGCAGCCCGTGGTTCACATGGGCCGCCAGCAGCCGCAGACCCCAGGAGTTTTGCGCGGCGGCCAACACATGAAAAAGCGCCACCGAATCGGCCCCGCCGGAAAGGGCCACGATGACGCAATCGCCAGGCGCCAGCATCTCCTGCCGCCTAACGGTATTCCATACTTGTGTTGTCAGTTCCTCTTGCAAGCCGTGCTCCCCTGTCACTGCTGGTATTTGTGGTCCACCTCAATGAAGCGGGTGTGGGCGCCATCCCACATCATATCCACATTGGCGGTTTCGCCGTGGCGGTTCTTGGCAATAATCACCTGGGCGCTGCCCATGTCGGCATCCGGGCCATCGTCATAGTAGGCGTCGCGGTACAAAAACATAACCACGTCCGCATCCTGCTCGATGGAGCCGGAATCGCGCAGGTCACTCAGCATGGGGCGGTGGTCGGCCCTGCCTTTTTCAGTGCTACGGGAAAGCTGGCTTAGGGCCATCACCGGCACATCCAAATCCTTCGCCATAATCTTTAAGTTCCGCGTGATGGCGCTTAGCTCTTGCACACGGTTTTCGCTGCGGTGGCCGCTGCTCATCAGTTGCAGGTAGTCAATCACCACCAGGCCCACCTTCTTGCGCCCCGCGGCGCGGGCCGTGCGGTTGATCTGCCGAATCTTACTCTTCATCTCGGGGATGGTGATCATCGAGGTATCGTCTAAAAACAGAGGTAGGTTCCCCATCAGCTCGGTCATGCGGGTCAAATCTTCCCAGTCTCCATCCTTTTCAACGCCCGAGCGGAATATTTTGCTATCCACCATGGCCTTGGCTGAAAGAATACGCCCGGCCAACTGTTCCTTGGTCATCTCCAGGCTAAACACCACTACCGGCAGGTTTTGCTCGGCCACATTGGTGGCGATGTTCAGCGCGAAGCTGGTTTTCCCCATGCCGGGGCGGGCGGCCAAAATAATGAGGTCGGAACGGCCCATGCCGGTGAGTTTTTTGTCCAGATAGCCATACCCGGTGGAGATACCGAGGTAATCTTTGCGGTTGGGGCCAGAGAGGTTTTGCAGGTGGCTCATGATGTCGATGATGGCAAACTTGAGCTGCTGCACCTCAGAGGTATCGCGCCCCTCTTGGATATCGTACAGGCGCTGTTCGGCGCTTTCCAGCATCATCTGGCTGTCCACATCGTCTGCGGCCTGCTCCAGGATATTTCTGGCCTCGTCCATCAACTGGCGCTTGATATATTTGTCCCGCACCAGGTTGAGGTAATACGGCAGGTTCGACAGGGAGGGCACGGTATCGGCCAACTCGGCCAGGTAATTTCTGGCCGCCGAGGAGGATTCAAACAGGGAATCGAAAGAAAGCCGTTCTGCCAGCAGCACCACATCCACCGGCTGGCTGGTTTCTACCAGGCTTTGAATCTCGGTGAACACGGCGCGGTTCTGGCGCACGAAAAACATCTCAGCACGCAGGTTCTGCATGATGAGATCCACGGCGCTTTGGTCCAAAATAGCAGCGCCCAGCACGCTTTGCTCGGCTGTCATACTATAGGGTTGTTGCACGCCCAGGCTTTCCAGCGAAAGGCCCATCTCTCCTCTTGCCATGCGGGGCTACTCCTCCACGCTGCAAATAAACTTGGCCGTAATACCGGGGTACACTTTTGCCGTCACCTCGTATTTGCCAAAATCTTTGATTTCGTGGGCCTCGGTGCTCAACTTGCGCTTGTCCAGTTCAAAGCCTTGGCCCGCCAGCGCGGCGGCAATGTCCTTCACCGTCACGGCGCCAAACAGCCGCCCGCTTTGGCCGCCTTTGGCCTTCACGGTCACGGTCATCCCTTCTATCTTGCTTGCCACTTCTGCGGCGGCGGCCCGTTCCATCTCCTCGTGGTGCTTGCGGCTGCTCTCTTTGGCCTTCACCTCGTTGATGGCAGCGTTATCTGCCGGGATGGCCAAATTCCTTGGGATAAGGAAATTGCGGGCATAGCCGTCGCTCACCTCATGGAGTTCATCCTTTTTACCCAAATTCTTCACGTCCTGTTTTAATACCACTTTCATGATGCAGGCTCCTTCCGTGATCATTCTTATCTATTGTAACAAAACAGAGGGCTTTTTAAAAGCCCCCCTAGTTGTCAAAGGCTGCACTTCGGCGCAGAAGGCCCCTTCACTCCGGGCCTTGCAGGGCGCTTATTTTCCCTTACTGCCCTCCAGCGCGCGCTCGGCGCGGTACAGGGTGATGGCGCTGAGGATACGAGCTTCGGTTTCCTCCACGCTCACCTGCGCCAGTTGCGCGCCCGCCATGGTAAGGTGCCCGCCGCCACCCAGCTTTTCCATGATGAGCTGCACGTTCATCTCCCCCATGCTGCGGGCGGAAATGCGGGCGCTGCCGTTCTGCCAAATGGCCACCACACTGGCTTCCACACCCGCGATGCCCAGCAGGTCGTTGGCGGCTTGCGGGGCCACCACCTCGCTTTCAAAGGGCACCTCGTCGCTGATGACCACGGCACAGTTATCGTGTACCTCGGCGCGGGACACCAGCAAACTGCGGTAGCGGTATTCGTCCATCGATACGGCAAACAGGCGCTTAACCTCGGCCGTTTGGGCGCCCATGCGCCGCAGGTAGGCCGCCGCTTCAAAGGTGCGCACCCCCACATGTAGGGAGAAGGTGCGGGTGTCCAGCATGATGCCGGAGAGCAGTGCCTCGGCCTCCAGGGGGCTGGGGCGGTCCTCTTTGTTCTCCCCCGCGTATTGCAGTAGCTCGCTCACCAGTTCGCTGGCGCTAGACGCATAGGGTTCGTGATAAAACACTTCGGCATTTGTGATGTGGCCTGGTATCAAGCGGTGGTGGTCAATCACCACCACCTGCCCACAGGCGTTGAACACCTCTTCGCTCTCCAGCATATACTGCATGTGGGTATCCACCACAATCAGTAGGGTTTTTTCGCTGGCCACTTGCAGCGCTTCCCCCGGCGAGAGCAATTCCTCACCGTAGCCGGCGTCCAGCAGTTCCTGCACCAGGCTACCCGCCAGGTTTTTATTTCGGTTTATCACAATGGCAGCCGGCTTTTTGCATATTTTGCAAAAGCGCAACATCCCCACCGCCGCGCCCAGGGCATCCATATCGGCGTTTTTGTGGCCCATCACCAGCACCTGCTGGGCCTGCGCGATATGCCCTTTCAAACTGGCCGCCACGATGCGGCTTTTCACCTTGCTGCGTTTTTCCACGCTTTGAGATACGCCGCCAAAAAACTGGAAACCCTCGGGGCCAGATACCGCCGCTTGGTCTCCGCCACGACCCAGCGCGATATCCAGCGCCTGCTGGGCCTGTTCTTCACACTCCCCAAAACTCTTGCACTGCCTCCCCACCCCAATGGATAATGTCACCATCTGGGTGTCTTCATCCGCGCGGCGCACCTTGTCCAAGATATCGAAACGGTTTTTCATCATCTCGGCCAGATACCGCTCTTCCACCACGGCCAGATAGCGCGCGCTGCCCATCTGGCGCAAAAAGCCATGCGCTTTGCTGATGTAGAGTTCCAAATCCCGGTCCACCGCCGAAACAATTCTGGCCCGTTCGGTCTCGCGCATCTCTTTTAGAATATCGCTATAGGTATCAATGAGGATATACATCACCGCCGGGCGGCTGGCCATATACTCATCCGCGCGGGTTTTTAGCTGGGTATCCTCCACAAACAGCACAAAGTGCAGCGGGTTTTCCTGCCCCACCACACTGCAATAGGCGGAATACCGCCTGCCGTCCAGCAAAATATCCTGCCCCCCGGCACGTATGCAGGCCTCGCTATCCAGCCCCGGCACCACCCGGCTCATGGGCAGGCCCGCCATATCGGCCCCGCCCGCCACCTGCGCACGAAAGGCCTTGTTGTACCACACAATCAGCTTGTCGCTCATCACCACCACGGGGATGGAGAGATGGGCCATGCCGCTGTCCTCCGCATCGGCCAGGCCCCGCTTGCCATTGAGCAGGCGGCGCAAAGCGCGGCGGAAACGCTGCAAACACAGGGCTGTAAGCCCTGCCATGGCCAGCACCACCACCGCAACGGGTATCAGTAGCCAGGGCCGCAGATAGGCTGTGACCAAAGCCAGGGCAATGAAGCCCGTGAGCAGCAAAAACACCGCCAAATCTGCCGCCCAAAAATAGCGTTTTTTCTTCATTCCCTCACCTTTTTGCCGGGGCCGTGAAAAAGGCACGGCAGGCACGCCTAACCCAGCGTTATCCTGCCGCCTTTTTCCTGGCTTTTGTTGTTCTACACTTCCATTATCACCGGCAGAATCATGGGGCTGCGTTTGGTACGCCGGTATAGCAGGCTGGACGCCGTTTCGCGGATGCGGGTTTTGAGGCTACCCACATCGCGGTAAGGCTCGCTCTCGCTTTTTTTCAAAATCTCCTCTATGGCGCGGCGGGTCTCTTCCAGCAATTCCTCACT
>CAYYLW010000101.1:0-9730 GCA_964472465.1 uncultured Oscillospiraceae bacterium | reverse complement strand
ATAACCAGTGGTGCAGCGTGGTGCGCTGGGAAAAAAGCACCCGCCCCTTCCTGCGTACCCGGGAGTTTTGGTGGCAGGAGGGCCATACCATCCACGAGACGGCCGAAGAGGCCATAGCCGAAACCCGGCAGATGCTGGATATCTACGCCGAGGTGTGCGAAAACCACCTGCGGATGCCCCTGCTGAAGGGGCAAAAGACCGAGAGCGAAAAATTTGCCGGGGCCGAGGCCACCTATGCCATTGAGGCCATGATGCATGACGGCAAGGGCTTGCAGGCCGGCACCAGCCACTATTTTGGGGACGGTTTCTCCCGCGCGTTTGACGTGACTTTCACCGGGCGCGGCGGCAAGCTGGAATATCCATTCGAAACCAGTTGGGGCGTTTCCACCCGGCTGATTGGTGGGTTGATTATGACCCATGGCGACAATGAGGGCCTGATTTTGCCGCCCTCGGTGGCCCCTTACCAGGTGGTCATCATACCGGTGGCCTCCCACAAAGAGGGTGTGCTGGAAAAGGCCTATGCGCTGAAACAGCGCCTATCGGCCAGCGTGCGGGTGCACCTGGACGATAGCGACCAATCCCCCGGCTGGAAATTTAGCGAATGGGAGATGCGCGGGGTGCCCCTGCGGCTGGAGATTGGCCCGAAGGATATTGAGAAAAACCAGTGCGTGCTGGTGCGGCGGGACAACCGCGAAAAAACCTTTGTGCCCCTGGACGCCTTGGAAACCGAAATTCCCCGCCTGCTGGAGGAACTGGGCCAGGCCATCTACCAAAAAGCCGCCCAAAACCAGGCAAACCGCAGCTTTACCGCCACCAGCATGGACGAGGCGCTGGCCCACGCGAACGACGGGTATGTGAAAGCCATGTGGTGCGGCGCGGAAAGCTGCGAGGACGCCATGAAGGACAAGGCGGGGCTTTCCAGCCGCTGCATCCCCTTCCAGCAGGAGCAAATCTCTGACCGCTGCGTGGTGTGCGGAAAGCCCGCAAAACACATGGTGGTGTGGGGAAAAGCCTATTAGTGCGTGGCCGCACAGGCCAATGACGCAGCCGCTGTGCGGCAGGCTACCAAAACCTCAGCGGCGAGATTCTTTTCTACGGATGTAAGTTTTTAAATGGTTTGGAGCCCTTTGTTCACAAAGGGTTCCAAGATTCCAACACGGCCACTTTGGCGCACGCGCCTTTTGGGCCACCCACCTCTGGCAGAGGCGGGAACTGCCCTTCGCCCTGGCGGAGCGAACGGGTAAAATACAATCCGCCAGGAAGCTTTGCTATGTCTATCAAAAAATTGGTTCGTGCGGCGGTGATTGCCGCGGTGTATGTGGCGCTATGCCTTGTGCTGGCGCCGCTTTCCTTTGGCCCGGTACAAATTCGCTTTGCCGAGGCCCTCACCCTATTGCCCGTGCTGTTCCCCGAAGCCGTGCTGGGCGTCACCCTGGGCTGCTTCCTCTCCAACATGTTGGCAAGCGCCCCGGTGGATATGGTGGTGGGCACGGCGGCCACCCTGTGCGCGGCGCTGCTTACCCGCAAATTGCGCAACCACTGTATAAAGGGGCTGCCCATTTGGGCCAGCCTGCCCCCGGTGCTCATCAACGCCGTGGTGGTGGGCGCCGAATTGACCATCCTGTACTTTTCTCCCGCCTCCCCGGCGGGGGTTTACCTGTTCAATATGCTCAGCGTGGGCGCGGGGCAGGTGGTAAGCTGCTGCGGCCTGGGGCTGTTGCTGGTGTGGGCCATCCGGCGCAGCAAGGGCCTGCGCCGCCTGCTAAGCGATGAGCAAAGCCCCCTCTCTCCACCACTTTAGCGCCCCCTTGCCGGCGCTTGGCCGTTGCCCCTGGCCTTTCACTTTCCACTTTCAATTTTTAACTTAGGCCCCCCTTGCCCTTGGCGCGGTTTCGCGGTATACTGGCAAACAGGAGTGAACATTTTGAAGGAGAAACCGCCATGCCAAAGCCCGAATTGCAAAGCGCCTTGCAGGTGCTAAGCGCCCATGAACTCTTCCACACCGCCGATACCCTAAGCCGCCGCATGGACGCCCTGCAACAAAGCAGCGCCTGGCAGGTGCAGGAACGTTTGGCCGAGGCCGCCGCCGGGCAGCGCGCCTTAGAAAACCGCCTGCGGGAACTGGAACAGTGGCTGGATGGCCGCTTGGCGGTACAGCTTGAACTACTGGCCTGTGGCCAGCCCATTTTGATGGGATGCACCCGGTACAGCTAACACCCAACAGACCATGCACAAAAAAACCGCCGCTTTTTAAAAAAAGCGGCGCCAAAAATGATAATGGGACGCAAACCACCGTTTGCGTCTTTTTTTGTGCCGGGCGGCGGGCAAAACCAGCCGATTACGGCACAAACATAAAACGCAAAGAGCCCGTAAAAATGGCGCCCAGCAAGCCACACAATAACACCAAAATGCCAAACAGGATGCACAAAACCCGCATTACCTTCCAAGAGCCGCGCGGCAACTTCGCCCCTGTCACCAAAAAGGTGATTCCCAAGGCCACGGCAAACAGATAGCTAAGCAGTATCGCACAGTATTGGAAAATCTGGAAACCCGGGGACTGTGCGCTGGCCGCCATATTGTTCAGCGCCAAAACGCACAAAACAATAGAGGCCACCGAAAAGGCAATGCTTACAATAGCCACCAGGTTCCGCCAAAGCTGCCCTCGCTTTTTCTCCAGCGCATAGACGGGGTTTTGTTGCAGCTTATTGTTGATGAGAAGCATGGCCACCCCCATCCCGGCCTGAAAAACCAAAGAAACCAAAAAAGCGACGATGATAAACACAGCCACCGCGCCCGCCGCAAGAATAAGCGGCAAAAAAGCCACACCCATCGTTCCCACCGTCATACCATCCGCCCTCCTGTTGCTCCCCCCTGCCGGGAGGGTACCCAGTATGCGCGAATAAATAATTTTATATGATTTATTAAATATTTATTCGCTATTTAATATAGCCTTATTCCGTTTTTTATTCAAAACCCAAAAACCCCTGCCTAAAAGGCCGGGAGGGGCTTTTTTCGGCCTAGGTAACGAACCAAAAAATGACCGCAAACACCAGGCCCGCCACACCCATGGCCAGGGCCACCAGCCCCAGCACCACCAGCGCCCGTTTTTTTACCTTCCACATGCCACGCGGCATGTAGCCGCCGCTCGCCATCATGCTGATGCCCAGCACCACCAGCACCACATAGCTAAACAAAATCAGCACAAGGCCCATCGTCATTAGGTTTGGCGGTACCCGGCTGCTGCCCAAAGCCGCGGCCAACGCGCTGATGCCAAGGCAGACAAACGCCACCACGATGGCAAACCAGCCAATAGCACGCCGCCAAGCCTGGCCCTTCTTGCGGGTCATGCAATAGCCGGCGTCACTTTGCAGCACATTGTTGATGGAAAGTAGCGCCATTCCCATGCCCACCTGCACCACCATGGAGAGATAATACAATAAGGTAAGCAGCCAGGCGGCCGCACCCGCTGCCTCCAACAAGGGGGCAAAAATGGCATCTATTTCGGTCACGGCCATGCCCATCCCCCCTTTTGTTGTCTCTGTAAGTATACCAAAAGATTCCACATGGGGCAAGGCGAGTGGGCATCCAGCCCTGTTTACACAAAAGCCGCAAACCTCGGTTTGCGGCTTTTGGTATTCTTTGGTTTTGCTTAACTTTTCGGCAATATCTAGGCGCTTAGCCCCGCGTCGAACTGGCTGTTGTATAGTTCGGCGTAGAAGCCGCCTTTTTCCAGCAGTTCGGCGTGTTTGCCGGTCTCCACAATGTCGCCGTCCCGCATCACCAAAATCATGTCTGCGTCGCGTATGGTGGAAAGGCGGTGGGCAATGACGAAGCTGGTGCGCCCGTGCATCAGGTTGCGCATGGCTTTTTGTATGGCCATCTCGGTGCGGGTATCCACGCTGGAGGTGGCCTCGTCTAAAATCAGAATCTCAGGGTCGGCCAAAATGGTACGTGCGATGGTGAGAAGCTGCTTCTGGCCTTGGCTGATGTTGCTGGCCTCCTCGTTTAGTACCATGTTGTAGCCGTCTGGCAGGGTGCGGATGAAATGGTCGGCCTGGGCGGCCTTGGCCGCCGCAATCACCTCGTCGTCGCTGCCGTAGCGGATGTTCTCCATGATGGTGCCGTTATACAGCCAGGCGTCCTGCAACACCATGCCAAACATTCCGCGCAGGCCCCCGCGGCTAAACTGTTTCACGTCGTAGCCGTCCACCAAAATGGCCCCTTCGCTCACGTCGTAAAAGCGCATCAGCAATTTTACCATGGTGGTTTTGCCCGCACCTGTTGGCCCCACGATGGCCACCTGTTGGCCGGGTTCCACCACCGCGGAAAAATCGTGGATGATGGTTTTCTCGGGCAGATAGCCAAAACTCACATGGGCAAACTGCACACTGGCATCCGCCTTTTCGGGGGAGATGGGTTTTTCCGGGTCGGCCACTTCCTCCGTTTCACCCAGGAAGGCGAACACACGCTCGGCCGCGGCGGCCGTTTGCTGCAACACGTTGGAGGAGTTGGCAATTTGGGTGATGGGCTGGGTGAAATTGCGCACATACTGAATGAAAGCCTGGATATCGCCCACGGTAATTTGGCCGTTTAGGGTGAGGAAGCCGCCCAGGATACACACCAGCACATAGCCAATGTTTCCCACCATGTTCATCAGCGGCATCATCAGCCCGCCCAAAAACTGGCTGCGCCAGGCCGAGCCATACAGCTTCTCGTTCACCTGGGCAAACTCCTTGCGGCTCTCGCTCTCGCGGCTAAAGGCCTTGATTACCAGATGGCCGCTGTACATCTCTTCCACCATGCCACCCGCTTCGCCCAGGTAGTTTTGCTGTTTCAAGAAATAGGGCTGGCTGCGCTTTACCACCGCGCGCACAATCAGCAGGGAAAGGGGCAGAATCAGCAGGGTGATGAGGGTCATCCAGCCGTTGATGGTGAGCATCATGATGATAACGCCCACCACGGTGGCAATGCCGCTCACCAGTTGGGGCAGGCTCTGGTTCATGGTTTGAATGAGGGTATCCACGTCGTTGGTGATGCGGCTGAGCACATCGCCATAGCTGTGCTTATCGAAATAGGCCAGGGGCA
Source organism: uncultured Oscillospiraceae bacterium (assembly GCA_964472465.1). GTDB lineage: Bacteria > Bacillota > Clostridia > Oscillospirales > Ruminococcaceae > JAAYCI01. The sequence continues at coordinate 4,645 of CAYYLW010000101.1, read as the reverse complement.
GGCGGTTGATTTTATGGCTGATATCCTCGCGCATGCGGTAGCCCACACGGTTGGAAATGCCTGCCAGCAGGAAGCCCTGCACATATTGCAGCGCCGCCGCCACCACATATACCCCCGCGCCAAACAGCAAAATTCGCTGTACGGCGTTTAGGTCTATGCTGCCGGTACCGGCAATCATGGCCATCAGGCCATTGTAAATTTCATCGGTGGCGCCGGCCAAAATTTTGGGGCCGAAGATGGCAAACACCGTGGAGACCGCCGCCAGTACAATACAGCCAATGACGGCGGGTAGATATTTGCCCAGATAGGCAAACAGTTGGCGCATGGTGCCGCGGAAATCCTTGGCCTTTTCACCGGGCATCATGCCGGCGGGGCCGTGGCCCATGGGGCCTCCGGCCACAGGGGGGCGGCGTTTTGTGGGGGAATTCATTTTACTCATGCCAATTCCTCCTTGGAAAGCTGGCTTTCCGCAATCTCGCGGTAGGCCTCGCAGTTTTGTAGCAGTTCCCTGTGGGTGCCCACACCGGCCACCCTTCCTTCGTCCAGCACCACAATCTGCTCGGCATGCATGATGCTGGAAATGCGCTGGGCCACCACAAGCACGGCGCTTTGCCGGGTGTAGGGGTGCAAAGCGCGGCGCAGACGCGCGTCGGTGGCAAAATCCAGCGCGGAAAAGCTATCGTCAAAAATATAGACGGGGGCTTTTTTCACAAGGGCCCGCGCGATGGAAAGGCGCTGGCGCTGCCCGCCAGAGAAGTTTGTACCACCCTGGCTCACGGCGCTTTCAAAGCCCTCTTCCATGCCGTCCACAAACTCTGTGGCCTGGGCAATTTCAGCGGCCCGGCGCAGGGTTTGCTCCGATGCCTCCTCGTCGCCATAGCGCAGGTTGCTTTGGATGGTGCCGCTGAACAAAAGGCCCTTCTGCGGCACATAGCCAATGTTCTCCCGCAGTTCCTCCTGTTTTAGCTGGCGCACGTCTATGCCGTCCACCGTCACCTTGCCCTCGGTCACGTCATAAAAACGGGGGATGAGGTTCACCAGCGTGGATTTACCACTGCCTGTGGCCCCGATGATGGCGGTGGTCTCGCCCGGTTTCGCCGTGAAGCTGATGCCCGACAAGGCATCGTCGCTGGCGCCGGCGAAACGGAAACTCACATTCTCAAACCGCACTTCGCCACGTGCACGGCCCTCAAAACTCTGGGGCTCGGCGGGGTCTTGAATGCTGTCTTGGGTGTGTAGCACCTCGCCGATACGTTCGGCCGAAACCTGGGCCCTTGGCACCATGATGAAAATCATGGCGATGAAGAGGAAGCTCATGATAATTTGGATGGCATACTGCATGTAGGCCATCATGTCGCCCACCTGCAACTGGCTGTTTGCAATTTGGCCCGCGCCAATCCACACCACCAGCAGGGTGATGCCATTCATCACCAGCATCATCACGGGCATCAAAGTGGCCATACTACGGCCCACAAACAGGCTGTTTCCGGTAAGGTTTTTATTGGCATCCTGGAAGCGTTCTTCCTGGAATTCCTGGTTGCTAAAGGCCCGGATCACCATCAGGCCTGTAAGGTTTTCACGCGAGACCTGGTTTAAACGGTCCACCAGTTTTTGCATCACTTTGAATTTTGGCATGGCCACGGCGAAAAGAATGGAAATTGTCCCCACGATCACCAGCACCCCCACGGCGATGGTCCAGCTCATCGAGACCGATTTGCTGAGCGCCATTACCACGCCGCCCACGCCCATGATGGGCGCAAACACCAGCATCCGCAGCCCCATGGTGAGGAACATCTGCACCTGCGTGATATCGTTGGTGGTGCGGGTGATGAGGGAGGAGGTGGAGAAGCGGTCCATCTCGGCGTTTGAAAAGCCCGAAACCTTGGAAAATAAATCCCCGCGCAAATCGCGGGCCATGCCCGCGCCAAACCGGGAAAAGCAGAAGCCCGCCACCACTGCGCAACCCGCCTGAGCTATGCTTAAAAACAGCATAAAGAGCCCGGTTTTAAGAATGTACACCGTTTGCATTTGGGCGGTGTCGGCGCCCAGGCTTTCGTAAATGGCACGGTTCAACATTGCCGCCACGCCGCCCGTCATGGTGTCTGGGGTTTGGGCCGCTTTTTCTCTGGCGGCCGCCAGTGCCTCCTCCGGCAGGGAGGCCAGCATGGGCACCATGCTGCTAATCATATTATAGTCAAGGCTGCCCTCGGTCATATCGGTGCCCACAGGCATACCGCCACCGGTGGCCGCGGCCGCTTCTGTTACGGCCTGCCACAAGGCATAGCCTGCCTTGCCAAACGCGGCATCGGCGGCGGCTTTTGTCTCGCCCTCGCCGGTCATCACCAGCACGTTATAGTCCCCCGCGCCGGGGAAGCTGCGCGATACTGAGGCGCGTTCACCCGGCTCTAGGTCTGTATACAGGGTGTAGGCCTCATCCGCTGCGGCGAAGTCCTCTTCATTCATAAACATGCTCAGTACAGAAAACAAATCCGGCTGTATCACACGCGGGGCCAGTTCTTCAATGCCCCGCTTTTGAATGCCTACATTCACAATATCGCTCATCTGGCTGGGCAGGTTTAGGTCCAGTATGGCCTGCCCAAACAGCAGCACCACCCCAAACAAAATGAACGGCAGATATTTGGCCATGTATTTGCTCAAACGTATCAAACAGATTTCCCTCCTTTTTGCTCTTGCACCATCGTTTCCAGTGTCTCTGTCAGTTGTTGCATCAGGTTAAACAGGGTTTGGCTCTTTTCCTCGCCCATCCTATCCAGGGCTTGCTCAATGCGCACCAAAAAATCCCGCAAGCTCTCTTCGGCCACCTGGCGGCCTTCGTCCGTCAGTTCCACCGTCACCACCCGGCGGTCTTTCTCATCGGCCACCCGGCGCACATAGCCCTGTTTTTCCAGCTCGCTCACCTTCTGGCTTACCCCGGGCACGCTTTGGCCCATCTCGCGCGCCAAGCTGCTGATGGTGACGGCTTCTGCCCCCATTTTTTCCAGGTGGGCCACCGCGCCCAAGGCGCCTATTTCGCTGCGGCGCAGCCCCACGGGCTGCAACTGCGCCCATACCATCCGCATGCGGTTCATCGCCTCAAACAATTGCTGGGCATGGGCATATTCGCCCAGTGTCCAAAAACCGCATTCCTCCAACTTTCTCATCTTCCGCCTCCCAGTCCACGCCTGCCTGGCAAAACAGGGCCGCCACCCAGCCCAGAAGCTTAAGGCACTAAATAGTTAATGTACTTATTTAAGCAGGCTAAGCATTATTGTAGGCAAACAACCCACATCTGTCAACTGTTTTTTGTAAAAAGTGTGTAAACATGGGTGGGTAGGTGGGGTTGCCGGGGGTTTGACACAAAACAAGAGCCTGGGAGAAGGAGCCATAGCACGTTCTGCCATGGCCAAAACAGAACCTTTGGGTTTGTCATTTTTTGTCATTTCTTCTGCGGCTAATAACAGCAAAACCGCCCCCCCACCGGGAGAGGGCGGCCAGCCAGATGCCGAACATAGGGGAGTACCCCTTTGCCGGTGTGTAAAAAGCGAACCCTTGCGCCCCCAGTAAAAACAGGACGCCAAAACAGAAACCAGATGGAACACGGGGCATGGCAAGGGTTCAAAAACAGGGAACCAACCAGCGGCGCTACCAGCCTTTCCTGGCCCTTGCCGCCCAGCTTAGAGGAACGTCTTATCTTGCGCCTGTTATAACGATGTAGCTTCACTTTTTCAGGAGCGAGAGAAATAATAACACAGTTTGGCGCTCTTGACTACAAAAAACCGGTTTTGTAAGAGATTTGTTACATTATTTCGTAAATAAAATGGCTTACCACGTTTAGCCCACCCTTTTGGGGGACGCAAAGCCCCCCCTGCCTGGGCAGAGAGGGCCCTTTGTTGTTTGTTTCGCTTTTGTCATGCGCCGGGGCCAGGCAAGGCCAAAAGCCCGGCCCGCTTTGGCGGGCTACTTATACACCGGCTGCCGCACCTTGTAGCTGGTGTGGAGAATGTGGTGGGCCTTTTCGCCGCCCGCCTGGCCCAGGAATTGGGCATATACATCCTTCACCACCGGGTTATCGTGGCTTTTGCGCAGGGTCTTTTTTGCGTCTTCATCATACAGCGCGGCGGCGCGTAGGCCGCGTAAATCGATGAAATTGCGCACCTCCGCTGGCTGGCTGGGCTGGCCACCGCCGTTGATGCAACCGCCGGGGCAAGCCATAATCTCAATGATATGGTAGGGGCTTTTGCCCGCTTCCACGTCTTTCAGCACCGCCTCCACGTTGGCCATTCCACTTACCGAGCACACCCGCACGGCCTGGCCGCCCACGTTATACTCGGCCTCTTTTGCGCCCTCGGTACCGCGTACCTCCACAAAATCCGGCGCGGGCAACGCCTGGCCGGTGATGCTTTCCACCGCGGTGCGCAAGGCCGCTTCCAACACCCCGCCCGAGGCGCCAAAAATAACCGAGGCCCCGGTGGATTCCCCCAGCGGGCTATCGAAGGTTTCATCCGGCAGGTTTTGAAAATCCAGCGCGGCGCGCTTAATCATCCGGGCCAGTTCCCGGGTGGTCAGGCTCACGTCGTTATCCATAATGCCTTCGCCCGCGGCGTCCATGTCGTAGCGGTCCAGCTCAAACTTTTTGGCCGTGCAG
>CAYYLW010000100.1:0-10012 GCA_964472465.1 uncultured Oscillospiraceae bacterium | reverse complement strand
TGCAGTGTACTCTATTCACCCACTTCTGGGCAACCAGAATACAAACATTATTATATGAGGAGGTGAATCTTATACCGATTGATACTGTAGAACTGGCTGAATTTGTAGCGTTTACGCTTTGTAACATATCTCGAGCTTCAAAGACCTCGGCAAAAGGAGGCATTATAGTCAAATGCCCCGTAAATCCCAAAAAAGAATTTGATATCGACATTACAGCGGGTGGTGTTTGGAAGTGCTTTAAATGCTGCGCCAACTGTCCGGTTGAAAAGAAGGGAGGAGGAATAGTCCACCTGTATATGCTATATTTTTCTTGTTCTGACAGTAAAAGAGCTTATCGGGAAATTAAGGCAGCATATTTCAGAGAATCCTTTACAGGGGGCTATAAACGCGAATCAATGCCTGAAACTTGTAGTTCTGTAAAGGTAAAGCCGCGTGCTCCAGATGAGGTGCTAGACAAAACCTACCGGGCCTTTTTGTCCGACCTAAGCCTATCAAAAGTGCATCGTGCCGGTTTAAGAGAAAGAGGCATGTGTGATGAAGATATTTTGATGGCCGGATTCAAAACAGTTCCACAGTCAGGGCTTAATACTCTTGCCAAAAGACTTGATGTGGCAGGACATATGTTAGATGGAGTCCCGGGTTTTTACCGAGATGAGAGAACAGGGGAACCAAGAATCTGCTTGATGCAGGGAAGTGGCTTCTTTATCCCCTATACAAATAAAAACGGACAGATTGTGAAACTTCAGATTCGGCGTGACATTGTCGTATCCCCAGAGTTGGACGAAAACAGTGTAAAGGAGCTTAAAAAGCAACGATATCGTCCCTTTACCTCATCCTACAGAAACGGTGGAGCTTCGGGAACAAATGTCCCATATTACGGGATATTTGGAAAAGAGCACCCTACAGAAGTGGCTTATGCGACCGAAGGGGGATTGAAAGCGGCAACCGCACAGTCTATCAGTGGAAAATGGTTTGTTGCCATTCCCGGGATTCACGATTATGCGGCATGGGAGAGGCTTCTTGAAGACTTGAAGGAAATGGGCGTAAGCACAGTGATGGATACCTTTGACATGGACAGACAGGTAAATGAAAATGTTCAAAATGCAATTGTTAAGCTATATGAATTGGCAGAAGGACATGGATATCAGATGAAACCGTGTAGATGGGACCCAAAATACAAGGGAATAGACGATTTTTTATTGGCAAAACGTCGATATTGGTCTGGTCGTGCAGTTAAAGAGCCTGTATAGGCTCTTTTTTATTGCTTGGCCCCGAAAAGTAAAGAAAATTAAAATATCATCTTATAGAATATAAATTTTGTGAAACGTAAGAAAAAAATATTGTGCAGCAGTCGATTCATCAATAATTTTAGAAAGCAAGGTATGAAAATGGAATCAGTAATTATCTCAAAGATATCGGAGAAGGTAAAAATGAATGCCCTAAAACAAAGTGATAAAGTGTATATTTTCGAGTGTCAAGAAGACACACTGGGCTTGTTGTTCCCAAAATATCAGGATGTTTCCAATGAGACAAAAGAGAAAGTGGCGCTTATGACAACGATGGAAGAACTGGAAGATGCAGTAACCTGCTGCATGGATGACACTTATGAACAGCTTAATATCGATTTATCCAAGGATGGTAGTTTTCGCCTTCGAGGCGAGGGCATATCATCTATGCTGGGCCTTTGAAATTTAAAACGGCTGCCAACACCCAATAAGGAGGTTGGCAGCGGTTTTATTTTTTTAAATACCTTTAAAACGAAAAAATTCAAATTAGTCGAGAGAAGAGATGAGAATGGAGATAAGAGACTGTCTCAGCAGCGTAGCTAAGCGGTTAAGAGAACGTGGCATACCAATGGCAAAGGGATTGCTGTTGGCATTTTGGGAATTTTCAAAATATGTTCTACTCACTGCAATCATCACATTGCTTATCACCAAATTCGTTATCATCAACGCATTCATCCCCTCAGAATCAATGGAGCCGACCTTGTCTGTTGGCGCTTACTCACTGTGTCTTAGAGCATCGTATTGGTTTATGGAGCCGCGGCGGGGGGATGTTGTGGTTTTTAATTGGAAAGAGAACGAACAGCAGATACAAATGGTGAAAAGGATAGTTGGTATGCCAAATGACCTTATTGAAATTAACGAAGGTATAACGTTTATAAATGGAAACCGCTTAGAGGAACCGTATCTGAAAGAGGCGGCAGAAAAACTTGACTTTGGCCCCTATCGCGTACCAGAGAATAGCTATTTCTGTATGGGGGATAACCGCAATAATTCTGTAGATTCACGATATTGGGAAAACCCTTTTGTGGCACGAGAAGACATACTAGCACAATCTGTGTGGACTTTTTCCATGCCTTACAATAGTCATATAGTGAGCTGACACTCTAACCGCTAAATAGAGGGATTTTCTGGATTGTGTTTACCGCTACATTTCTGCTAGGGTGAAGCACTGCGGTTAAAGAAATTATGGATGAAAAGTCATGTCGTAAGCAAAAATCGACATAAAAATGATAGAAAAAGAAGTAATATTAAAATATATAGGCAATTGGGGTCTTTCTCGGCGAAAATAGGGAGAAAAAATGAGAATTGTAAAATCATTACTTCTAGCATTTCTTGCATCTCTCGTAATTTCCACCTACCAACTTTTGGATGTGGCCTATTTACAGCAGTCTTTCCGAAGCATTTCGGTTCTTTCCTCAGTGCTACTTTCGGCGGTGCTGTATTTAGGAATGGGCCTGATTTATGCCTGTATTCAGGCAGCCATGCTGGTCAATGCATCAAGCGATGGTCTTGGTCTTTTTAAAACAGCCATGCGAATTTTTATAACTCTCTGCACCATTACGGCTATGGTGGAGGGGGTTTCTGTTATTTTGGGTCTGGTGTTCCAAAACACAAACGCATCGACATCTTTACTGCTTTTCGGAACAATCTTTTTATTAGCGGTACTTTTGGCACCTATTTTGGTACACCTATTGCTATTTTCCGGGGTGAACCAAAAAGCGAGCCTTACCAAAAGCTGGCGGGTGGGGCTGCGAACCGCCAAAAACTGGTATGGAAAAATACTGGGGCTAACAGCCTTGTGCCTTGGCCTATCCATAATTTGTAATTTGCTGGCAACTAAAATTTTTCCAAAAGAGGGAGGGGCCATCGCGGTTTTTGTGTGCGCCGTACTGCTGGGAACGGCATTTATCTACTTTGTAACAAGTTTTTATGGTCACATTGCGGCAACAACCGTTGCGGAAGATGCTATAACCGAATAATCTGCTTTTGGTGTGAGGAGAGGGCAAATGAAACGGGAGAAGTGTCGGTTTTTAAGGGTATGTAGCATCACACTGATGTTGGCACTGCTTTTTTCCATGGTTCCAGTATCCGCTTTTGCGGGAGACGGCTCCAATGCGGAGAAGCCACCGCCGGTTTCTGAGCCGTTTGTGCAGCCTCAGCCGGTGAATTATGAGCAAAACGCAGATGTGAGCGCAAACAGCACGAGCGTGGCCGCATCAAACGCAGAAACTGGTTCTGGTACGGCGCCCTCATCGTCTATGGCCTCTATAGCATCATCTGTTGCTCCCTCATCTTCAGCGGCCTCCTCTACTGGCTCTGCCGAGTCATCCAGTGTTCCCCAGCCGGTGGATAGTTCGAGTGCGTCAAGTTCCAGCACATCACCGTCACAGGCACCGCCTGCTAGCTCGGTTTCTTTGGGAGAAGAGGAACTAGAGGGTATCCCGGAGGAGGAAGCGGTAGAACCAGAAGACGACCCTTCCCTTTGGCGGCCCCCCTTCTTGCGTGAAAAACCAAACAATAACGCAGCCCTATATGGCGCTCCCGTTTCCATCGGTGAGTTTTCCGAGGTATACGCCACGGGGCCAGATAGCTATAAAACCGTGGTCAGCATATTGCCAAACACATATGTAGACGAAAATAACGAAGAAATAGTCATAGATAATACGCTGCTGGAAGAAAACCCACAGACGGAAGAAGCGTGTTACACGAACGCCGCCAATGAACTGGAATTTTCAGCCCCGGCCTCCATGGAACAGGAGAAGGGAATTCAGGTCGCCCTTGGGAATAGCCAAATACAAATTCTGCCCACAGAAGGAGACTATACAAGGCCGGTAGCCCTAGAAAACGCCATCCGTTACAATGATGTGTTTGAGGGAATTGATGTCCAGTACACGGTGAGTGAGGTTGCCGTAAAAGAGGACATCATCCTTCTGCAACCGGTAGAACGCAATACCTTCCAGTATAGATTGCAGGCGCCGGGGCTTACGTTACGGGTAGAGGAAGGTATCATCAATCTGTATGAGGGCGACTCCACCTTACCCACATTCACACTCTCGGCGCCTGTGATGATAGATTCAGCGGGCGTAATCAGTTATGCCGCCCAGCAAAGTGTTGAGCAGGTTGAAAATGAGTATCTGATAACCTTGACGGCAGATGCCGAGTGGCTTTCTGCACCAGAGCGTTCCTATCCTGTCTACATTGACCCCACCGTGCTGGACACAAAGCGTGCCAGCGAAATGTTTGTTGTGGCAGAGTCCTACTATGCGCAAAGCGCTGGCACAACAGTGGCAGGTTTTTCGTATAAAAACTGGGCCGGATATCCAAGCGATGGCTACGCAACAGCGCGGATTGCACGCTCTTTCTTGCGCTTTGATGATTTGTTTACGAATCTGGCCGGCGGGGTTGACCCGCAGGATATTGAAGTGGATTCGGCAAAACTTCGCCTTTTTGAATATGAAAAAATGGCGCCTCTTTTCGCCGGTTCCGACGAAAACGCCGCTTTTGAAGTCTATAAACTCAATCAAAGCCTCACCTTGGCCGATTGTGTCAATACCGGCGGGGATGTATGGGGCAGCACCGTCGTTTCCATACCCCGGGAGTATGTGGGCGGGTTCACCAGCGCCGTGGGCCTGCATGAGATAGATGTAACCAATACGGTAAATGACTGGCGAACAGGCGTATCTCCGAATCACGGTTTTATGCTGAAAACCGAAACGGAAAACTTTTATATGCTTGGCGCACGTTTTTATCCGGGCATTGGGCCAGAAGCCGATTATCCACCCAGCATTGAGATGACCTGGCATGTGGTGGGTGATGTGCCGCTTGATTATGATTTAAATGACACAACCGTGAATTTACGCCCCATCAGCGCCAGCGACATGAGCGGGAAGCTGGAATTTTACGGGGCAATCTGGGACGGTATGGCAAGGCCAGATGCCACCGTCAGCTACCAACTGAATGATGGTACCCGTGGCTATTTTGGTGCATCTGTAGCCGCAGTGGACTACCTGTATCCCAACACAAGCGCATTTGAAGCGGCCTTCCCAGCGGGCAGTACCCGGTATCGCCGCCGTATTTCCAATTGGCAAACGGCCCTTCCTTTTGTGAATATTGAGTATGATACCGTTTATTCTCTCTCTGCTACGGCCGCAACGCCAAGCCAAACTGGGGCTACAAAGCAAAGTGATACCTTTTTAATCTATAAAGTGAAGCAGTTCGATACACTGACCAGCATCGCTACGCACTATGGGGTGGATTATCGCTCGCTTGCGTTCGATAACCGAATTGCCGATGGGCTTTTGGTGGAAAACAACACCATCTTCATCCGCAACCCAAAGAAAACAGAACCCTATTCGCCGGCCCCGCTTACAGATGAAATGAAGACCAGAATTGATAATATGCTGGTGGGCCGTGGCCTGCACTGTGAGTTTGGGTTTGAACCGGTCAATTTGAATACCGGCAACTATTACATGAACACGGCTGATGCTACGGTAGCAGACTATGGCGGAGATTTTGTATTAGAGCGCAGCTACAATTCCAAAGTGTCTGGCAACAATTCTTCTTTTGGGCGCGGGTGGGCTTTTTCATTTGACGAGAGCCTGACAAAATGCGCCGATGGTTCCATGGCTTACCGCCGTGGAGACGGCAGCACCGCTTATTTTGCGTCCGATGGCGCTGGGGGGTTCCGCAGCCCGGAAGGGCTATATTTGCAGTTTGCCCAGCAAGTGGTGGGCACTCAAACCGTGGATTTTGGCACAGCGGACGACCCTGACATAAAAACGTTCAACATATACGAGTATACAATTACGGATGCCGCAAATACCTTGCGCCGCTTCAACGCCTTTGGGCTGCTCACTTCCGTCACCGACGAAAACGGCTTTACCACGAGCCTTGCATATGACAATGCCTATAATTTAACCTCTATCACCTCTCCTTCGGGGAAGGCATTTTCCGTGCGCAAAGATGGCAACGGCAGGATAGTGGAATTTGGCCTGCCGGATGGCGGCAAGCTCAGTTATGCCTACAATGCAGCGGGCGACCTTATCTCGTTCAGTGATGCACTTAACCAGCAAACCCAGTATTCCTATGACGCCCAACACCGCATGACCAGTTGGATTGATGCCAATGGCGTGACCATTGTTACCAACACCTATGACGCGGAGGGACGGGTTACCAAACAGGTGGATGGAAACGGGCGGGAAACGCTGTTTGCGTATTCTTCCGGTGCCACCAAAACCACCGACGCCAACGGAAATATAACCACCTATCAGTATGACAGCCAGTACCGCACCACAAAAATCACCTATGCAGACGGGACAACCCGGCAATTTGGCTACGATAGCGCCAACAATTTGGCCTATGAAATTGACCCCTTGGGCCACAAAACTGAGTATTTATATGATGCCGGAGGCAACCTGATACGCAGCACCCGGTTTGATGGGAAAGCACAGGCATTTACCTACAATCACTTAAACAAGCCCCTCTCTTTTACGGACTATGACGGAGGGGTAACCCACTATGCCTATAGCCCCGGGGGAGATTTACTCTCAATTACACAGCCGGATGGAAGTATAAGCCGGATGCAGTATGATGGCCAGCACAACCTAACGCGCATGGAAGACCCTGCCGGAAACGTTACCCTTTTTGAATACACCGGTGCGCTGCTTACAAGGAGCATAGACGCTGAGGGTGCCGCCTATCAATACAGCTATGACACCATGGGGCGCCTGACGGCCGTGACAGACCCCGAAGGGAATGTGCGCCGCACGGTATATGACGCGGCTGGGCGGATGCTGAGCGAGCAGGACGCAGCGGGGGGGATAACCGCCTATACCTATGATGCGGGCGGGCGGGTAACCTCGGTAACAGACCCACAGGGCAACACCACATCGTTCGGGTTTGATAAAGCGGATAATATGATTCGCCTTACCAACGCCAAGGGCCAAGTGTACACTTTTGTATACGATGGTTTGGGCAACCGTGTACAGGAAACCGACCCCTTGGGAAACACGAGAAAACTGCGCTATGATGCTTTTGGGAATATGATTTCCGCTGCTGACCCCGATGGTTTTGAAACCAGTTATACCTACGATGCACTGGGACAGCTTTTGGAGATGAGGGCGCCCGGTGGCGGGGTAACCCGTTTTGAGTACGATGCGCGTAACGGGCAAGTTTCCAAAATGGTGGAACCGGATGGAGCCACGACAGAATTTATATATAACGATGCGGGGCAGCCGGTAGAAAATAGGCTGCCTGACGGCTCTACCTTGCAGATGGCCTATGATGAAATGAACAGGCTGACCAGCCACACCGACGGGCTGGGGCTGGTAACACAGTACGAGTACAATTCCGTAGGGCAGCCGGTACGCATTTGGGATAGCGCTGGCAGGGAAACCATCTTTGACTTAGACGCACTGGGCCGCCCGTCCACCGTACAAAAACCGGGTGGGGCCACCCTTGCTTACGGTTACAATTCACTGGGCCAAACCACCCAACTAACCGATGCCTTGGGCGGTGTGTCCACGGTGGAGTATGACCCGCTGGGCAACCCTCTGCGCGTGACCAATGCCGCTGGAAATTCTATCCGGTATTCCTACGATAAAAACGGTAATCCAACCGCACAAACGGATGCGCGTGGAAACACTTGGGAAACCCAGTATGACTTCCAAAACCAAGTGGTACTAGAAAAAGACCCCACCGGCGCCCAAACAAAATATGTGTATGACGCAGCGGGCCGCCTTACAGAAATTCACGACGCACTGGGAAATGTGACACGGTATGTGCTGAATGGCCGGGGGCTGCCAGTTAAAATTATTGATGCGATGGGGCAAGAATACGAACTTCGTTATGATGCAAATGGAAATATGACCCAGACGGAAGACCCGGACGGGGGTGTGACCCTGTATGCCTATGATTTGTGCGGCCGCTTGGTGCGTACAGAGCACCCCAATGGGCTGGTGCAAAACGTTCAATACGATGAGCTGGGCCGTGTGACCGAAGAAAGCGACAACGAGGGTGGCAAAACCCGCTACAGCTACAATGCTGCCGGCCTTTTGGAAACGGTAGAAAATGCCGTGGGGCAAAAGGCGCAATACACCTATGATGCAGCAGGCAATTTGCTGTCTGCACGCGAACTGGACGGTAACACCACAGAATTCACCTATGATGTGGCGGGCAACCTAGTTTCTGCCAAAGACCCCGAGGGCAGGGTGACAAACTACACCTATGACTTGGCAGGCAACCTTTTGCAGGAAGAAGATGACAACCTGCGCGTTTGGAAATATACCTATAATGCCATTGGCAACCTCAAAACAGTGACCGACCCGCTGGGAAACTTGACGAAATATTACTATGACGCGAACGAGAATATCGTGGCCAGTGAAGATGCCCTTGGCGGGCGCCAAACTTTTGGTTACGATGCGCTGAACCGTGCGGTTTCCTTCACTGACGAAAACCAGAACACAAGCCAGATGGAATACGGCCCCACCGGGGTGGTTACCCGGCAGGTATTGGCCGATGGCGGAGAGTACCAGTTTTTGTATGATGAACTGGGGCGTATGACAAAGCAGCGCGACCCGATGGGCTATGTGACGAACTATGAATACACCCCCACCGGTTATTTGGCAAAACAGGTTTTGCCAAATGGTTCCGCCTATGAGTATGCCTATGATGCTGCGGGCGTGCGCACGATGGAAAAAGACCCGGCGGGGAACACTGCCTACTGGCAGGCCGATATGCTGGGGCGCATCACCCAAAAAACCTTGCCCAATGGGGCAGAATACCGCTACCAGTATGATGCCATTGGTAGAATGGTGTTTGCAGAGGGGCCGTATGGCGCCAGTATGACCTATGGCTATGACGCTAAAGGCAATTTGGTGCGGGAAGAGGACGCCAAGGGCCGCGTACAGCAATATACCTATGACACCATGCACCGTTTGCTCACTTCAACCGATGCGATGTTGGCCACCACCCAGTATAACTATGATGAAGATGGCAACCTTGCGGCGGCCAAAACACCGGGAGGCGCCGAGGAAAAGTTTGCCTATGATGCCCTTGGCCGGCTAACCGAGCGGATAGACCCCGTGGGGGAACTGACAAAGTTTAGCTATGACGCAAAAGGCAACCTGACAAGCGTACAGCAACCGGGTGGTGGTGCCACACAGTTCCGGTACGACCCTGTGGGTAACCGGACAGCGGTAACCAATGCGCTGGGGCAAACCACCACGTTTGTATACGACGAAATGAACCGCGTACAAACCCAAACCGATGCGAGCGGCGTAAAACTTACCTATAGCTACGACCTAAACGGGCAAACCACCGGAATGAAGGGGGCGCTGGGTGTTTCGGTTGCCATGCAGTACGATGCAATGGGCAACCTTACAGAGGTTAAGGATGGTGAAAACCGCAGCACATCCTTTGGCTATGACGCGCTTTCCTGCCTAGTGGAGGTAAAAGACGGCCTTGGAAGCACAACCGCCTATACCTATGATGAAATGGGGAACATGACCAGCCGAACCGATGGCCTTGGCCGCGCCACCACCTATACCTATGATTTGGAAGGACGGCTGACCCAAACCCAGAACCCGGCGGGGGAAACCCAGCAAAACAACTATGATTCATTGACGGGCAACTTGCTGTCTTCCATTTCTTCCAGCGGGCAAAGCGTGCAGTATGGACTTAGAAATCATGAGAAATTCGGCGCGCAAAAAGCGGGGTAAAAATAACAG
>CAYYLW010000099.1:0-10054 GCA_964472465.1 uncultured Oscillospiraceae bacterium | reverse complement strand
CGACAGGGTGAGCATTCTGCGCGACGGGCGCTGCATTGCCACCCTGCCCACCGCCACCACGAATGCCGACGAACTGGCCAACATGATGGTGGGCCGCGAGGTGAACACCAGCCTGGCGCGCAAGGCCTGCTGCCCCGGCGCCGCCGTGCTGGCCGTGCAAGACCTGCGGGTGAAGGCTGAAACCGGTATTTTTGCGGTGAACGGCGTCTCCTTTACGGTGCGCGCGGGCGAGACGGTGGGCATAGCCGGGGTGGACGGAAACGGCCAGCTAGAGCTGGTGGATGCGATTATGGGCCTTGCCAAAACGGCCGGGGGCAGCATTGCCGTGAACGGCAAAGATTTAACCGGCAAAGCCCCCAAGACCATTTTAAAAAGCGGCGTTTCCAACATCCCCTTCAACCGCCAAACCGAGGGCCTGGCCCTGGGCTTCACCGTAAAAGATAACTTCATTATGAAGGAACGCTGGCAGCCCCCGTACGCCAAACACGGCTTCCTGCAAAACCGGGTGATTGAAACCAAGGTGCAAGAGGTGATTGAAGAATACTCCATCAAAGCCAAAGGCCCCGACACCCGCGCCGCCAACATGAGCGGCGGCAACCAGCAAAAAATAGTGGTAGCCCGCGAGATGGAACGCCCCCATGAACTGCTGGTGGCCTGTAACCCCACACGCGGGGTGGATATCGGTGCCATTGAGTTTATCCACAGCCGTATTCTGCGCGAGCGGGAGGCCGGAAAAGCCGTGCTGCTCATCTCCACCGAAATTTCCGAACTGCTGGCCCTCAGCGACCGCATTTTGGTGATATTCAAAGGGGAGATCATGGGCGAAGTGCCCGCCACCGAGGAATCCATTCAAAAAATCGGCCTGATGATGCTGGGAAACAGGAGTGCATGAGTGCCTGTTTCGCCCCTCCCGCCCCATCAGAACACACCGCATCATGCCGCAAGGAGTGTCGCATATGAACGGGTCTGCCTCCAGCGCCCCGCAAGCAGGGGCCACCGCCAGCTATGACCGTTTGGATACGCTGGTACGCAAATTTGAACGCATCTTCAACTTTCTGGTTCCCGTGGCCGCCATTCTGTTGGCGCTAGTGGTGGTGGGTATCCTCATCGCCATACAGGGGGCCTCCCCTTTTGAGGCCTATGCCGCGCTGTTTGAAAGCGCTTTTGGCAGCGCCTACAACATCGCCAACACCCTCAACATCACCACCCCGCTTCTGCTCACCGGCCTGGGCATCGCCCTGGCGGCCCGTGCGGGCATCATCAACCTGGGTGGCGAGGGGCAAATCATCTTCGGGGGTATTTTTGCCACCCTGGCCGGCACCAGTTTCCCCGGCATACCGGCCGCCCTGCACATCCCCGTCACCCTGCTGGCAGGCTTTTTGGGCGGCATGCTCTGGTCGGCCATTCCGGGCTATTTCTTTGCTAAGCACGGCACCAACTTCATGATCACCACCATTCTGCTCAATGATATCGCCATTGGCATTGTGAACTGGCTGGTGAAGGGCCCCCTGGTGGAGCCACCGGGCTTCCAGCCGCAATCCGCCATGCTGGCCAACACCGCCCGCCTGCCCATTATCCTGCCCAACACCCGGATGCATCTGGGCATTGTACTGGCCCTGTTTTTGGCGCTTGCCGCGTATGTACTCATCTACAAAACCTCTTTTGGGCATGACCTACGCGCTTTGGGGGAAAACCCCTTGGCCGCCAAACATTCCGGCATCAACATCGTGTCCATGCAGTTTATCATTGTGCTGGTGGCCGGGGGCCTGGCGGGCCTGGCGGGCGCAAGCGAAATCATGGGCTCGCAATACCGCCTGCGCGCGGGTTTTCTAAACAACTATGGCTACGAGGCGCTGGCCGTGTGCATGCTGGGGCAAAAACATCCCCTGGGCGTGGTGATCGCCGCCGTGATGTTCGGCGCGCTAAAAGCCGGGCGCGGCGGCATGGTGCGGGCGGCCAACCTGCCCACCAGCCTCAGCTTGGTTCTCTCGGGCGTCATCATTTTCTTCGTGGCCGTTAGCCCCGCGCTGATGAAGCTGCCCCGCTACCTTGCCACACGCGAGGTGAACCAAAAAAAACGCGCCAAAGACAGCCACGCCGCGTAAAGGAGGAGACGCCCCTTGGAAAACTTTTTAGCCATCTTTAACGCCGATTTCTTTTACGCTGTGGTGCGCATGGCAAGCCCCATTGTGCTGGCGGCCATTGGGGAGCTGGTTTTGGAACGCGCCGGCATCTTCAACCTGGGCATAGAAGGCGGCATCCTATTTGGCGCCTTTGCCGGGGTACTGGGCAGCTACCTGTTTGGCAGCGCCTTGATGGGCCTTTTGCTGGCCGTGGCAGTGGGGGCCGTGTTGGGCCTTTTGTACGGCTGGGCCGTGGTCACCCTCACGGCAAACCAGGCCGTTACCGGCACCGGCATCAACATCCTGGCACTGGGGCTTACCAGCCTATTGGCCCGCATGATATGGGGGGTGCTGGATGTGCCCCTGGTGGTGCCCGATATCCCCAGCATGCCCATCCCCCTGCTCTCCCAAATCCCCGTCATCGGCCACATTTTCTTTAACCACAGCCCCCTTGTGTACCTGGCCTACCTCATGGTGGTCGCCGTGTGGTTCTTCCTGTACAAAACCACCTGGGGTTTAAAACTCCGCTCCATCGGCGAGCATCCCAAGGCCTCGTCCACCATGGGCATCCACGTGCTCAGCTGGAAGTTTGGCGCCTCGGTATTTGCCTACATCTGCGCGTCTGTGGCGGGGGTCATCCTCTCGCTGTCCTTCATGAATGTGTTTGTGGATAACATCTCTGCCGGGCGTGGTTACATGGCCGTGGCCTGCGTGATTCTGGGCCAGTGGAACCCCTGGGGGGTACTGGCCGGGGGCTTGATTTTTGGCACCGGCAACGCTTTACAGATGCGCTTGCAGGCTTTTGGCGTGCCCATCCCCAGCGATCTTCTGCTCATCATCCCCATGGTGCTGGCCCTGCTGGTGGTGCTGCTTGTCCGGGGCAAGGCCTCGGCCCGCCCCGCCGCGCTGGCCAAACCCTATGAAAAATAACAGGCCCCCTGGGCCTTGTATTAAACCAACACTACAGCAAAACAAAAAGGAGAAACATGATGAAAAAGCTACTCGTTTTACTCACCGCCTGCGCCCTACTGCTTTCGTTTGCCGCCTGCGGCACCAACACCGGCACCGCCGCCAGCCAGGCAGCACCGCCCCCCGCCTCCTCTACGGCAGCGGCCAGCACCGCTTCCTCCGCCGCGCCCAGCGCCGCCTCCGGCTCCGAGGTGAAAGTGGCCTTGCTGCTGCCCGGTAACATCAACGACGCCGGTTTCAACGCCGCCGCTTACGCGGGCTTGCAAGAAGCCATCGACACCCTGGGCATTCAAGGCGAATACACAGAAGCCGTGCCGGTGGCTGAGATGGAAACCGCCATTCGGGACTATGCCTCCCGCGGCTATGGCCTCATCCTCTGCCACGGCAACGATTTTAACGATGCCGTCACCGCCGTGGCCGCCGAATTCCCCGACACCCGCTTTGCCGTTTCCTCCAGCGATTTGCGCCTGCCCAATGCCATTGGCATGGACGTGAAAAACGAGGACCAGGGCTATATTGCGGGCTATGCCCTGGGCCTTGTTACCGAAACCGGCAAGGTGGGCTACATCAGTTCGGTGGAAGGGCAGGCCATGAAGCGGGTACAAACCGGCTTTGAACAAGGCGTGAAAGCCGCTAACCCCGACGCCGAGGTTGTGGTGTCCTACATCGGCAGCATGGATGACGCCGCCAAGGGCAAAGAGACCACCTTCGCCGTATTTGAGAACGGTGTGGACGGTGTGTTCCAGTATGCGCAGGGCGCCGGTATCGGCGTGATTCAAGCCGCGGCCGAAGCGGACAAAATGGTGGTGGTCACCACCCCAAAACAGGCAGAAATGGCCCCCGAACAAACTGTGATGAGCAGCCAGGTGGATATGAAAGCCAATATCCTGGCCGCCATCAACGCCTACATCAATGGCGAATTTAACGAGAACCTGGAAATTGTGGGTGACGCCACCACCGGCGCTTTCATCTATGGCACCTACAATGAAAACGTCCTTACCCCCGAACAACTGGCACAGCTACAAGCTGAAGTGGACAAACTGCAAAAAGGCGAAGTAGTCGTCACCCCGCTGGCAGGCTAAGCCCCAGCGTATCCGCCCTTCCCAATAGAACGCCCGGCCCTGTTTTTTGGGGCCGGGCGTTTTTTCACCCTTTTGCAACCCAGTTTACAAAAAAATGTCGGCCCACTGGCCCCGTTTGGCAAGAAAACGGTTTCCTCCCTGGCTTTTGCCCCCTTTCTGTTTCTTTTTTGTTTTCATCCGGCGCGGTTTTAGCAAAGAATTTGTAACGATTTGTTGGTGTTTTTTAACTTACTTTTGCCCCTTGGCATGCTACAATAAGCCAAAGCCCCACTTCCCTGCCCAGTAAAACATGCAGAAATGAGGGTATCACATGAAACGGATGAAACTGTTGTGTCTATCTCTTGCCGGCCTATTGGCTATTTTGGCCTTTGCCGGGTGCGGCAGCTCTTCCCCGTCCAGGCCGGCTGCTTCCTACACTGCGGCATCTGTAGCCGCTGCGGGGCCGGACCAAACCTTTGAAACCTCGCCCACAGCAGCCGGGGAACCCGCCTACAGCACCGAAGAGTATAGTGCTATCAACGAAAACCGCTTCCTCTCGGTGGCGGCCAACCCGCTTTCCACCTTCGCCGCCGACGTGGACACCGCCTCCTATGCCAACGTGCGCCGCTTCCTGCGCGATGGAGAGCTGCCCCCGCCCGATGCGGTACGCATTGAGGAGATGGTCAACTATTTTTCCTACGATTACCCCCTACCCGAAGGGGAGACCCCCTTCTCCGTTTCCACCGAACTGGCCCCCTGCCCCTGGAACCCAGACACCGTTTTGCTCTCCATTGGCCTGGCGGCCCCAGCGGTGGCCACGGAGGACCTACCCCCGCAAAACCTGGTGTTCCTGCTGGACGTCTCCGGCTCTATGGATAGCCCCGATAAGCTGCCTTTGCTGCAACGTTCCTTCTTGCTGCTGTGCGAGGAGCTAAACCCCCAAGACCGAGTCTCCATCGTCACCTATGCCTCCCAGGACCAGGTGGTGATGGACGGCGCGACGGGAGATGAAAAAGCCGATATCATGACCGCCATTGAAAACCTGTACGCCGGGGGCTCCACCGCTGGCTCAAAAGGCATTGAAACGGCCTACCAACTGGCGGAAAAACACTTTATCAAAGGCGGCAACAACCGCATCATCCTGGCCACCGACGGCGACTTGAATGTGGGTATTACCAGCGAGGGCGACCTAAAGCGCCTGGTGGAGGAAAAGCGCGAAAGCGGGGTGTTCCTCTCCGTGCTGGGCTTTGGCACCGGGAACATCAAAGACAACAAGATGGAGACCCTTGCGAACAATGGCAACGGCAACTATGCCTATATTGATGAAATTGCCGAAGCGCGCAAGGTGCTGGTGGGCGAGCTTGGCGCAAACCTGCTCACCGTGGCAAAAGATGTGAAATTGCAGGTGGAATTCAACCCCGCCGCCATCCAGGGCTACCGTCTCATCGGCTACGAAAACCGCCTGATGAACGCCGAGGATTTTGAGGACGACGCCAAAGACGGCGGCGAGATTGGCGCGGGCCACCGTGTGACGGCCCTGTATGAACTGGTGCCGGTGGGCTCAAACTTTGCCATGGATATACCCGATTTAAAATACCCCGCCTCCACCGCAAGCGAAGCCGCCCCCAGCGGGGGGGAATGGCTCACCGTGAACATCCGTTACAAGGCACCCAATGGCAACGAGAGCCAATTGCTCAGCTACCCGGTGCAGGGCGAAAGCCTGAACGGCCGCATGAGCGATAACCTGGCGCTGGCCTCGGCCGTGGCACAAACGGGTATGCTGCTGCGCGAATCTAGCTATGCCGGCACGGCCAGCTATGCCAGTGTACTAGAGCAGCTCCGGGATATCCGCAGCATAAAAGATGACCCCTACGCCCAGGAATTCTATGGGTTTGTGCAACAGCTAAACCAAATGTAGGCCCCGGGCAAGGCAATGCCCGGACCAACGGCTGGGCTATGAATAATCTTGTGGCGCAATAATCCGTTTTGCGGTATACTATATTGGTCAGTTTAAATACACTGGCACAATGAACTCGGTGTAATATGCACTGTTATGGAGGTTATTTATGAATAAACGCATCGTTTTAGCCTGCTCTGCCCTCGCCCTTAGCCTGGCCCTTGCCGCTTGTGGCGGCACCGCCTCATCCTCTGCCGCGGCTTCCTCTGCGCCTGCGCCCAGCAGCAAGGCGGCCTCTGTTCCCGCTTCTTCGGCGGCCCCCTCGGCGGCGGCCCCCTCGGCGGCGGCCTCCTCCTCGGAAATGATGGCCGGTGGTTACACCGAGCAGCGCGAACTGACCGAAGAGGATATCGCCCTGTTTGAAAGTGTGATGAGCACTATGGACAACGGCAAAACCTACGAACCCGTTACCGTGGCCACCCAGGTGGTGGCCGGCACCAATTACCGCTTTGCCGTGAAGGTAACGGAAAACGGCAACACCACCGACGCCTTTGTGGTTATCTTCCAGCCCCTGCCCGGCCAAGGTGAGCCCGAATTTGTAAGCGAGGGTGCCTAAAGCCCATCATGGTTTGTGTCCTCTTTTCTTTTCCACCTAAAAAGCCCCGGGGCCGCTGAAAACAGCGGCCCCGGGGCTTTTCATAGGGCACTGTGCCCCGTTAGCTTTTTTGTAGTTTTCGGTATTTGAGCAGTATCGCCGTAACCATGGCCACCAGCAGCACCGCGCTTATCAAAACAGCCGTGGGCAACTGGGGAATGGGCAGGAAGGTGAGACCGGGGGTTGCGCCCTCAATCAATAGGGCTTCCGGCACCACGCTGCCCGGGGGCAGGGCCTGGGCAATCTGCCGCAGGCCATCGCTGCCTGAATTGGCTATTATGATACTCAGCACCGAGAACAGACCCATGGCAAATAGCCCTGGCAGGGCGCTGCGCAACACCGCCGAAAGCAACATCAAAATGCCTGTTATGGCGCAAAGCCCCAGCGCTTCCACCCCTATCTTCAACAGCAAAAACTGCCACCCGTTCAGCGCATAGGGCATGTAGGTAAGGCCATCCACCAGCTGTATGGGCACCCCCCAGCCGCTGAACCCGAAAAGAATTCCACACAGCAGCACATTGAGCAGGCTAAATACCGCCAGGCTGCCCAGGGTAAACAGTAGGCCTGCGCCCAGCTTTGCATATACCAATTTAGTGCGGCCATATTTGGCGGCCAGCAGCATGGGCTCTGTGTGGCAGCTTACCTCCTCGCTAAACACAGAGGATACCCCCGCCAGTATCAGCGCCAGCACCAGCATTCCCACCAGGGAACTTTGTATTTCCGCGGCCAGGCGCGGGCCCCGGTTGTACTCATAGTGGGCTGGGGCCTGCACCTGCGGGTACACCTCTTCAAAGCTGCGCACCCGGCCATCCGGGGCAATCAGTTCTTTCTCTATAAAATAGGAAAGGCCCTGCCACTTCTGCCACTCACCAAACTCAACTTCCGGTTTTTTGGTGTAAATGGGGTTGGCGGCGTCGTAAGCGTCCACCTCGGCCTGGCTCATCCCTCCGTTTGTCAAATCCCAGCTACGTATCTGCATGGACATACTGTCCAGCTCATCTGTATAAATCTCTGGGTTGTTTATAAACGCCTGGTAATCCGCGGCCAACTTTTGCAGGCGGGCATTGTCCCACTCCCCCTCCAAAAAGGCCTCCTGCTGGCGGCGCATCTCAATGGCTTTTGGGCCCCGGTACTCCAAAGCCCCTTCATACTGTCCTGTAAGGCCAGCTTCCTGTGCATTTTTCCGTTCTGCCTCTGGTATGGCCTCAGAGCTGCCATATACGCTGGGCCCCCAGGCATAGGCATAGCTTTCCATCAGGGGCACCACCAAATCGGCAAATAGCAGTACCGCCAGGCAGCCCAGGCCCACCACCCAGGTAAAGGGCCGCCTGAGTATTTTTTTGAGTTCATAGCTAAGCAGTCTGCCCATCGGGTTTTGCCTCCTCGTCTGCAAAGTAATAGAGGTATAAATCCTCCAGCCCCGCGCGGCCCGGCTGGGCGCCCGCACAGGGGGCCTCGTCAGCCACCAGGCGCAGGAAAGCCTGCTCGCCCTCATGCCGCAGGCTGGTTACCGGGTAGCGCAAACTCAGCGCCTCGGCCTCGCGCAAAGGCAGGGTGCATTCCCACACTTTTCCCTCCACGGCCCGCAAAATGTCCTCCGGCGCACCCTGGTGTAAAAGTCGCCCCTTCTTCATCACCAACACATTGCCCGCTATGCTCTCCACATCGGCCACAATATGGGTGGAAAGCAGCACCAGCTTGTCGCGGGCATAGTCTGCCAGCATATTGCGGAAAAAGATGCGCTCTTTGGGGTCTAGCCCCGCGGTGGGCTCGTCCAGTATCACAATATCCGGCTTGCCTTGCAGGGCCTGGGCAATGCCCAGCCGCTGCTTCATGCCGCCCGAAAAGGTTTTGATTTTTTTCTTCTTCTCCCCCTCCAGCCGCACCATTTTCAGCAGTTCCTCCGCCTCGGTTTTGGCGTAGGGGGCGGGCAGCCCCTTCACCGAGGCCATGTACAGCAGAAAATCCAGCGCGGTGAAGCTGGGGTAATAACCAAACTGCTGCGGCAGGTACCCAAGGCGGGCGCGGTATTGCTGGCCCAGGGCCAGAATGGGGCTGCCGTCCAGCAAAATTTGGCCCCCACTGGCTTGCAGCACCCCGGCCATTAGGCGCATTAGGGTGGTTTTGCCCGCGCCGTTTGGCCCCAGCAAGCCATGCACCCCGGTGGGCAGGCTGGCCGTGAAGTCCTCCACCGCCGTTTTGGTTCCAAAGCGTTTTGTCACACGCTCAAATTCCATTTGCATTGTGTTTGTCCCCATTTCTCTTGAATTTAGCGGCAGGGCCCGGTGGCTTTCAGTGGGCCGTTTTGCGCGTATAGTGCCGCGCCCCCAGCACAAAAAGCACACCGCCTGCACACAGTAGGCCCAGGCACACCAGCGGCGACGCATTCAACAACCAGGCAATACGTTTTCCCTCGCTGGCGCCGAGAATAAAAAACAGCAGCGCCAGTATCAGGCAGGCGCCGGCGCAGCACAGGCTGCCCGCCATACCACGCAGTTTTCCCAGGATGGCATAGCATAAGGTATTGGCCAGTAAAAACGGCAACAGCAGGCACACAAAGCCCAAGCTTGCCCCGGTAAACCCAAAACCCACCAGAGCCGCCACCAGCAGCACGGGAAGGGCGGCCAGGGCACACAGGCAAAGGCGCAGCGCTGTAAGGCGGGGTAGGTTGTGGCAACAGGCCTCCTCCAGCTCCCACATACCACAGGTGTAGCTGCGGGCCAGCACAGGCGCAGACAGAGCCGCCAGAGCCGGGCCCGTGAGGGAAAAGAGCAGTAGGGTTTCCAGCAGGCCGCTTTCCCCCGGGCCGGTTTGCGCGGGCAACTGAAATAAAACCAGTAAAAAAACCAGTAGCACCCCCCCCAGCCCCAGCCAAAACCAAAGCCCCACATAGCCCAGTTGGGCGCGTAGTTGGCCCCCCAGGCCTGCATGGCGCGGCACCCGGCGGGCCGCCAGGGCCTTTTGCACACAGGCCTTTTGGGCGTCTTCCCCCGGCGGGGGGAGACGATAATCCGAAAACAGCACGCTTGTTTGTTTAGGTTTCAAGGCAAATCTCCTCTCCCAATATTTGCTGCATTTTCTTTAGGCCCCGGTGCAGGCGTGTTTTGGCCGTGGCGGGGGGCACACGCTGTACACGGGCAATTTCGGCGGGGGTAAAGCCATGGTAATAGCGCAGCACCACGGCCTCCCGCTGTTTTTCTGGCAATAGGGCAAGCGCCTTTTGTAGTAGCAGGGCGTTCTCGGCCTTTTCCTCAAAAGGGGCACGGCTGTCCGGCAGGCTATCTTCCAGTGGCACCTGTATTCGCTTTTTGCGGAATGCGTCCCGGCAGCAGTTGGCCGCAATGGTAAA
>CAYYLW010000098.1:0-10135 GCA_964472465.1 uncultured Oscillospiraceae bacterium | reverse complement strand
TCGCCACCGGTGGATTTTGAGTCCACTACGTCTGCCAATTCCATCACACCGGCACGGTGCGTTTTTTAGTATATCTAAAACAGCATACAAATGCAAGCCCCTTTTCGCCGCCGGGGCATTTTGCTGTTTAGTAAGCCAGCACCAGCTTCTTCTGGGGCTTTGTGTAGCAGGTGGCCGTTTTTACATAAAACATCTTGTTCAAAGAAACCGAGACGCTTTTCTGGCCCGCATAATCAAACACCACTTTGAACACATAACCCCACACGGCTCCCACCGATTTCTTCACAAAATCGTCCAGCTTTGCTTCCTTATCCCCCGTGATGCCCTGCAATTCCTCGGCATAATGGCACAGGAAAGTTTTCACCGGGGGAATGCCAAAAAGATCGTTGCAAAAAATGATGTGGCCCATCAAATCGCGGTCTTGCAGGGCTTGCACACACAGTTTCCAATAAGGGAAATAGGCTTCCTCGTTTTGAAAATCCTTAAAATGCGGATACTTGCGCATGAACCCCTCGCAGGTATTCTGCACAATTTCATCCACGGTTATGATCATGGAAGCGTCCCCCTTCTTTACCGCCAGCACACATTTTCCCTAAGGGCGCACCAGCAGCCTGCACATCTGTACAATTTTGTGGTATGCTTTATTATACGGGCAAGAACCTTTGGGTGTCAACGGAAGGTTTTGCCGTT
Source organism: uncultured Oscillospiraceae bacterium (assembly GCA_964472465.1). GTDB lineage: Bacteria > Bacillota > Clostridia > Oscillospirales > Ruminococcaceae > JAAYCI01. The sequence continues at coordinate 9,445 of CAYYLW010000098.1, read as the reverse complement.
TTATGCCACTTTTACCCGTAAGGAGAAATGGATGACAGACGAGGAACTGATGCGCCTGGCGTTGCAAGAAGCAAAGCTGGCCGCAGAGGCGGACGAAGTGCCGGTGGGCGCCGTGGTGTCCCGCCATGGGGAGCCTGTTGCCACTGGGCGCAACAGGCGCGAAGGCGATAGAAACGCCTTGGCCCACGCCGAGGTGCTGGCCATAGACGCCGCCTGCCAAGCCCTGGGGGGCTGGCGGCTGCACGAGTGTGAGCTATTTGTAACCTTAGAGCCCTGCCCCATGTGCGCCGGGGCCATCATCAACAGCCGTATAAAGCGCCTGGTGTGGGGCGCGGCCGACCCAAAAGCCGGGTGCTGCGGCTCGGTGGTCAACCTTTTTTCCCTGCCGTTCAACCACTATCCCATGATAGAAAACGGCCTACTGGCTAAAGAGAGCGCCCAGCTCTTACGCCTTTTTTTCGCGTCTCTGCGGCAACGGCGGAAAAACGACGCCGGAAAGGAGCAGCCATGAGCACCTTACTGCCACCCGCTTTGGTTACAGGCGCTTCGGGGGGAATTGGCGCGGCCGCGGCCCTGGCCCTGGCCCAAAAAGGCCACCCCGTGGCCTTGTGCTGCCACCAAAACCGCCAAACGGCCGAGGCCATCTGCCAATCCCTGTTGCAGGAAGGGCGGGCCGCTGTGCTGTGCCAGGGGGATGTCCGCAGCCGCGCCGGGGTGGACGCCCTGTTTGAGGAGGCCGAAGCCGCTCTGGGCCCTATAGGGGTACTGGTAAACTGCGCGGGGCAGGCCCAGCAGAAAATGTTCTGTGATATCAGCGGAGAGGACTGGGACGATATGTTTGCCCTGCACGCCCGGGGCAGTTATCTTTGTTGCCAGCGTGCCCTGCCGGCCATGCTGCGCAAAAAAGAGGGAAGCATCATCAACATTTCCTCCATGTGGGGGCAGGTGGGCGCCTCCTGCGAGGTGCATTATTCGGCGGCCAAGGCGGCGGTTATCGGGCTAACCAAGGCCCTGGCCAAGGAGCTTGGGCCCAGCGGCATCCGGGTAAATTGCGTGGCCCCAGGGGCTATTGAAACCCCCATGCTGGCAGGGCTGGACGCCGCCGCTTTGCACGCCCTGTGCGAAGAAACCCCGCTGGGGCGCTTGGGCCAAGCCGGGGACGTGGCCGCCGCCATCTGCTTTTTGGCTTCACAGGAAGCGGCTTTCCTCACCGGGCAGGTGCTATGCCCCAACGGTGGCTTTGTGGTATAGCGCTACTATCATCTTGAATTTTGGGTTATGCTGTGGTATTCTGAGCAAAAGACACAGGGCCATGGCCCTTCTCAAGGTTTGCGGTTTTTGTTAGGAGGCATTCGTATGAAAAAGCCAATGCGCAAAGAATTGATGATTGGGTTGCTCTTTTTTGGTGTATCTATGGCGGCGGGCCAGTTTTTTGCCCTACCGGAATTTTTGAGGGGGCTTTTGCTTGGCTTTGCCCTATGCTTTGAACTGATTGGCATTTTACCAGAGCCACTTTATCAAAAAATCAAGGCCTTCAAACGTCAGCTTTTCAAGCGGCAGTTCTAAACCGCCCTGGCGGTTGGCAGGGCTTGACAAGTTCTGTGGCGGGGTGCTAGAATAAAGCCAAGAAAAAAACCGATGATTTGGGAAGAGTAGCCTGTGCAAACGAAGTAGAGAGAGCCGCCCACCGGTGGAAGGGTAGCCTTACGCGCACAGGTGAATGGGCCCAATAGGGCGGGACGAGATTGCGAAAGCAAGAGTAGTACCCGACGGGGAGAGCCGAACCCGTTATCCAAACGGCGCGCATAGTTTTGTGCGTAAAAGTGGGCGCTTTCCAGCGCCAAATTGGGTGGTACCGCAGGAGTTTTCTCTCTTGTCCCTTTCGGGGACAGGAGTTTTTTTATTGTCCCCGGCTTACACCTTCCCAGCTTACAACAAAAGGAGCTTGCAACATGAAGAGAGTGGAACGGCGATGGCGGCCCACACGGGCATTCTTTTAAAAAACCGAATATACCTATCCGGCCACTTTCGGCCCCAATATACAGGAGGCTAACGCCATGAATATCCCTTACAAAACCTACCTCACCGAAGACCAAATGCCCAAGCAGTGGCTGAACCTGCGGGCTTTTATGAAAGAAAAGCCCGCCCCCATGCTGCACCCAGGCACCGGCCAGCCCATGGGGTTTGATGATTTGACCCCGGTTTTCTGCGACGAACTGGTGCGGCAGGAACTGGACAACGAAACCCCCTACATCGATATCCCCGAAGGGATTATTGACTACTACAAGATGTACCGCCCCTCCCCCCTGGTGCGGGCCTACCAGCTAGAAAAAGCCCTGGGCACCCCGGCCAAAATTTACTACAAGTTTGAGGGGAACAACACCTCCGGCAGCCACAAGCTGAACAGCGCGGCGGCCCAGGTATACTATGCCAAGCAACAGGGCCTCACCTCCCTGGCCACCGAAACCGGGGCCGGCCAATGGGGCACCGCCCTCTCCATGGCTTGCGCATTCTATGGCGTGGATTTAAGCGTGTACATGGTAAAGGTGAGTTATGAGCAAAAACCCTACCGCAAGGCCGTGATGAGCACCTATGGCGCCAACGTTATCCCCAGCCCCAGCGAAACCACCAACATAGGGCGGGCTATTCTGGCCCAGCACCCCGGCACCGGTGGCAGCCTAGGCTGCGCTATCAGCGAGGCGGTGGAAAAAGCCGTGGGCACCGACAAATGCCGCTATGTGCTTGGCTCGGTGCTGAACCAGGTGGTGCTGCACCAAAGCGTGATTGGCGTAGAGGCCAAGGCCGCCATGGATATGCTGGGTGAATACCCCGATATCGTGATTGGCTGCGCGGGCGGCGGCTCGAACCTGGGGGGGCTGATTTGCTCCTACATGAAAGACAAGCTTACCGGCGCGGGCAACCCCCGTTTCATCGCGGTGGAGCCTGCCTCTTGCCCCAGCATGACACGCGGCAAATTCGCCTACGACTTCTGCGACACCGGGCACATCACTCCCCTTGCCAAAATGTACACCCTGGGGGCCGATTTCATGCCCGCACCAAACCATGCCGGCGGCCTGCGTTACCACGGTATGGCGCCCATCCTCTCCACCCTGTACGATGGCGGCTACATGGAGGCCCGTAGCGCCGAGCAGACCGCCGTGTTCAAAGCGGCCACCCTGTTTGCCAAATACGAGACAGTGCTGCCCGCACCCGAAAGTGCCCATGCCATCCTGGCCGCCATTGACGAGGCCCTGGTCTGCAAGGAGACCGGCGAAGAAAAAACCATCCTCTTTGGCCTTACCGGCACCGGGTATTTCGACATGAAGGCCTACATGAGCTTCCAGGAGGGCACCATGCGGGACTATATCCCCACCGACGCCGAACTGGAAGTGGGCTTTGCCGGCCTGCCTGATATGAGCAAGCTGGGTTAACCCCCACTTTTATCGAACACAAAAAAATCATCCCAGGCCAAAACAAAGGCCCGGGATGATTTTTTGTGTTTAGGTTTCCGGCGCATAGTACAAAATATGCCAATGGATGCCGTATTTATCCTTCACCATGCAATACAGTTCGCTGAAAAAGGTTTTCTGCGGCTCCATCATCACCTCGCCGCCCTCTTTCAGTTCCTCAAACATCCGCCTTAGTTCTTCCTTGTCTTCCACATTCACGGTGGGGTTTATGTTGTTGCCCACCGTAAAAGGGTAACCCGTGGGCATATCCATCATCATCACCAAGGTACCGCCCAGGGGCACGCCCGCATACATCACACGGTCTCTGTCCGCTTCGGGTACTGGGCCATTTTCATCCGGCGGCGCCTCGGCATAGGTCATCACATTGTGCACCTGAGAGCGAAATACCCGGGCATAAAATTCCGCCGCTTCGCGGCAGTTTCCATCAAAATTCAAAAACATTTCCAGTTGCATCCAAAACACACCTTTCCTAAAAACCATTTTCAAAGGCTGGTACTTTGCCCATTGTAGCATGGGCCACCCGCAAAATCTACCGGAATATGGTGGCTTGCCGCCAGTTCCTGCGGTGTAAAGAAGAGGGCCACGCGTATGGGCACCCAAAAACCCGCCAATATTTATGAAAACAGGCTTGCTTGTGACCTAAGGGCATGAGTTACAATAGGTATACAGGAGGGAATGCCAATGGAAAAACACCGAGCCATACCGCCGGGGTACATGACGGTGGGAGAACTGGCAAAAAAGATGGACATTACCGTGCGCACCTTGCAATATTACGATACATTGGGGCTGCTTGCCCCCACAGCAGAAAGCGAGGGTGGGCGTCGCCTGTATACCAGCAAGGACCTCATCAAGCTTCACCAAATCCTCTCGCTCAAATCCGTGGGGTTTTCGCTGGAGGATATCAAAAGCCGGGTACCCACGCTGGATAGCCCTGCCGATGTGGCGGAGATGCTGGCCCAGCAGGCCGCAGAACTGGAAGGTAAACTGCAAACCCTCACAGAATCGCTGCGGGAAATTCGCCTGCTGCAAGCGGAGGTGCTGCAAATGCAAACGGTGGATTTTAATAAATACGCCGATATCATTGTAAACCTACAAATGAAAAATGAGCATTACTGGCTCATCAAGCATTTTGATAACGAGACCCTGGACTATCTCCGCAGCCGTTTTGACAGGGAGAGTGGCCTTGATTTTTTGAGCCGATTCAGCAGCCTGAACGATGAGGTTTTACGGCTTCATGAACATGGGGTACCCCCCGAAAGCCAGCAGGGCCAGCAGCTGGCCAAAAAGTTTTGGGAGATTATTCTGGAATTTACCGAAGGCGACCTTTCCATGCTGCCAAAGCTGATGGAAATGGGAGATTTCGACAAGGCCGAGGGGGCCTGTAAAGAAAAAATGGCCCTGGTGAACCAATATATTGAGGCCGCGCTGGACGTCTATTTTACCAAACAGGGCTACGACCCTTTAGAGGAGACTACCAAATGAACACCGCCATTCATGTGGAGGGGCTATGCAAAAACTACGGCCCCCTTGCCGTGCTGAAAGGGATAGACCTCCTCATTCAAAAAGGGGAGATATTTGCGCTGCTGGGGGTGAACGGCGCGGGCAAAACCACCACCTTAGAGTGCCTGGAGGGGTTGCGGAAGTATGACAGTGGCCGCATCACCGTAAACGGGAAGATGGGCATCCAGCTTCAATCCGCTTCCCTTCCAGCCCACATCCGGCCCATGGAAGCCATTCGCCTGTTTGCCAAGTGGAACCGCGCCAGCATAGACCCCGCCATGCTGGAAACACTGGGCATAGAGGAACTGGGCAAAAAACAGTACCTGGAACTATCCACCGGGCAAAAACGGCGCTTGCACCTGGCCCTTGCCTTGCTCAGCAACCCGGACATCGTGTTCCTAGATGAGCCCACGGCGGGGCTGGATGTGGAGGGCAGAATCGCCCTGCACACCTACATCCGCCAGCTAAAGGCCCAGGGCAAAACCATTGTGCTGGCCAGCCACGATATGGCCGAGGTGGAAACACTGTGTGACCGTATTGCCATCCTGCACGGCGGGGCCATCTCCTTCGTGGGCAGCGTGGACGAGCTGAACCGGGCCATTGGCACACACTACGCCATCTGCATCAAAACGGCGGGTGGCGAGCAAAAGCTGGAGACGGACAATATCGGCGACTGTTTGCTGGCCGCTTTGGAGACACTCAGGCAGCAGCAAACCCCTGTGCTGGATATTCAAATCGACAGGGGCACACTGGAACAGCACTTCATCTCCATGACGGGAGGCCACAGGCCATGAGCGCGTTTTTATACGGCACCGCACTGCAATGCAAGCTGGATATCCGCAGCAAAACTCTTCTCATCACCTGCTATGTCGTCCCCCTCTTGTTTTTTGCGCTGATGGGCGGCATTTTCACTGCGCTGAACCCCGAGGCAAAAAACACCCTCATCCAGGCAATGACGGTGATGGGGGTTTCCATGGGCGCGCTGATTGGCCTGCCCCCCTCCCTGGTGGATGTCTACGCCAGCGATATCAAAAAGGCTTACCAGGCCAACGGCGTGCCCCTCCCCTTTGGTTTGGCCACCCTGTTCCTCTCGGCCTTTTTCCATCTGTTTGTGATGAGCATGATTCTGTTTGCCGTCGCGCCCCTCGCGTTTGACGCGGCCCTGCCATCCAACCTCCCCCTATATTTTGTCTCTCTTCTTCTATTCATAGCCGTTTCTCTCAGCGTGGGAAGCGTTTTGGGCCTCGCCCTCAAAAACCAGTCCCGGCTCACCATGGTTTCCCAGCTCATCTTTCTGCCCTCCATCATGCTCTCGGGCATCATGTTCCCGGCCTCATTGCTTCCCAAAGGCCTAGAGATGGCAGGGAAACTGTTCCCCGCCGCCTGGGGCTATACCATGATGACGGCGGAGAGTTTCCATTTTTCTGCCATGGCCCCCTTGCTGGGTATTCTCCTGGCGGCCATGGTGTTCTGCGTGTTTCTGCTACGGCGGCAGAAGGCCGCGTTAAACGGCGCCCGCGGGCCTTACTTTTGCGGGTAGGTGGTGTGCCGCGTGGCAAACGGCAACCGTACATATTCCCTCCCCTTTGCCTGTGTACAACATCAGCCCGCGGGATTGACGAAATTTTAACACCCCTTTGTGGAAAACTTAACCACTCAAGGCCTTGCACCGGGGGTGCACAGTGCAGTATAATGCAAACTGTACGTGGCCTGCACGCCCCTTTGGCAGGCAAAGCAAAGGGAGGAACTTCATGGAAAACTTTGATTTGATGATTATTGGCGGTGGCCCGGCGGGGTATCTTGCCGCCGAGCGGGCCGCGGCGGGCGGGCTGAAAACCGCCGTGGTGGAAAAACGCGCTTTGGGCGGCGTTTGCCTAAACGAGGGCTGCATCCCCTCCAAGGCTTTTTTGCATTCCGCCAAGGTCTACCAATACGCCCTACACGGGGATAAATATGGCGTGACCACCGAAAACGCCCAGATAGACCACGCCAAAGTGGTGAAGCGCAAAGACAAAGTGGTGAAAATGCTGGTGTCTGGCGTGGCGTCCAAGCTAAAAAACAACGAGGTACCTGTGATAAACGCCGAGGCCGTGTTGCAGGGAAAAGAGGGCGAACTGTTTTTGGTGCAGGCGGGCGAAGAGCGCTATGCGGCCAAAAAACTGCTGATAGCCGCTGGCTCTGTGCCGGTGGTGCCGCCCATCCCCGGCGTGAAAGAGGGTATAGAAAACGGCGCCGTGCTTACCAACCGGGAAATTCTATCCCTCACCGAAGCGCCCGCCTCACTGGTGGTGATTGGCGGCGGGGTGATTGGCCTGGAGATGGCCGGGTATTTTAATGATATTGGCGCCGCGGTAACCGTGGTGGAAATGCTGGATAAGATTGCCGGGCCCACCGACGATGAAATTAGCGCCATTTTGCAAAAAAACCTTAAAAAACGCGGCGTTACCTTCTGCCTGGGCTGCAAGGTGACGGGCGTAAACGGCGGCACTGTCCACTATGAAAAAGACGGCGAGAGCCACAGTGTGCAGGCAGAGAAGGTGCTGCTTTCCATTGGGCGGCGGGCAGCCTGCGAGGGGCTGGGCCTGGAATCCTTGGGCATTGCCACCGAGCGCGGCGCCGTGCTGACAGACGAAAAGATGCACACCAATGTACCCGGCGTGTGGGCGGCGGGGGATATCAACGGCAAAAGCATGCTGGCCCACACCGCCTACCGCGAAAGCGAGGTAGCCGTGGCCGACATGCTGGGCCTTGAGGACAGCATGCACTACGAGGCCATCCCCTCTGTCATCTACACAAACCCCGAAGTGGCCAGCGTGGGCTACACCCTGGCAGCCGCCCAGGCCGCCGGGTTTGAGGCCGAGGAGATCAATGTTTCCATGCGCTTTTCTGGCCGTTACCTGGCCGAGGTGGAGGGCGGCGACGGCATTTGTAAACTGGTGGTGGACCAAAAGCGCCAGGTGCTGCTGGGCGTACATATGGTTGGCAGCTACTGCGGGGAAATCATCTACGGCGCGGGGATGATGGTGGAAACCGCCATGCCCATTGGGGATATCCAAAAACTGGTGTTCCCCCACCCCACCGTGTGCGAAGTGCTGCGGGAGGCCCTGTTCGAGTAAAGTGCCCCCTGCCCTCACCCATGTTTCTAAATCCATCCGCCCTGGGAAAAAAACCAGGGCGGATTTTGCCATTTGGGCCACAATATGCTATACTATTTAAGTTATGCAAAACCATAAAGCAGCCCTATCACGGCTGTTTTCTAACGCAAAGGACGGATGCCAGATGAAAACCGACGTTGTCATTATCGGCGCAGGCCCCGCGGGTATTTTTACCGCACTGGAAATGCTGCGGCAGGGCAGTAAAAAACACATCATTATGGTGGAAAAAGGCAGCCCCATCCAAAAACGGGCCTGCCCCAAAAACAAAACCGGCAACTGTGTGCAGTGCAAACCCTTCTGCCACATCACCACCGGCTTTTCAGGCGCGGGGGCCTTTTCAGACGGCAAGCTCTCCCTCAGCTATGAGGTGGGGGGCGAGTTCCCCAACCTAGTGGGCACGGATGAAGCCCAGAAACTCATCGACTACACCGACAAAATCTACCTAGATTTTGGCGCCACCACCGCCGTAGAGGGCGTGGGGAACGAGGAAAAAACCAAAGAAATACGCAAGCGGGCTATCCAAGCGGGCCTAAAACTGGTGGATTGCCCCATCCGTCACCTGGGCACCGAAAAGGCGCAGGAACTGTATCTCTCCATCCAAAACCACCTGATGGAAAACGGGGTGGAAATTCTGTTTGGCCACGAATGCAGTGACTTGATGCTGAGCGGCAACCTGTGCAAAGGTGTGCGGGTTTACAAGGCGGGCAAGCCCGGCGATACCTTTGATATCGAAGCGCAAAACACCGTGATTGCCACCGGGCGGCGCGGGGCCGACTGGCTGGAAAAAATGTGTGCCCAGCACGACATTGCCCACCAGCCCGGCACGGTGGATATCGGCGTGCGGGTGGAGGTGCGCAACGAGGTGATGGAGGACGTGAACAACGTTCTGTATGAATCGAAACTCATCGGTTACCCAAAGCCATTTAAAAACAAGGTACGTACCTTCTGCCAAAACCCCGGGGGCTTCGTCTCGCAGGAAAACTATGACAACGACCTGGCCGTGGTAAACGGCCATTCGTATAAAGACCTCAAAAGCCAAAACACCAACCTTGCCATCCTCTGTTCGCACAATTTCAGCTACCCCTTCAACCAGCCCATCGCCTATGCGCAAAAAATAGGGGAACTCACCAACATGCTGGGCGACGGACATATCCTGGTGCAGCGCTATGGCGATATCTTGGACGGCAAGCGCACCTGGGCGGAGGAACTGAGCAAATCCAACGTGAAACCCACCCTGCCCGACGCTGTGGCCGGCGACATCACCAGCGCCCTGCCCTACCGCGCCATGATCAACATCATCAATTTCATCAACGCGGTAGA
>CAYYLW010000097.1:0-10178 GCA_964472465.1 uncultured Oscillospiraceae bacterium | reverse complement strand
AACCCTGGCCGGGGCCGGGGAAATGCAGCTGCAAACCGGCTGGCACCCCGGCGTTTTAAAAGATAGCGTCACCAGCCCGGGCGGCGGCACCATTGCCGGGGTACACGCACTGGAGGCCGGGGCCTTCCGCGCCACGGTGATGCAGGCAGCGGTGGAAAGCGCCCGCCGCATGGCAGAACTTGCCAAAGAAAACCACTAGAATGTTTGGAACACGGGAGGATGACAGCATGAAACAACCCAAAATTGCCCCCACGGCCCTGGTGATGCAAGGCGCTGTTGTGATGGGAGACGTGGAGATAGGCGAGGATTGCGGCATTTGGCCCAACGTGGTGCTGCGTGGCGACATGGGGCCTATCCGGTTGGGCCGGGGCACCAATATCCAAGATGGTAGCATCTGCCACACCGACGCCCCCAACACAAACGGCGCGGCTCTGTATATTGGCGAAAACGTCACCGTGGGGCACCTGTGTATTTTGCACGGCTGCCAAATAGGCGACGGCGCACTGATTGGCATGGGCAGCATCGTGATGAACGGGGCCAAAATTGGCAAGTGCAGCCTGGTGGGCGCGGGCAGTTTGGTCACCGAGAACACCGTCATTCCCGACGGCCACCTGGCCTTTGGCCGCCCTGCCAAAGTACAGCGTGCCCTTACGCCGGAGGAACAGGCTCAAAACATCCACCACGCCGAACAATATGTGGCGCTGATGCGGGAAGTTCCCCAGGAATAACCCTCCTAGGCAAGAACGCCCGGAGAGACTTGTGTTTTACGTCTCTCCGGGCTATTTTTTCGGCTGTTGTGTTTTATGCCGGTTTTTGGGCTTTTGTCTCGGCCTCTATTCTGGCGGCGTGCTGGCTACCGGCGGCGCGGCGGGTATTTGCGCCTGGGGCTCATGGGCCACCGGCACGGTGGGCAGTTGCCCTGTCACATGCACATTTTTGGTCACCTGGCCCTCGAAGGTTTTGGCCCGCAATACCTCTTTTAGGTCAAAGCCGATGGTCTCTTGCAGGGCCTCGCTCACGGCGGTAAGGCCGCCTGCCACGTAGCCTGCCACGTCGGCCACGCCGTTGCCCCCTTGGCCGCTGCTGCCCACAATGGTAATTTTATCAATGCTGGCAAAGGGCGCGGCCACGGCCTTGGCCAGTTCGGGCAGAATGTCGGCCATGATTTGCAGCTTGCCCGCCTCGTTCATCTTGGCCAGGGCCTCGGCCTTTTTCTCCAGGGCCTCCGCTTCCGCCAGGCCCTTGGCGCGTATGGCGTCCGCCTCGGCCTGGCCCTGCGCTTCCGTCACCCTGGCCTGTGCCTGGCCTTGGGTCTCGGTAATCTTGGCCTGCGCCTCACCCTCCAGTTTCAGCTTTTCGGCCTCGGCCTGGGCCTGGGCAATGTCCTCAAATTTCTTCGCCTCGGCATCCAGGCGGCGTTTTTCGTTGTTGGCCTGGGCGGGCTCAATCACGGTGGCCATCAATTCGGCTTTGGCGCGCTCGGCCTGGCTTTGGGCCAGCTCTATGTTCTTGCGCTCTTCCGAAATGCGCACCTGCACATCCGCTTCGGTCACCTCTTTTTGGCGGTTCTTCTCCAAAATCTTGGCGTCCATCTGGGTGTTCATCACCTCTTTGGAGGTGATGTTTGCCTGGATTTGATAGGCGGCGTCGGAGATGGCGCGGGTGGTCTCTGATTCCTTGCGGTAGGTCTCCACTTTTAGCTGTTTTTCTTTTTCCGCTTTGGCAATGTCGGTATCGGCCAGCAGTTGCGCCTCTCGCCCGGCGCGCACAGCCTCGGCTGTTTGCACCTGCTGCTCTTTGGCGGCCTGGGCCGTTTTGATGGCCTGCTCTTTGGCGGCGTCCGCCTCGGCTATGGCGGCCTGCGCCTTCACCTTGGCAATCTGCTCTTTGCCCAAAGAGGCAATGTATTCTTCATCATCGGAAATATCGTTGATGGTGAACGACTTGATTTCAAGGCCCATGGTGCCCAGCGAGGTCTCCACCACCTTCTGCACGTCGGCGGAGAACTTCTCGCGGTCGTCATACAACTCCTCCACGCTCATGCGGGAGACAATCTCGCGCAGCTTGCCCGTGGCCACCTCCATCACGATATCGCGTATGGATTGCCGCGTCTCCTGCTCGCTGTTACAGCTAAACTGCTGCACGGCGGTTTTGATGCTTTCCTCCTCGGCCTTCACCTTCACAATCAGCACGCCGTTGGCGTTGATGGGAACGCCCAGGCGGGTTTTTGTTTTGCTAATAGACACGTTAATTTGTATGTTTTCCAGGGTGATGGTATCAATACGTTGCAAACCGGGTATCACCATGGTGCCGCCTCCGTGCACCACCTTGGGGCTTCCCAGGCCCACGATGACGGCCGCCTTGTCAGACGGGATTTTTTTCCATGCCCGCACAATGCAAAAAGTAACCAGCAATACGGCTAGCAGGATGATAACGGCGATGATGAGTGGACTTGAGATAATGGCGCTCATTCGTGCTCCTCCTCAGTGGATAATGGGTTATAGTGTGCCGGCATAACATAGCAGAGATGTGTCTTCGGCTGGATATCGGTAATAATCACCTCCTCGCCTTCTTCAATGCGTTCCACCTTACAAATGTCAGGGTCTAACTCTGCACTGTAGGAAATGGCCGCCCCCACGGCGTCCACCGTTTCTATTTTACCGGGGCGGTTTTGCAAAATGGGAAAGCTGACGGTGGCATGCCGGTGCAGCAGGCTGTGCATGCTAAGCGCGGGCGCCTTGTTTTTTTGCAAGGGGCGCACCACAAAGCGGTACAGCAGAAAATAAGCCGCCAGCGCCAGGGCCAGCCCCCCCGCCAGGGTGAGCACCAGCGCAAGGCCGGTAAGCTTGTTGGTGGCGTAGATACCCGTGGCCCCCAGCACCACCAGGGAAAGACACAGGCAATACACGTTGAAGCGGAAAGGCGACACCTTCTCCACTTCGCAGCCCGCCTCTCCCCCCGGCGCATCGGCCGCTTCGGGCAGGTCAGGGGCGTCGGCGTCCAAAGCGTCTGCGCCTTCTAGCGCGTCGGCGGCTTCCGCGCCAGCGCTGGCCCCCCCGTGGGCCGCGGAAAAAGCACCCAGAATCAGGTTCAGCAGCGGCAGGCCAAGGCCCACATACAGCAAAATTTCAAACACAAAAGAAAGGCCCTGTGCAGGCAAAAAACCCCACCTCCCTCGCTGGCGCTGGCCACGGCCCCCCGCGCGCTTTCGCGCGCAGCGGCAGGTCCTGTATTCTCCGGGCGGCACCGCTTATAAAAAATCGTACTGCAAAAACATTCCTTCATCGTTCTAAACAAGTTTAAGTATACCATGATACCGTCCCTTTGTCTAAGGGTGGCATCGGCACAGAACAAACAATATTCCCAGTTTATTTGTGTGAAAATTGCCATAAACAAAACAGCACCGTAGGCTATGCCCGCGGTGCTGTTCCTGCCTTTTTACCCGGTGTGTTTAGGCAGCCTGGCTGCCGCTTTGCACGGCACTGCTGGCCGAAGCGCCACCCTGTACCGCGGCAGCAAGCGCCGCCGCGCCATCTACCAAACGCGGGCCGGGGCGGGAGAGCTCATCTTCGCTGATGGCAAACACGTCTCCATTTTGCACGGCGGCAAGGCCCTGCCAGCCAGCCCGCGCCATAATTTCCTCATCGGGGCTGGGGCCCTCCCCAAAATCCATGGCAATGGTTACGATGTAATCTGGGTTGCGTTCCAGCACCTGCTCCTCCGATATCTCCGCCCAACCCGTCACATCGACAAAGGCGTTTTCCAGCCCCAGCAGGCTGGCAATCTCGTCCATAAAGGTGCCGCCGCCCGCCGTCCACAGGCCGTATTCCAAAGGCGATACCTCAAAGTACACCGTTTTGGCTTCCCCCTGCGCCGCCGCAGGCTGGGCCAGGGCGGAAAAACCATCCTTCATGCTGGTTACCATGGCCTGGGCCTCGCTGTCTTTGCCCAGCGCCGCGCCAATCATGGTAATGGCTTCATACACGCCCTCAATATCGGTGGCTTCGCTGGCCAGCACCACAATGCCCGCTTTTTCCAGTTGCTCCACCTGCTCTACGGTTTGCCCCATGGTGTTCATCAGCACCACCTGCGGCCCCAGTTCAATAATTTTTTCCACGTTGGTCTCGCTGCCAGACTGCACCACGGGCAGGCTTTCAGCCTCTGCGGGGTAATTGCAGTATTCGCCGCGCCCCACCATGGCCTCGCCCGCGCCCAGCGCGTACACAATCTCGCAATCGGCGGCCGAAAGGGCCACCACCTTGGTGGCAGGGGCTTCTAGGGTGGCGGTGCGGCCTTTCATATCGGTGACAGAGAGGGCGTTTTCCGCCATGGACGTGCTGCTTTGGGCCACAGAGGCCGCCGCAGACGAAGCCGCCACGCTTTGGCTGGGTGCCGCAGCCGACGAAGCGCTGGTGCAGCCGGCCAGCACGCTGGCGGCCAAAAATAGCGCCAGGCAAACCGGGATGATCTTCTTGCTGTTCATGTTTGTTCCTCCTTCATGTGTGCCGCCCGTGCAAGGCCAACAAAAAACGGCCCCTCCTGTAGGGGGCCATACAAAGGCAAGTAAGCACCGTTCAAGGCTGCTTATGGCACGCAAAAAAAGCGGCCCATGCCGTCCCTTCCCCAGGAGATCTTTCCACAGGGCATTCTGGCAAGGGTCTCCCCCGCCAAAACCACCCTTCGCGCAACAGGTCTCCCGACTTGGCATCCTCCTACCGCGGCCCCTTCCCGGTTACTGGGATAGTCCGGAATTTTCATCCGCGTTCCCACAGCGCCTACAAAAGGCACCGGCACAGTGTGCATTGCACGGGCTTATTCGGTTGTTCACAAACAGAAGTATAGCACAAAGCCCCTTTGCCGCGCAAGGGCGCGCCGCCTTTCCCCCTTCCTGCTCCTCTCGCACAAAAAATCTCTCTCAATTAGCCGCCGCTTACAGCATCTTCACAATTTTACCCCCCCTGCCTTTCTTTATTCACAAAGCTGTGCTATGATTGACATTGTAATAAGAATAAAACATGGGGAGGTATATCCCCCCGGCGGGCCGTTTGTTTGCAGCACACTGCGGTGTGGCGGCGCGGCAGGGCCGGAAGACGCGTGGTATAACGTAGGAAGGCAAGATATTGAAACCCAACAAACCCATAGAGTTAAGCCCTGGCACGCGCAAGCTGCGCCTTGGGTTGGATATTGGAAGCACCACCATCAAGTGTGTGGTGCTAAGCGCCGAGGGCGAAATTCTGCTTGAGCGCTACGAGCGGCACTTCTCCCACGTGGCCGAAAAGGCCGCCGAACTATTGCGCGGGCTGGAAGAGGAATTTGGCCAGGTGGAAATGCAGGCCGCCATCTCCGGCTCGGCCGGTATGGGCTTTGCCGAAAGTTGCGGGGTGCCCTTTGTGCAGGAGGTGTTTGCCACCCGTGTGGCCGCCCGCAGCCTGGCGCCGGACGCCGATGTGGTGATTGAACTGGGCGGCGAGGACGCCAAGATTCTCTTCCTCTCCGGGGGCATGGAAGTGCGGATGAACGGAAGCTGTGCGGGGGGCACCGGCGCGTTTATCGACCAGATGTCCACCCTGCTCAAAATCTCCCCGGACGAGCTGAACGAGAAGGCCCGGCAAAAAGAAAAAATATACACCATCGCCAGCCGCTGCGGGGTGTTTGCCAAAACAGACGTGCAGCCGCTTATCAACCAGGGTGCGCGGGTGGAGGATGTGGCGGCTTCCATCCTGTATTCAGTGGTGAACCAAACGGTGGCGGGGCTGGCCCAGGGGCGGCCCATTCAAGGGAACGTGCTCTATCTGGGTGGCCCGCTCACCTTTTTAAGCGAGCTTCGCGCCGCGTTCGATAAGGTGCTGAAACTGACGGGCATTCTGCCCCGCAGCAGCCTGCATTTTGTGTGCATTGGCGCAGCGCTGGCCGCGGACGAAAGCTTCACCCTGGGGGCCCTGCGGGAAAAATTGGCCGGGGCCGCCGCCGGGACGGGGCAGTTCCAGCATACCCTGCCCCTGTTTGCCAGCCAGCAGGAATATGACGAGTTTCTGCTCCGCCACCAGCGGGCCGACGTGCCCGCCGGGCAACTGGAAGGCTACACCGGGCGGGCGCACCTGGGCATAGACGCGGGCAGCACCACCCTGAAAACCGTGCTGCTGGGCGACGAGGGCCAGCTTTTGCACCAAAGCTACCAGCCCAACAGCGGCAACCCCGTGCCGGTGCTGCGGGCGGTGGTGATGGAACTGTATGAAAAGGCCCCGGGCATGACCATTGCCTCGGCCACCACCACCGGCTATGGCGAGATGCTGTGCCGGGAGGCTTTGCGCTGCGATTACAGCCTGGTGGAAACCATGGCCCATTTCGCGGCGGCTCGCCATTTCCAGCCAGAGGTGGATTTCATCATCGACATCGGCGGGCAGGACATGAAGTGCTTTCGCATCGAGAATGGCGCGGTGAGCGACATCTTTTTAAACGAGGCCTGCTCTTCGGGCTGTGGCAGCTTCTTGCAGACCTTTGCCGAGGCCCTGGGCCAGGACGTGAAGGAATTTGCGAAACTGGGCCTGTTTGGCGATGCCCCGGTGGAACTGGGCAGCCGCTGTACCGTGTTCATGAACTCCTCGGTGAAACAGGCGCAGAAGGACGGCGCCTCCATCGAAAATATCTCCGCAGGGCTGGCCATCAGCGTGGTGAAAAACGCCCTGTACAAGGTCATCCGCGCCAGCGGGCCGGAACAATTGGGCCAGAAAGTGGTGGTGCAGGGCGGCACCTTTTTGAACGATGCCGTACTGCGCGCCTTTGAAAAAGAGATGGGCATGGAGGTGATTCGCCCCGCCATTGCCGGGCTGATGGGGGCCTTTGGCGCGGCGCTGTATGGCCGCCGTAAAGCCGGGGCCACCGCCGCCAGCAGCCTTCTTAGCCCCCTGGAGCTGGAACAGTTCAGCCACAAGGTCACCACGGCTTCCTGCGGGCTGTGCACAAACCACTGCAACCTCACGGTAAACCTGTTCGACGGGGGGCGCAAATTCATCAGCGGTAACCGGTGCGACCGCCCCGTTACCCGCCGGGAGGCCGGTAACCCCCTGGATTTGTACGAGTACAAGCAAGCCCTTTTAGACGCCTACGCGCCAAAACCTGGCCCCCGTGGCAAACTGGGCCTGCCCATGGGCTTAAACTTTTTCGAGACCCTGCCCTTCTGGCACAGCCTGTTCACCGCCCTGGGCTTTGAGGTGATCAAAAGCCCCCGCAGCACCCGCAAGCTGTATTTTGCCGGGCAGGGCACCATCCCCAGCGACACGGTGTGCTACCCCGCCAAATTGATGCACGGGCACATCCACGCCCTGGCCATGCAGGAGGGTATCGACACGATTTTCTACCCCTGTATGAGTTATAATATAGACGAGGGGATGAGCGATAACTGCTACAACTGCCCGGTGGTGGCCTATTACCCCGAGGTGATTGCCGCCAGTTGCGCGGAACTTGACAACAAACGCTTTATCTACGACTATATCGGCATCCACCGCCCGGCGGATTTTACCAAAAAATTCACCGCCATCTTGCAGAAATATTGGCCTGGCATCACCGCCGCCGAGGCCAAAAGCGCCATCAAGGGGGCCTATGCCGAATACGACGCCTACCTGGCCCGGGTGCGAAAACGCGGCGAAGAGGTGGTGGCCAAGGCCCGCGCCGAGGGGCGGCCCATCATCGTGTTGGCCGGGCGGCCCTACCACCTGGATAACGAGATCAACCACGGCATAGAAAAATTGATTACCGCCATGGGGGCCGCCGTGGTGAGCGAAGATTCGGTATGCCACCTGGGCGAAAAAGCCCCGGCCAGCGTGCTGAACCAGTGGACCTACCACGCGCGGCTGTACGCGGCGGCGCAGTATGTGGCCCGCCAGCCAGACATGAACCTGGTACAACTGGTCAGCTTTGGCTGCGGGCTGGACGCCGTGACCACCGATGAGGTGAAGGAGATTCTCAGCGAGCACGGCAAGCTATACACCCAGATTAAAATAGACGAAATTGCGAACCTGGGGGCCGTGAATATCCGTTTGCGCAGCCTGTTTGCCGCGCTGGACACCGATATCCCCAGAATAAGCGGCCCCGCCCCAGCCGAAACCGCCTAGCCACCCGCTGGGCCACGGCAAAAAGGCCGAGCACAGCCCCTACTCTGGTTTGCACCGCCCATCCACCGGTTCCATTTTAGAAGGAGCATCCCCACATGACAGAGCCAAGCAGCTATCCCCGTTTTACCGCCGAGATGAAAAGCACCCACACCATGCTGATTCCGCAGATGGCCCCGGTGCATTTTGCCATGATTGCCGAAATCTTCCGCCAGGACGGCTACCGTATAGAGGTGCTGGAAAACGGCGGGCCCGAAGTGGCGCAGGAGGGCTTAAAATATGTGCACAATGACACCTGTTACCCCGCCCTCTTGGTGATTGGGCAATTCATCGACGCGCTGAAAAGCGGCCGGTATGACCCGAGCACCACCGCGCTGCTCATCACCCAAACCGGGGGCGGCTGCCGGGCCTCGAACTACATCCACCTGCTGCGCAAGGCCCTTGTGAAGGCAGGCTTTCCCGGTGTGCCGGTGGCCAGCCTGAATTTCTCGGGCCTAGAGAAGGATTCCGGCTTCCAGTTCAACCTTCCCATGCTGCGCAAAACCCTGGCCGCCTGCCTGTATGGCGACGAACTGATGAGCCTTGCCAACCAGCAGCGCCCCTATGAAAACACCCCCGGCGAGACCGACCGCCTGGTGGCCCGCTGGCAGCAGGCCCTGAACGCCCAGTTTGCCGAGAAACACGGTATCAGCAAGCGTGAGATGGCCCAAAATTTTGAGGCCATCGCCGCCGATTTTGCCGCCCTTTCCGTTACCAAGGTACCCAAGGTAAAAGTGGGCGTGGTGGGGGAAATTTACGTGAAATACAGCCCCCTGGGCAACAGCGGCCTGGAAAAATTCTTGGCGCGTGAGGGCTGCGAAGTGAACCTGCCCGGGCTTACGGGCTTTATCCAGTACTGTGTGGAGAACATGGCCGAGGACGTGCGGCTGTATGGCGGCAGCGCCTTTTACCGCAAGGTGGTGGAGACCATCTCCGGCTTCATTGCCACCCGCGAAACCCTGATGGTGGGGGCCATCCGCCGTTTTAAAGACAAACTCCACGCCCCGGCACTGTTCAGCGAGGTGAAGAAGCTGGGCGAGGGCGTGGTGGGCCGCGGGGCCAAAATGGGCGAAGGCTGGCTGCTCACCAGTGAGATGATGGAACTGGTACAAAGCGGCTACCCGAACATCGTGTGCGCCCAGCCCTTTGGCTGCCTGCCCAACCACGTGGTGGGCAAGGGGATGATTTCCAAGATCCGCGCTTTGCACCCCGAAACCAACATCACCCCCATTGACTATGACCCCAGCGCCACCTTGGTGAACCAGGAAAACCGCATCAAACTGATGATTGCCGTGGCCCGCGAGCGCCTGGAAGGCGCCGACCATGCGGTGCACATTGTCAAGCACCCCGTGGCGGCCCCCCCGCGCGCCAAGCTCACCATGGCCTAGACGCCGGGTTCTTCTATCGAGCCTAATACGGGCTTCGTAAAAACCCGCGCATTAAAAAGACCCAAAGAGGAAAACTCTTTTGGGTCTTTTTGTTTTTGGCAATTGTAAAAGGGTGTGAGCACAGGACGCAACAACCGAGAAACCTGAGAAAAATTCTTGCAGAATGGAGTGCGTTTTTTATACGAAGACGCCTCTCCTTCACTTCCCATTTTCCGTTTTTGTCTTTCCGCCCTCTTCGGCTTCTTCCTCTTGGGGCAGCACGCTCACCATGGCCCACTCCACGTGGTGGTCCTCAATGGGGCCGGTTTCAATGTGCAGGCCCTCGGTGTCCACCGTCACGCGCTCGCCGTCGTCCGGTATGGCGTTCAAGGTGCTGAACACCAGCCCCCCCAGGGAATCATACTCCCTGTCCTCGGGCAGGTTTACATCCAGTTCGTCCTCTATATCCTCAATATCGGTGTCGCCCGTAATTCGCCACAGGTTTTCTTCTAGCTGCAATATCTCAGGCTCATCGGGGGCGTCAAACTCATCGTAGATATTCCCCACAATCTCCTCAATGATGTCCTCCATGGTCACCACGCCCGAAAAACCGCCATATTCATCCAGCACCAGGGCCATATGGTCCTGCCGCTGCTGCATGTCC